>DATMIX010000055.1:0-51582 GCA_035554095.1 Gaiellaceae bacterium | reverse complement strand
GAGAGGTGTGGCTCTTCGCCACGCACGGCATCTTCTGCGGCGACGCGCTCCAGCGCTTCACAGACGACGAGGGGATCCGAGGGATCGTCGTCACCGACACGGTTCCGGTCGACCCGCTCGAGAAGCCGGACAAGCTCACGGTCCTGCCGGTGTCGGGCCTCCTCGCCGAGACGATCATGAACGTCTTCTCCGACGATTCGGTCTCCGCGATCTTCGGCGGCGAGAACCAGCTCTTCTAGCAGGAACGGCTCAAACGTGCGGTGTGCCGTTCTTCTCCTGACGCTCGAGCCTCCTCCGCAGCCGCCATCTCGGTTCAGCGGGCAAGTCCGCCAAACGCGCTACGCTCGGAACCTGCGGCCAAGGCGAGGGTGTGCCCTGCCTCTCCCTAGCGCGCCCGTCTGCATCTGCCCCTCAAGCGCAGCGCCTTGGCCGCCGCGACACGGCCGATCAAGCACGCATGAATAAGCCCTTACACGCACGCGTGTCCTGCGTCGTCGAGATCGAGCTCGAGGAGCCGAACGCCAACTAGCTAGCGCGCTGGTTTCCGGGGTCTCCCTCACTCTCGACGCCGCCTGGCACCCACCCCGTACTTGGGGGCGGCAGGTCGGCGCGTCGCCCGATCAGCGCCCGTTGCTCCTCGAGGAAGCGGGCGCAGTCGGCACGCAAGTCCTCGGACACGAAGTCGCCCGGAAGCTCCGACTGAGGCGCAGGCTGCCGTTCAGGCTGTTGCTCGGGCGCAGAAATCACTCCCCACTTTCTGTGTGGAAACTGTGGACAACTCGTGTTTGAAGTGAACCGCAGGCGCTCCCAATTTGGGCTTCTGACGCGACGACGCCGGGCGCGACTCTACGCGGTTGTGCGCGGTGTGGAATCCCTCGAAGAGGGGATGTCCGCGAAATCAGCGCAAAGAGCGCGAACTTCTGCACCCGGGGCAAACCGGCGTGGTTCCGACGCGATCGAGCTACACCCGATCCTCGACTTCGCCTGCTTCTCGTCTTGACCGTCGAGACCGGGCGCTGCTGACATCGCGAGGGAGCAGTGTCAGACTCGGACGCTCTGACCGTGAGCTAAGGCGAGGAGGAACAAACAATGGCTGCGCTATCGGTGAGAGCTGCGGCGAGTTGGAATGCGGAAATTGGCATGACCTCCCACGTCGCGATTGTCGTAACGGTGAACCGCGGCACCGGCGAACCTGTCACCGGGCTGCAGGCGAGCAGCTTCCACGTCTTTGACGCTGGCGGACACGGCGGTATCGAAGACAGCCGGCCGATCGCGTCGTTCGAGGCGTTCCGCGAGCACCAGACGACCGGTGCGCACGGGGCCTACACGATCGGCCTCGGCGGCGGCTTCGTCGGCCAAATGCCAATCATCATCGTCGACGTGACCAGCGGTGCCGACCGTGGGCGAGCGATGACCCAGGTTCGCTTCCGCTAACCCCGACGCGTGGGGTTCGACGACGCAGAGCACGGCTTACACGAAACAGCTCTTCCAGACCGCTCGTCGGCGCCCCAGCACGGCTTCGGTGCCACCGATTGCCCGCAGGCCCGCACGGATCCGGTTTGCAGATCGACTTCTTACCCGTTATGGTCGAGGTTCGTCTGGCGGCAAAGGGGTCTGCGGTGGCTTCGGAGCGGCAACGGGCGTTCGGCGCGGCACCCAGCGATGATCGATGTAAGGCCACGCGCCACGATAGGAATCACTTCGCTCGACGGGCCGCTTTCCGATCCGTTCCCTTCGCGCTGATCGCGGCCTGTACGGCGGTGCTGTGGGTGCCGCCGGCGCTTGCGGACACACAGCAGCGAAACACCGGCCCGCGCCCCAACGCCAACCCGCTCTGGTCAGCCTTTCCGCTCGATCAGCCCCGGCCGTCGGCTGGAGGGACGAAGACGGTGCTCGAATCGGTGCAGGCACGCCCTCGCAATCCGGCGGCCGCATCGCAGGGCTCTGGGAGCAGCACGTTCCTTCGCCTCATGGTGGTCGCCGCCGTAACATTCCTAGCCGGGTCCCTCGCAGTGCTCGGGATCGGGGCAGTCCGTCTCGCTCGATCTCGACGAGCCCGCCGAGATCGCGCGAGATCCGCCGCCCGGCTCTCGTTCCATCCACCCAAAGGAGAACCAAGCATGACGAACCTAAGACGCAAGTTGTGGGCGCGTGACGAGCAGAATGCGTCGCTTGAACAATCGCAGGAGCAGGTTTCGAGTGAGGGCAGTAGCTCGACAGGCGCAGTGGAGAGAGTCTCCGCGTATGCGAAGAAGGCGCAGGACACCGGGACTGTCGAGGGCAGTGTAGAAACGCCGGCCGAGCATGTTGCCGACGAGGAGGCTAAACCGGCGGAAGCAGAGACACCCGCCGATCTCTCCGCCGTCGGCGAGGAAGTCGGCACGGTTCTCGAGTCGGCGCGCGAAGCCGCTGCGAGGATTCGCAGCACGGCGCTCGAGGAAGCAGAACGGCTACGCACGGAAGCTCAGGCCGCGGCCGCGGCCGAGGTCCAGGAGGCACGCAACCTCGCCGAGAGTGACCGTGCGGAGGGAAGTCGCATTCGAGCCGACGCCGAGGCCCATTCCAGGGATACGCGAGCTGCCGCGGATGCGTTTGCAGAGCAGCGGCGGAGGGAGGCTGAGCGCGAGGCGGCGCGGATCATGGAGGACGCACAGACGCGTCTCGCCGGCGCAGACGCCGAGGTCGAGGCAAGGATGCGCCAGGCCGATGCGAAGGCGCGTGAGCGGGTGGAACTGCTGCAAGCTGAGGCTGAGCGCTACGAAGAGCGGCTTCAGAGCATGCTCGTCGTCTTCCGGGGCATGAGCGCGCAACTCGAAGACCTGCTCGGGATGCCTCGCACAGAGCGCACCGACAACGGCGAAGCGTCGGACGCAGCGATCGAAAACGCCCTCAGGCCTGGTCACTCGGGCTCACCCGTCGCGTGAGCTTCGGGTCAGCCGATTCGTCAGTGGGCGATGAGCCAGGCTACGACCACCGAGATCCCGATGCCGAGCCCGTACAGGGCGATCTCGAAGCGGCGCCTGCGGACGAACCGTTGCGTTTGACGCAAAAGGCTGATCGGACCCCACGGAAGCCGTGATGCTCCAGGCGCGATTCCCCGTCGACCGGGAATCGCGACCCGCCAACGAAAGGTGCGCCGCGGTCGAGCAGCTGCGCCGCGTTCATGTACCGCCTGGCCTTGCGCCTCGTCTTCGACCGACTGCCGCAGCCGAGCTATTTCCCGGTCGAACCATTCCTCGGCATTCCGGTCCTGAAGCGAATGTGGTGGCGGCACGTTTCCCTTATCGACGACGCGGATGTGGCGAAACATGGAGGGATCCTGGCGCATGCTGCCATACACCTGCCTTTCGTACTCATGGGCCTCGCTAAACAAGGCGCGGAAGGAGCGCTGCCCGCGTGAGGCTCGTGATCGTCCTCAGCGTCTTGCTGCTCGTCGTCGGGGCGCCGGCGGCAGGCCGTGAGCTCCGATCGTACTGGCCCACCGCCAAGGTGCTGCGAGTGATCGATGGCGTGCGGGTGCGCGTCGGCACTCGCGTGATTCGCATCCACAGCGAGACGACCCTTTGCTCGGGCGAAGGACCTTCGGTCCGGCGCAGGGGGATCCGGATGTGGAGCCGCTTCTCGTGCACGTTCACGACCTTCACCAGGCAAGGCCTTGATCGTGACCTTGATTTTCGGGTGCGAGTGAAAAGCTCAACGCGGTTCGTGATCAGCGACGCCCACTGGGTCGGCACCACGCGCTAGCGCTCGGGGCGGAGGCTTACCGGATCGTGAGCGGCGTCCCGACGGGCATCAGGCGGCTGAGCCGGAGAATGTCCGGATTTCGCAGACGGATGCAGCCGTGCGAGATCCGGCCCGGGATCAGTTCCGGCTCGTTGGTTCCGTGGACCCCGACGATCCCACCTCCGGGCCAGTCTGTTAGTACCTCCGATCGTGCGCTCGTGCCGTAGGCAATCGGCCCGTAGAAGGGATTACCGAACCCGGTGAGCTCCTCGCGGATGTAGAACCGCCCGGTTGGTGTGGGCGACTCTGCGCGGCCGACACCGACCGCGGCGCGGAAGACGGTGCGGCCGTCGCGGAAGAGCGTGGCTGTGAAGCGCTCGCGATCGACCACCAGGCGGGTGTGGACGAAGCCGTAGCCGCCGAGGGCTCGACGCGGAACCCACGCCGTCCGGTCGTTCGGTAGAACGGGCAGGCGGATGTGAACCTGCTGACCGCTCGGTTTCGTCACTTCACCGAGGACGAGCACGATGTTCGTCGTCCCCTCGGGAGTCTCGGTCGCGAGGTCTGCCACGGGGACTGCGGTCGGAGACGGACTACTCCGGGCTGTGACGGCCCGTGTGACGGGAGCGAAACGTGCGCGCGTCTCGTGCTTGCGCAGGCGGACCGGCCGGCCGACGACGAACGCAGGATGCTCGGGGTGCGGCACCCGCCCGGCCGCCGTCGAAAGGGCGGTGAGAGCCGAGCCGCCGGAACTGCCGGAACGGCCGTCGCCGACCGTCGATCGAAGGCCGGTCGCCACGACGAGTAGAGCGAGGCCGGCTCCCAGCGCGAGCGCCGTCCGCCGCTTCGGCATCGTCAGCCTGTGAGCCGGGGTTGCCCTCGATTCGACATCTTCGGCTTTGACGCGACGAAGTGTGTCGAGGCGATCAGCTGAGCCATCTTCTGCTGGGATGCCGGCTTGTCGAACGCCGTCGTCGCGGGCTTCAACCCGACGATGTGCCGGATCCAGGCCGCATGCCTCGTCTCGACCGAGTGCAGGGTTACGACGGCGGCGAGGATCGAGCGTGAATCGAGGCGAGGCGCTTGCCATTTGAGGAGCGCGGCGGTCAGGTCTTCGAAGGCGACGGCGGTCTTGATGAACGCCTGCTCATCGGAGGTCACCCTCCCGTAGTTGAAGCCGGGACTGGGCACGGTCTTGCGCCCGAGGAGATCCTTGATCGCGTGCACGTGCGCCCGTTCGTGTGCGCCGACGACGCGGGCCCAGGCGAGCGTTTTCGATGTCAACGCGCCCAACCGCTCCGCCTCCGTGTAGAGACCCGCCTGCAGGTACTCGAGCGCGAGATCGAACCGGAGGATCGCGACGTCGTTCTTCGTCGTCGCGGTCACAGCATCTGCATCGGCCGCCGCGAACAGCGCGCCGGCGCCCGCGGCGGCGAGAGACCGGCGCAGGAACGCGGCACGATTTCCTGTGAATGCTGTTGCGGCAGTCTCTTGAAGCACGCCGTCGACGTCGATCTCGGCGATCGTGCGTACGGCGTCCTCGCATGGGCCGAACCTGTCGCCTGTCGTGCTCGCTGGTGTCTTTGTCTTCATGCGACCTTCAAATAGCCGGTTTTGTCGAGAATGGACACCACCTCGCTGGCGGTGGCGCCGGGGTCGGCCGCGCGCGGAGCGGGATCCTGTCCGGCAAGATCGCTGATCCAGGCTGCGTGCCGCCCTTCCACAGAGACGATCTCAGCCGCGCCCACCAGCGCCTTCTTCGTGAGGTTGGCGGCCTGTCCGTTGTACGCGGCAACGCCGGTGTTCTCGAGTAGAACGGCGGCGGCCAGGAACT
The DNA here is from genome assembly GCA_035554095.1 of Gaiellaceae bacterium. Lineage (GTDB taxonomy): Bacteria > Actinomycetota > Thermoleophilia > Gaiellales > Gaiellaceae > 13-2-20CM-68-14. The sequence goes on along the minus strand of DATMIX010000055.1, from coordinate 46,025 downwards.
TGCCCTGATCCTGCGTCGCGTCGCCGAAGTTGAACGAAGGCCGCTTACGTGCGCGCGGACCGAGCGCCTCTTTCAGGTACCTCACGTGTTCGCGCTCGTGCTCCGCGACGATTTCTGCGAACTCGCCAACTTCGCCCCGGAGCCGCCCCTGGCTGACAGCCTCGCCGTAGAACGCAGCTTGCAGGTACTCGAGGAGTAGGGCGAAGTTGAAGATCTTCTGATCTTGGGCCTGCGATGGCGCCGCACTCGCCGAGCGGGTGCGCGGCCCGAGCAGTGTGATCCCTGCGGCGAGCGCCGCACCGGCGATCACCCCGCGGCCGACGAGCTGGCGACGGCTGGTTCCGGCCTCGACCGGCTCCCGAGCAGGGTCGAACAAGAGGTCGTCGGATCCGCCGCATGACATACCCATCTGGAACCCCTATGGCCGCTGAGGGACAAAAGACTCGTGTCCCGCCGCCGGGTTTTAGCAAACCGGTTTGTGTTTCTCAAGCTAGAAGCCGTCCTTTGCCCGCTAAACGGCGCTGCGGTCGGGAATCCGATTAGTGCGACCGAGACCGGGTAACCGCCGGCGAGGCGCCAGGGGAGGGTTTCATGAGACGCAGTCAGGCAGCTCGTCCGGGAGCACGTCGAACCGATCCCATCAAGGCATCGTGAGCGGGGAAGCCGACAAGACAGCAGATCACGACGAGCTCTCACGAGGAGACGACCGAAGGGGAGGAGAGCCCCTTCTCGAAGCTCGTTTCGCGGAACGGCGGTTGAAGCAGCTCGTGCAGCCGTTCGCGCGGGCCGCCCCAGGGCTCGTCGGCTCGGCGGCAGCGTTTGTGGGCCTGGTAGTTGCCACGATCGTGTGGGTCGCCCTCGGCCCGTTCGTCGACTTCTCGAGCGGCTGGCTCCTCGTGCCGTCGGCGGTGGCGTCGATCCTCGCGCTGTTGCTCGTCGTACTGCTTCAGTACTCGCAGAACCGAGACACACGGGCACTGCAGTTGAAGCTCGACGAGGTCATCCGCGCGGTCGGCGCGGCGCGATCCGACCTGCTTCGTCTCGAGCGTCTCTCCGACGAGGAGCTGACGGAGATCGAGCGGGAATTCGACCGCCTGCGCCAGTCGAGGAACGTCCGCCAGGAACCTCCAGCAAGGTGACCGCCCCGAAGCGGCCTTTGGACGCTACTCGGTCTCGAGAAACCTGAAGTAGACGGCGTACCGTATTTGGCCCGTGCCGTTCAGCCCGCTGGCGTGGGGAAGGCTCGGATCCATCACGACGATGTCTCCCGGGTCGAGTTCTACGGGCGAAGGCTCGCCGCGATCGAGAGGCCATACGGTGAGGCCACCGTTCCTCAGGTCGTTGCGCGTCAGCGCAACCCCGATGATGCGGCGGTAGCGGCGACCGTTGGCCCACCCGGGCTCCTGATCGAGGTGGGGTTCCAGGTCCACGTCCTCTGCCTCATCGGGCATCTGGAGGAGGATCTGCGGGTCGCACAACTGCCCCTCCTTCAGTTCCTGGGGAAGGTGGTCGAGCAGCGACACGATCTCCGCATCCCACCGCAGGTGCGGGAACCAGTGGGCGTTCCAGAGCCACTGCGACAGCCACTCCTGCGGGAGCCCCCGCCGCACGATGTCGAGGTGGACGTGGCGCAGCGCGCGGTCGACCGCCTCGAGCGGAATGCATCCCCGCAGCAACTCGTATCCGAGCATCCGTTTGGTCGCCGGCGTCATTCGATAAGCGGTGTACCCGGGCGGCGGTGGGCTACTCACTCAGGCGGCGCAAACCGGGGCGAGAAGGCGATGTTGCCATTGACATAGATCCAGTCGAGGCAACGTTTCACGGCGTCCCCAACGGAAAGCCGCAGTGAGAGCGACTGGGAAGGGAGGGCTGTCGTTGGAGACGATTCTCGTCACCGGAGGTTCCGGCTTCATCGGGTCCTATCTCTGCGACTTGCTGCTCGAGCGCGGCTACAGCGTGCGGGTCCTCGACTCGCTCGTCGAGCAGGTGCACGGCTCCGCGGAGCGCCCGGACCACCTCTCTGACGACGTCGAGCTGATCGTGGGCGATGTTCGTGAGCGGGGAATCGTCCGGGAGGCGCTCGAGGGCGTCGACGCCGTGTTCCACTTCGCCGCGCGCGTCGGCGTCGGACAGTCGATGTACGAGATCGACGAATACGTCTCCGCGAACAGCCACGGCACCGCGGTGCTGGTCGAGGCGATGCTCGACAAGCCCGTGGGGAAGCTCCTCGTCGCGTCGAGCATGTCGATCTACGGCGAAGGCCTCTACCATCCCGTGCCCGCGGCGAAGCGGCGGCGTGAGGACCTCGAGGCACGGCGCTGGGAGCCCAGGGGGGAAGCGGGCGAGCACCTGACCCCGCTCGCGACCCCGGAGGTCAAGCCGTGCGACAACTCGTCCGTCTACGCGCTGACGAAGTACGACCAGGAGCGGCTCTGCCTCGTCTACGGCGAGGCATACGGCGTGCCGGCGGTTGCGCTGCGGTTCTTCAACGTCTACGGCCCGCGCCAGGCCCTGTCGAACCCCTACACCGGGGTGCTCGCGATCTTCGCGTCCCGCCTCCTGAACGGAAAGCCGCCGCTCGTCTACGAGGACGGCGGGCAGCGCAGAGACTTCGTCAACGTGCGGGACGTCGCCCGGGCCTGTGTCCTCGCGCTCGAGAACTTCAGCGCGGATGGACAGACGATCAACGTCGGCAGCGGGCAGAGCTTCACCGTCAACGAGATCGCCCGGAACCTCGGAGAGACCCTCGGCGCCGAGTTCGAGCCCGAGGTAACCGGCAAGTTCCGTGCCGGCGACATCCGGCACTGCTTCGCGGACATCTCTCGTGCGCGGGAGCTTCTGAACTACGAGCCACAGGTCGCTCTGAAGGACGGGCTGGTCGAGCTCGCGGCGTGGCTCGAGACGCAGTCCGCCGACGATCATTTCGAAGCCGCTACGCATGAACTGGTCGTACGGGGGCTTGCACGATGAGCCGAGCGCTCGTCACCGGCGGTGCCGGGTTCATCGGGACGAACCTGAGCGCCCGGCTCGTGCGGGACGGTCTCGAGGTCGTGGTGCTCGACAACCTTTCGCGGCCGGGTTCGGAGCGGAACCTGCGTTTTCTCGCCGACACTTGCGGCGCCGCGGTGCGGTTCGAGCGAGGTGACGTGCGCGACTGCGACGCGGTGCGTCGCGCGCTTGTGGGCGTGGATCGCGTCTTTCATCTCGCGGCGCAGGTCGCCGTGACGAAGTCGCTCGCCGAGCCCCTTGACGACTTCGACGTGAACCTGCGTGGAACGCTGACGCTGCTCGAAGAGTTGCGTCGCCTCGATCAGCCGCCGTTCCTTCTCTTCACCTCGACCAACAAGGTCTACGGTGCGCTCCCGGACCTCCCGCTCGACCGGCAGGACGGACGGTGGCTTCCGAGCGACGCCACGCTCTGTGCGCGCGGGCTGTCGGAGGAGCGCCGACTCGACTTCTGCACGCCCTATGGATGCTCGAAGGGCGCCGCCGACCAGTACGTTCTCGACTACGCCAAGTCATACGGGCTGCCAGCCGTCGTCTTTCGGATGAGCTGCATCTACGGCCCGCATCAGAATGGAACCGAGGACCAGGGATGGGTCGCACACTTCGCCATCCGGTTGCTCGCGGGCTTGCCGATCACCGTCTACGGCGACGGCGCGCAGGTGCGCGACCTGCTCTTCGTCGACGATCTCGTCGCTGCGATGCGCCTCGCCCACGAACATGCCGGAGGGGTCAGCGGAACGGGTTTCACGATGGGCGGAGGTCCCGAGAACGCTGCGTCTCTCCTCGAAGTGCTCGAGCTCATCGGCGAGCTGCACGGACGGCAGCCGGAGTTCGTCTTCGCGGAGCCCCGGGCGGGGGACCAGCGCTATTACGTCGCGGACACCCGCAGGTTCCATGACGCGACCGGTTGGCGGCCGCTCGTCGATGTGCGCGACGGCGTGGAACAGCTGTACCGGTGGCTCGCCGCGCACCATGCCCGGGCGGCGGGGCGACCGAAGGCGGTGGTGGGATAGCCGTCGCTTTGAGGACGATGCGGAGCGTCGTGGTGGCGCGAGGCCGCACCGCGCGGACGGTGCATGTCCCACTGCCGCGCCCGAGCCCGGGAGACGTGCTGATCGAAATCGAAGGCTGCGGTGTCTGCGGCTCGTCACTTCCGTTCTGGGAAGGGCGAGAATGGTTCTCGTACCCGGCCGAGGCGGGCGCGCCGGGCCACGAAGTCTGGGGACGGACAACCGACGGCCGTCGGGTCGCTGCGCTCTGCTTCCACGGGTTTGCGGAGTGGGACGTGGCGAGCGCTGAGACGCTGGTCGAGCTGCCGCCGGCGCTCGACGGGCTTCCGTTCCCGGGTGAGGCGCTGGCCTGCGCCGTCAACGTGGCGCGCCGCGCTCGTGTCCGCGCCGGTGAACGCGTAGCCGTGGTGGGGATGGGCTTTCTCGGCACGACTGTCGCCCACCTGCTCCCGGACGTGACGGCGGTTCGCCGGGACACGAGAGCCGACGGAGAATTCGACGTCGTCGTCGAGGCGGCGGGTACGCAATCCGCGCTCGACACCGCGTCGCGACTCGTCGCGCCGGGCGGGCGGCTCGTCGTCGCCGGGTTCCACCAGGACGGCCCGCGGACGGTCGACATGCAGCGCTGGAACTGGCGCGGCATAGACGTGCTGAACGCACACGAGCGTGAGCCTCAGGCGTACGTGGGCGGTATGCGCGAGGCGGTGCGTCTGGCGTGCGACGGGGTGCTCGACCTCGAGGCGCTCGTCACCCACCGGCTGACCCTCGATGAGTTCGGTCGTGCGTTCGAACTCGCTCGAACCCGCCCGAACGGCTTCGTGAAGGCGGTGGTATGCCCGTAGTCACCGCCCCGCGGCTCGGCTTCCTCGGCCTCGGCTGGATCGGCAGCAGCAGGCTCGAGGCGATCGAGCGCTCAGGTGCAGCACGGGTCGCCGCCGTCGCCGACCCGCTCGTCGAGGGCGCCCTCCCTTCGTACGAGCGGCTGCTCGCGTCGGACATCGACGGCGTGGTGATCGCGACGCCGAGCGGCCTTCATGCCGAGCAGGCGCTCGCCGCGCTCGAACGTGAACTTCCCGTCTTCGTGCAGAAGCCCGTCGGCCGCACGGCGGAGGAGGTCCGCGCGGTCGTCGCCGCGGCCGAAGCCGCCGACGTGCTCCTCGGCGTCGACCTTTCCTATCGTCATGCCGAGGCGTTCCGCGTAGCTCGCAGGTGCGTCCGCTCAGGGGAGCTCGGCGCGGTCTTCGCGGCCGACCTCGTCTTCCACAATGCCCACAGTCCGGGCAAGACATGGTCACGTGACCCAGTGCTCGCCGGCGGCGGCTGCGTGATCGACCTCGGGATCCACCTCGTTGACCTCGCTGTCTGGACGCTCGACCTCGAGCCCATGACCGTCGCGTCTCGCTTGCGCGGCACGCCGCTCGAGACGTGGGCGACCGCCGAGCTCGATCACGTCCGCATCGCCTGCTCGTGGGACCTTCACGAAGGCGCGGACGCCCGGATCGAGGCGACGTTCCACGGCACCGAGGGAGGAGTGCGCGTCTCCAACCTCGGGGGGTCGTTCTACGACTTCCGCTGCGAGTTGTTGCAGGGATCCTCGTCGCAGCCGCTCGTCGAGCCTCCGGACGAATGGTCCGGGCGGGCAGCGGTCGAGTGGGCGCAGCGCCTTGCGGCAGGCGAGCGGTTCGACGCCGCCGGCGCGGCGGAGATCGTCCGCGTGGCGGAGATTCTGGACCGGATCTACGGCCGATGAGGATTCTGACCACCGCGGACACGGTCGGCGGCGTGTGGACCTACGTGCACGAGCTCGCCGGCTCGCTCGAGGCCGACGTGCAGATCGCGACGATGGGCCCGCCCCCGGAAGAGCCCGCGGAGAATGTCCACGTCTCCACGTTCGCGCTCGAGTGGGAGGACGACCCTTGGGACGATGTCGACCGGGCGGGCGCCTGGCTGCTCGAACTCGAAGACGACCTCCGGCCGGACGTGGTGCACCTCAACGGCTTCGTCTACGGCTCGCTGCCTTGGCGCGCCCCGGTGATCGTCGCCGCCCACTCCGATGTCGTCTCGTGGTGGTGGGCGGTGCACGCAAAACCACCCCCTCCGCGGTTCGACCGCTATCGCTCGGCCGTCGAGGCGGGCCTGCGCGCAGCAGATGTCGTCGTCGCCCCGACACGTGCGGTGCTCGACGACCTGGAACGCCATTACCGGCTCTGCCGCGAGCGGATCGTCATTCACAACGGCCGCACGTTCGAGGCGGCGCAGGTCGCGAAGGAGCCGTTCGTTCTCGGGCTCGCAAGGTTCTGGGACGAGGCGAAGAATGCCGTCGCGCTCGAGCGGGCCCGCCCGGCTTCGCCCTGGCCGATCGTCATCGCCGGCACGGGAACGCCACTCGGTCGCCTGTCGGCGCGCGAGGTACGGGTGCTGCTTGCGCGCGCCGCTGTGTTCGCGGCCCCAGCGCGCTACGAGCCGTTCGGTCTCGGGATCCTCGAGGCAGCGTTCTCGGGCTGCGCGCTCGTCCTCGGCGACATCCCGAGCCTGCGCGAGGTGTGGGGGGACGCTGCCCTCTTCGCTCCGCCCGACGACGGCCACGCGCTCGCCGTCGCGCTGAGCCTCCTTGCCCGAGACAACGAGCTGCGGGACGAGCTCGCGAAAAAGGCCCTCCGGCGTGCCTCCGACTATACGGCCGAGCGGATGGCCGCTGGATACACGGCCGTCTACGATCGCGTGCTCTCGCGCGTCGCCGCATGAAGCTCGTCTTCTTCGTGCACTCGCTCACGAGCTGCTGGAACCACGGCAACGCGCATTTCCTGCGCGGCATCGTCCGGGAGCTGCGCGTCGCTGGGCACGACGTGGAGGTGTGGGAGCCAGCAGACGGGTGGTCGCGCAGGAACCTCTGCGAACGTCAGGGATCGGCCGCCCTCGACGAGCTCGAGTCGCTCTTCCCGAGCCGTCTGTACGGCCGGAGCCTCGATGTGAAGAGGACGCTCGCGGGTGTCGACGTCGCCGTCGTCCACGAATGGAACGAGCCGTGGCTCGTCGCCGCCGTCGGAGCCTCGGGCGTCCCGGCGCTCTTCCACGACACGCATCATCGGGCGGTCACGCGGCTGGAGGAGATCCACCGCTACGACCTCTCCAACTACGCGGGCGTCTTGGCCTTCGGACGGGCGATCGCCGATGTGTACCGAGACAGAAGCTGGCACGACGCGGTGTGGATCTGGCACGAAGCGGCCGACACCGCCGTGTTTCGGCCACTGCCGCGCGAACCCAAGCGGGATGTCGTCTGGATCGGCAACTGGGGCGACGGCGAGCGCACGCGTGAGCTCGAGGAGTTCCTCTTCGGACCTGTGCGTCGCTTGGGCCTGACCGGCACCGTGCACGGCGTCCGTTACCCGGAGCGAGGTGTCCGCGCCGTCGAGGAGAGCGGTCTCGACTATCGGGGCTGGCTGCCGAACCACCGCGCGCCGGAGGCGTTCGCGGCGCACCGGGCAACGGTCCACGTGCCGCGCGGCCCGTACGTCGAGGCACTCCCGGGGATCCCGACGATCCGCGTCTTCGAGGCGCTCGCGTCGGGCATTCCGCTCGTCTCGGCTCCCTGGGACGATGCCGAGGGGCTCTTCCGCGACGGCGACTTCCTCTGGGCTCGTGACGGCGCGGAGATGGAACGTACGTTGCGCGAGCTTCTCTCCGATCCCGAGCTTGGACGGTCGATTGCCGCGCGTGGAACCGAGACGATCCTTGCCCGCCACACCTGCGCGCACCGGGTGCGCGAGCTTCTCCGCATCCTGGACGACATCGGAGTCGGCCACGAGGAGGCGGCGGCATGAACGTGGCCTGGTTCGCGTCTTCGCTCGTCTCGTCGTACTGGAATGGCGCCGCGACCTACTACCGCGGAATCGTGCGCGCGCTTGCGGAACGCGGGCACGACATCACGTTCTACGAACCGGATGCGTACGATCGTCAAGAACACCGCGACATCGACCCTCCGCCCTGGGCGGAAGTCGTCGTGTGGGAGCCGACCGAAGCGACGGCGCGCACGCTCGTCCGTCGGGCGGGCGGCGCGGATCTCGTCGTCAAGGCGAGTGGCGTCGGTGTGCTCGACGACGTGCTCGAGGAGGCGGTCGCTGCGCTCGACGGACCGACGCGCATCTTCTGGGACGTAGACGCGCCGGCGACCCTGAGCGCCCCCGACCAGCGCTTCGCCGCTCGCATCTCGACGTTCGACCTCGTGCTCACGTACGGCGGCGGCAGCCCTGTCGTCGACCGGTACCTCGAGCTCGGGGCGCGTGAATGCGTTCCCGTCTACAACGCGCTCGATCCGGAGACGCACAGGCCGGCCGCCCCTGATGCGCGTTTCGCGGCCGACCTGGTGTTCCTCGGGAACAGGCTGCCCGACCGGGAGGCGCGGGTCGGAGAGTTCTTCCTGCGGGCGGCGGAGCTAGCGTCGTCGTGCCGGTTTCTGCTCGGCGGCTCCGGCTGGAGCAGCAGGCCGCTGCCCGAGAACGTCTCTTACCTGGGGCATGTGGGCACGGCGGACCACAACGCGCTCAACTCGACTCCGCTTGCCGTCCTGAACGTGACGCGCGACTCGATGGTCTCGAATGGCTGGTCTCCCCCGACGCGCCTCTTCGAGGCGGCCGGCGCGGGCGCCTGTCTCATCACCGACGCCTGGCGGGGGATCGAGGCTTTCCTCGAGCCCGGGCGGGAGGTGCTCGTTGCGGAAACGGGCGCCGATGTGGCAAACCACCTCCGGCGCCTCACTCCGGGGGCGGCTGCGCGGATTGGTGCCGCCGCCCTTCGACGGGTGCTCAGCGAGCACACGTACGCGCAGCGCGCCGAGCAAGTAGAGGACGTTCTCGGGGTGCGTGCGTGAGAACCATCTGGCTCGGCCTCTCGATCACGTCTTCGTGGGGCAACGGCCATGCGACGAACTACCGGGGCCTACTCGCCGCACTGCGCGCAAGGGGCCACGAGGTGCGGTTCCTCGAGCGGGACGTCCCCTGGTACGCCTCCGACCGCGACTTCACCCCACCGTGGGTAGGCCTCTACCGGACGCTCGACGAGCTGGAGCGCTGGCAGAACGAGATCCGCGGGGCGGACCTCGTCGTCGTCGGCTCTTTCGTCCCTGAGGGCCGCGCGGTCGCCGAATGGGTGCTCGCTGAAGCCCGTGGAGTGACGGCGTTCTGGGACATCGACACACCGGTCACCGCGGCCAGGCTGGCCCGAGGCGACCACGAGTACCTTTCGCCCGAGCTCGTGCCGCGGTTCGACCTGTACCTCTCCTTCACCGGCGGTCCTCTCCTCGAGCAGCTTGGTGCACGCCGACCGACGCCGTTCTACTGCAGCGCGGATCCCGCGGTGTACCGGCCGCTGGAGGAGCGGACGCGCTGGGAGCTCGGCTACCTCGGCACGTATTCGGACGACCGGCAGCCGAAGGTCGATCGGCTGTTGCTCGAACCGGCCTGCCGGCTCCCGACCCACGCCTTCGCCGTCGCCGGGCCGCAGTACCCGGACTCGATCGATTGGCCGCCGAACGTCGAACGGCTCGGGAGCCTGCCCCCACCCGAGCACCCGGCCTTCTACGCACGCCAGCGCTTCACCCTCAATGTCACGCGGGCGGAGATGGTGCACGCTGGCTGGTCGCCCAGCGTGCGACTCTTCGAGGCCGCTGCGTGCGGGCTCCCGGTCATCTCGGATTGGTGGGCGGGCCTCGACGCGTTCTTCGAGCCGGGGCACGAGATTCTCATCGCCGAGGACACGGAGGAGGTGCTACGGCACCTCCGGCACGGCGACGCGGCAGTCGGCCACCGTGCCCGGGAGCGCGTGCTCGCGTCGCACACCCCGGGCCACCGGGCACGCGAGCTGGAGCAGCACGTTGCACGTGTTCGTGAGGAGGTGCACGCCTGACGCTGCAATCGGCAGCGGCGCACGATCCCGAGATCGGCGCGCTGGCGCCCTGGTTCCAGAATCTGCATCTCCCGGATGGCCGGCAAACCGCGCCCGACCATCCGCTCGGCGACTTCCCGTCGTTCAAATGGCGCGAGATCGAGCCACACCTTCCGACCGACCTCCGCGGCTGGACCGCGCTCGACATCGGCTGCAACGCCGGCTTCTACACGATCGAGCTCGCGCGGCGCGGCGCACGCGTCACGGGGCTCGAGCCCGACGAGCATTACCTCCGGCAGGCGCGCTGGGCGACGCGGCAGTACCAGCTCGAGGAGACGATCGACTTCCGCCAGGGCACTGTCTACGACCTCGTCGACTCAGACGACCGGTGGGACGTCGTCCTCTTCATGGGCGTCCTCTACCACCTGCGCCATCCGCTGCTCGCGCTCGACGCCGTCGCCGCCTCCGTCCGGCGTCTGCTCGTCATCCAGACACTGACGATGCCGGGCGACGAGCGGACCGAGTCGCCAGCCGACCTCGACCTCGATGCCCGCGGGGCCCTTCTCGACCCTGGTTGGCCGAAGATGGCCTTCATCGAGCGCAGCCTCGCCGGCGACGCGACCAACTGGTGGGCGCCGAACGCATCCTGCGTCGAGGCCATGGTGCGGTCGGCAGGGCTGCGGATCGAGGCGCGACCGGCACACGAGGTGTGGTTGTGCACTCCCTCGGGCCCCTGATCCGTTGCGTCGCGTTGCGGACTGCCGTTCAGGCAAGCAAGGGATTGGCCGGCCCCGACGGCAAACGGTCGGGCCGGCCTGGACTTCACCTATCTCCGGTTTGGATTGGGAGGCAGGAAGGTCTTGTTCGGGTTGCAGGCCACACCCGGATTGAGCTGATGCGGATCGGCGAGAAGCGGCCCGAGAATCGCCGACGCGACGAGCAGCGCATTCGGCGACCAATTGTCGAAGAGGCCGCGGCCGGAACCGCGACCTCTCCGCGAAGCTGCGCGGGCTAGCCGCCGGGCAAAATGTTCGCGACGCTCGTGAGGGCATCGCGCACGTGCGTGGAGAGCAGCGTGACCGATGCGATCACGGCGAGCACGATGACCGCGAGAACGACCCCGTATTCGGCCATCGTCTGGCCTTCCTCACGACGGATCGTCTGTGTGGCAGAGACGTGCACGAAAGCAAGAAGCTTGAGCACTCGGATTCCTTTCTGTCTCGGCGCGGCCGCGCCGCCTGATTCAGGGCTGACCGAGTGCACATCGGCAGGTTGCGGGGGAAGCGCCATCCCTCGACGAGGCGCCGAATCGACCTGAGGGCTCCCGCTACACTTCGCCGCCGTGGCCGGCGAGCGAGTCAGGTTGTCCGTGCGCGAGCGCGAGGGTCGTGGATCCGCGGATTCACGCCGTCTGCGCGCCTCGGGAATGATCCCCGGCGTCCTCTACGGCCGCGGGAAGCAGCCACATCCAATCTGCGTGGACGAGCGCGAGCTGCGTCGGGCGCTGACCGGCGATCACGGCTTGCACGCGATCCTCGACGTCACGCTCGAGGAGCAAAAGACCGCGCACGCCTCGATCCTCAAGGACTACCAGGTTCACCCGGTGCGGGGCCACGTGATCCACATCGACCTCCAGGAAGTGCGCCTCGACCAGCCGATCCAGGCGCAGGTCGTCGTCGAGCTCGTCGGCGATCCCGAGGGCGTCAAGGAGGGCGGCGTGCTTTCCCAGGTGCAGCGCGAGATCAACGTCGAAGCGCTGCCGCTCGAGATCCCGGAGCGCCTCGAGCTCGACGTGAGCGCGATGGCGATCGGCGACACGCTTCGCCTGGCCGACCTGCAGGCTCGAGAAGGCGTGACTTATCTCGACGATCCGGAGGAGACGGTCCTGGCGACGGTGACGATGCCGACCCAGATCGTCGAGCCGGAGCCCGAGGAAGAGGAGCTCGAAGAGGGCGAGGAGCTCCCCGAGGGCGCCGAGGTGCCGGAGGGCGAGGAGGCGCCGGAAGGCGCTGCGGAGGCGCCGGCGGAGCCGGAGGCGGACGCCGGCGGCGATCAGGGCACCGCCGGGGGCTGATCCATGCGGCTCTTCCGTCGGGGCGACGCCGCCTCGACGCTGGATCTGCTCGTCGTCGGGCTCGGCAATCCCGGCCGCGAGTACGAGCGCACGCGCCACAACGCCGGCTGGCTCGTGCTGGACGAGCTCGCCCGGCGGCTCGACGGCAAGTGGCGCTCGAAGTTCTCGGGCCGGCTTGCCGAGGTACGCGTCGGCGACCACCGGTTGGGGCTCGTCAAGCCCGAGACGTTCATGAACGACTCGGGCCGCTCGGTCGGAGCCGCGGCGCGGTTCTTCAAGGTCGAGCCCGGGGCGGTGCTCGTCGTCCACGACGACGTCGATCTCGAAGCGGGGAGGTTGCAGGCGCGTGCCGGCGGCGGCCTCGCCGGCCACAACGGCCTCCGCTCGCTCGCGCAGATGCTCGGGACGCAGGACTTCCTCCGCCTCCGGATCGGTGTCGGCCGCCCGGGGCGCGGCGACCGTCGCTCGATCGCCGATTACGTCCTCGCGGGGTTCGATCCCGACGAGGACGTGGAGGGCCTGGTCTCGCGCTCCGCCGACGCCGTCGAGACGCTCGCGCGCGAGGGCCTCGAAGCCACCCAGCGACGCTTCAACTGACCAACCGGCCGGGGGTACGATGACCGGCGCGGAACCGCCGGTTCCGTCTTTCGTCATGGACCTGCCTGTCCTGCACGCATTCGTTTCGGAGCTCGCCGAGGACGAGCGGCTGCAGCGTTTCGTCGAGGCGCTCCCCACGCGCGCCCGCGTCAGCGATCCGGCGCTGCCCTTCGTGCTCGCCACCCTGCACGAGCGGCTGGGCCGAGGCCTCGTCTGCGTGCTGCCCGAGGACGCGGACGCCCGTGACGCCGCGGAGGCGGCCGCCTGGTTCGTCGGGCCCGACCGCGTCGCTCTCCTGCCGAGCCGCGGCGTCCACTGGGGCTCGGGTCTCGAGGCGCCGCCGCACCTCGTCGGCGAGCGCGCGCGCGCGCTCGACGTGCTCTCCCGGGACGGGCTGGTGTGCGCGTCGGCCGCGGCGCTCGCCGAGGGGATGCCGCCGCCGGAGGCCCGCCCCGAGCCGATCGATGTCTCACCGGGCCAGGAACCGGGGATCGACGAGCTCGCGGAGCGCTTCGCGCTCGCCGGCTACGAGCGCGCCGACCGGGTCGACGAGCGCGGCCGGTTCGCCGTCCGCGGCGGTCTGGTCGACGTTTTCCCCACGACCGGCCGCGAGCCGCTGCGGATCGAGCTCTTCGGTGACGAGATCGAGTCGATCCGGGCGTTCTCGCCGTTCACGCAGCGCGCCCTTCACCCCGTCGACCGCGCACGCGTCTATCCGGCCGCCGAGCGGAGGCCCGATCTGAGCGAGCCGACGCTTCTCGACGACGAAGCTGGTTCGCCCCTGGTTCCCGACGATCTCGTGCCGCCGCTCGACGGAGCGCCGGACTTCGTCTGGCAGGTCGAGGAAGCCCGGACCGTGGTGTTCGAGGAGTTCGGGACCGAGCTCGACTTCTCGGGAGCCACGGAGCTCGACCCGCTGCCGTCGAACCAGCCGTTCTCGTTCGAGGCGCAGCGCCCGGCCCTGGCGGCTCGCGGGCTCGCCGAGGCGGAGAACGAGCTCGGCGCACTGGTGCGGGCCGGCCAGCGGGTCGTCGTCGCCTTCCCGCACCGGGGCGAGGCCCTGCGGACGCAGAACCTCCTTCGCCGGGTCGAGGCGCGCTTGCTCGAGCCGGGCGAGCCGCTGCCCGACGAGGCGGAGCTCCTGTTCGCGGTCGCTCCTGCGCGGCGGGGCTTCGTCTGGCGCGACCTCGGTCTCGTCCTGCTCGCCGACACGCAGGTCTTCCGGAAGCGTCCGCCGAGGGCGGACGCGAGACTGGGGCGGGCTCTTCAGAGCTTCGCCGACCTGAGGACCGGCGACTACGTGGTGCACGAGGACCACGGCGTCGGGCGGCTGCAGACCTTCGAGACGAAGGAGGTCGCCGGCGTCACGCGCGACTACCTCCTGCTCGGGTTCCGAGGTGAGGACCGCCTCTACGTTCCCCACGAGCAGATCGGGAAGGTCTCGCGCTACGTCGGCGCTGATGCCAAGGGCCCCGCGCTCTCGAAGCTCGGCGGCAAGGCGTGGCAGAACCTGAAGAGCCGCGCGCGAGAGAGCCTGCGGGAGCTCGCCGGCGACCTGCTCGCGCTCTACGCGCGCCGCCAGCAGGCGGAAGGCGTCCCGTACAGCGTCGAGAACGACTGGCTCGAGCGGCTCGAGGCGGAGTTCCCGTACCGCGAGACGGAGGACCAGCAGCGGACCATCGAGGCCGTCAAGGAGGATCTCGAGGCGCCGCGCCCGATGGACCGGCTCGTCTGCGGCGACGTCGGCTTCGGGAAGACGGAGGTCGCGGTCCGGGCCGCGTTCGCCGTCGCGGTGAACGGCAAGCAGACGCTGATGCTCGTGCCCACGACAGTCCTCGCGCAGCAGCACTGGAACACGTTCCGCGACCGGTATCGCGACTTCCCCGTGCGGGTGGAGATGGTCTCGCGCTTTCGGGCACCGGCCGACGTGAAGCGCGTCCTCGCCGAGTACGCCGAGGGCAAGGTCGACGTCCTCATCGGGACCCATCGAGTCCTCTCCCGTGACGTGATTCCGAAGGAGCTCGGCCTGATCATCGTCGACGAAGAGCAGCGGTTCGGCGTCGCGCAGAAGGAGCTGCTGCGCCAGCTGCGGCTCGAGGTCGACGTGCTGTCGCTGACGGCCACGCCCATTCCCCGCACACTGCACATGTCGATGTCGGGGCTGCGCGACATCTCCGTGATCGAGACTCCGCCCGAGGGGCGTCGGCCGATCCGCACGTTCGTCGGCGAGTACGACCAGGAGCTCGTACAGACGGCGTTGCGGCGGGAGAAGGATCGCGGCGGCCAGTCCTTCTACCTGCACAACCGCGTCGAGACGATCGACGAGGCGGCCGAGGGGCTGCGGCAGCTCTGCCCGGAGCTGCGCTTCATCGTCGGCCACGGGCAGATGCGCGAGAAGGAGCTCGAGGAGCACATGCTCACGTTCCTGAGCGGCGACGCCGACGTGCTGGTGTCGACGACGATCATCGAGTCCGGGCTCGACATTCCGCAGGCGAACACCCTCGTCGTAGAGCGTGCCGACGCCCTCGGCCTGGCCCAGCTCTACCAGATTCGCGGCCGGGTCGGTCGCTCCGACGTGACGGCACACTCATACCTGTTCTATCCCGACTCGCAGGAGCTGACAGCCGAAGCCCGGGCCCGGCTCGCGACCCTCGCCGACCACACCGAGCTCGGCGCGGGCTTCGCGATCGCGATGCGCGATCTCGAGATCCGTGGCGCGGGAGACCTCCTGGGCGCAGAGCAGTCGGGCCACGTCGCCGCGCTCGGATTCGAGCTGTACGCGGAGCTGCTCCACGAGGCGGTCGCGGAGCTCTCGGGCCAGCGCCGCGCCGCCGCGCGGCCCGTCCGGGTGGACGCTCGGGTCGACGCCTACGTGCCGGCCGCCTACATCGCATCCGAGGCTCTGAAGATCGATCTTCATCGCCGCCTCGCCCTGACCGAGTCGGAGGAGGAGTTGCGCGAGCTGCAGGTCGCGACCGAGGACCGCTACGGGCCGCTGCCCGAGCCGGTCGAAAACCTCTTCGCGATCCAGGAGGCGAAGCTCAAGCTCGCCCGGCTGGGCGCCGACTATCTCGTCTTCCGAGGCGGTCGCGCGACCGTCGGGCCCCTCGAGCTGGGGTCGGGGGAGCTACGGGCGCTGCGCGGTCGCATCGACACGGCGGTCTACACCACGGCACGCAGAGAGGTTTCATTAAGAGATGAAGAATTCGGCGGAGCTCTGCGCCTGGTCGATGCTATGCTCGAAACGCGCCAAGCAGCCTGATTTTCGGCCGTGCTTGGCTCTTCGTACGTTATGAAGCGCTTCCGTCTGGTCATCATTCTCGCCGTCGTGGCGCTGTTCGCAGCGGCGTGCGGGGGCAACTCAGGCAAGCCCGATTCGGTGCCCGACGACGCGGTCGCGGTCGTCGGCGGCGACACGATCTCGAAGGAGCGCTACAACGAGGTGCTCGACCAGGCGAAGCGCAGCTACAAGGCGCAGCGCAAGGCATTCCCAAAGGCCGGGACGCAGGCGTACTCGACCTTGCGCGCCCAGATCATCCAGTTCCTCGTCGAGCGGAGCGAGTACGAGCAGACCGCGAAGGACGAGAACGTCGAGGTGAGCGACAAGGATGTCGACGATCGGCTCGAGCAGGTCAAGAAGCAGTACTTCGTCAACCCGACGGGCAGCAAGCCGGCCACCGAGGCCCAGGTCGAGAAGCGCTACCAGCAGCAGTTGAAGGCCCAGGGTCTCACCGATGCCGACGTCCGTGACGGACTTCGCTACCAGCTGATCCGGAGCAAGCTCTACGACAAGGTGACGAAGGACATCGAGGTCTCCGACGATGACGCGAAGAAGTACTACGACGACCACAAGGAGCAGTACCAGCAGCCCGCGCTTCCCGAGAGCCGGGATGTCCGGCACATCCTCGTGAAGCAAAAGGCGAAGGCGCAGGCGATCTACGCACAGCTCAAGGGCGGCGCCGACTTCGCGAAGCTGGCGCTGAAGGAGTCGATCGACCCGAGCAAAACGAGCGGTGGGCGGTTGACCGTCTGCAAGGAGCAGGCGGTGAGCTGCATCAAGACTGTCCCGCCCTTCGAGCGCGTCTCCTTCGCGCTCAAGAACAACGAGATCTCGAAGCCCGTCAAGACGCGGTTCGGCTGGCACGTGATCCAGGCGCTCGGTCCCGTCAAGAAGGCAAAGAAGGCTCAGCCGATCCCGTTCGACCAGGTCAAGGCCGCGATCAAGCAGCAGCTCATCCAGCAGAAGAAGCAGGACGAGATGACCAAGTGGTGGAACGACGCGAAGAAGGACTTCGACAAGAAGACGGCCTACCAGACCGGCTACGCGCCGCCCGCGAGCGCAACGCAGACCACCACTACAGGCTGATTTGGCGCTGGCCGACGCGCTGCTCGAGCTCCAACAGCTCACCGAGCGGCTGCGGACGGACTGCCCATGGGACCGCGAGCAGACGGCAGCGACGATCGTCCCGCACACCCTCGAGGAGGCGTACGAGGTCGCCGACGCCGCACAGGCAGGTGACGACCCGAAGCTCGTCGACGAGCTCGGTGACCTTCTCTTCCAGGTCTACTTCCTGGCGCTGCTGCTCGCGGAGCGAGAGGCCGGTGACCTCGAGCAGGTCGCGCGGGGGATCCATGCGAAGCTCGTCGCTCGGCATCCGCACGTCTTCGGCGCGGTCGAGGCGCGGACGGCCGGCCGTGTGCGTGAGAACTGGGAGCGGATCAAGCGCGAGCAAGAGGGTCGGGAAGGAGTCTTCCACGACGTTCCGCGCAACCTGCCCGCGCTCGTCTACTCCCGGAAGATTCAACGTCGCGCCGCTGCGGTCGGCTTCGAGTATCCCGACACGGCCGGCGCCCTGGGCGACCTCGACGACGAGATCCGGGAGCTGAAGGAGGCGCTCGAAGCCGCTGGAGACCGTCCACCCGAGAGCGAGCCGGACGCGGCTGTCGCCGGCGAGCTCGGAGATGTCCTCTTCGCCGCGGTCAACGTCGCGCGTCACGCGAACGTCGATCCCGAGCTGGCGCTGCGCCGGGTCAGCGACCGCTTCGTCGAGCGCGTGGAGCGCGCGGAGCAGCTTGCAGCAGACGAGGGGACGAACTGGACCGAGCTGCCTCTCGAGGAGCAGGACCGCTACTACGACCTCGCCAAGGAGGCGCTGCGGTGAGCTCGATCGCCCAGGTCCGAGGACGGCAGATCCTCGACTCGAGGGGGAATCCCACCGTGGAGGTCGACGTGCGGCTCGCTTCTGGTGCCTTTGGTCGCGCGGCCGTTCCATCCGGGGCCTCGACGGGCGTCCACGAGGCCGTCGAACTGCGGGACGGTAAGGGGGGCGCCTACGGCGGCAAGGCCGTGACGAAGGCGGTCGTCAACGTCGAAGGCGAGATCGCGGCCGCCGTCGGAGGGCAGGACGCAGCCGACCAGGCCTCCCTCGATCGGACGCTGATCGAGCTCGACGGGACGCCGAACAAGGGCCGGCTCGGCGCCAATGCGATCCTCGGGGTCTCGCTCGCGAGCGCGAAGGCCGCAGCGGCGGACGCAGGCGTCTCGCTGTACCGCCACCTCGGCGGCGAGGCCGCGACGCTGCCGGTGCCGATGATGAACGTGATCAACGGAGGTGCTCACGCCCAAAATTCGCTCGACCTCCAGGAGTTCATGGTCGTTCCCGCGGGGGCAGCGTCGTTCGCCGAGGCGCTCGAGCTTGGCGCGACCGTCTTCCATGCGTTGAAGGCCCTGCTCCACGAGCGCGGTCTCGCGACCGCGGTCGGCGACGAGGGCGGCTTCGCTCCCGACCTCGAGTCCAGCGAGCAGGCGATCGACGTTGTGCTCGAGGCGGCGGAGCGGGCCGGGCGGCGCGACGACGTCGCGATCGCGCTCGATCCGGCGGCGACGGAGATCTGGGGGGACGGGGCTTACCGTTTCGAGGGCCGGGAGCTGGCGCCCAGCGGGATGCTCGACTTCTGGGGCGGGCTCGTCGACGCCTATCCGATCGTCTCGCTCGAGGACCCGCTCGCCGAAGACGAGTGGCGTCCCTGGCACGACCTCACCGCGCGCCTCGGCGACCGGGTGCAGCTCGTGGGCGACGACCTCTTCGTCACCAACCCCGAGCGGCTGCGCCGCGGGATCGACGAGCAGGTTGCGAACTCGATCCTCGTCAAGGTGAACCAGATCGGCACCTTGACCGAGACGTTCGAGGCGATCCGCCTTGCGCAAGCGAACGACTACACGGCCGTCATCTCGCACCGCTCGGGCGAGACGGAGGACACGACGATCGCCGACCTCGCGGTGGCCACCGGAGCGGGACAGATCAAGACGGGCGCACCCTCGCGAACCGATCGCGTCGCCAAGTACAACCAGCTCCTGCGAATCGAGGAGGAGCTGGGCACGCGCGCCGAGTATCCAGGCTGGGACGCCTTCCCGCGCTTCGCGCGGTAGCGCGTCACCCTGTCGAGCGACAGGGAAGGAGCCCCGCCGCGCCGAAGCTACGCTAGTGACGATGGCTGCGAAGAAGCCGCGACGGACGAAAATCGTCGCCACCATCGGCCCGGTCTCGGGCACCGCGGAAGGGGTGCGTGCGCTGGTCGTCGCGGGCATGGACGGCGCCCGGCTCAATCTCTCTCACGGCACGCACGAGGAGCACTCCCAACGAGCGCGGCTCATCCGCGAGGCCGAGGCGAACGACGGCCGCCCGATCTCGCTCATCGCCGACCTCCAGGGTCCCAAGCTCAGGATCGGCGACCTCGCCGGGCCGGTGACGCTCGCGCGCGGCGACGAGGTGGTCGTCGTCGGCGAGGAGTCCTCCCGCAACGGCGACCTGCCGGTGAGCCCATCCGTGATCGGCGAGGTGCTGCAACCTGGCCACGAGGTCCTGATCGACGACGGCCTCGTGCGTCTGAGGGTCGAGCGCGTGAGGGCCGGACGCGCCAAATGCGCCGTCCTGGCGGGTGGGGTCGTCACGTCGCACAAGGGCGTCAACGTCCCCGGCGTTCCCGTACCGATCCCGGCATTGACGCGGAAGGACATGGACGACCTCGAGTTCGCGCTCCAGCTCGAGGCCGATTTCGTCGCGCTCTCGTTCGTCCGCTCCGCGGCGGACGTGCGCGACCTCAAGGATCTGATCACGCAGGCCGGGTCGAAGGCGAGCGTGATCGCGAAGATCGAGAAGTCGGAGGCTGTCGACGCGCTCGACGCGGTGCTCGAGGAGTCGGATGCCGTGATGGTCGCCCGCGGCGACCTCGGTGTCGAGATCGGCCCGGAGCTCGTGCCGCTGATCCAGAAGCGGATCATCGTCGCCGCACTCGACCGCGGGAAGCCGGTGATAACAGCTACCCAGATGCTCGAGTCGATGATCCACCAGCCCGAGCCCACCCGCGCCGAGGCGAGCGACGTCGCAAACGCGATCCTGGACGGGACCTCGGCCGTGATGCTCTCGGGAGAGACCGCCGTGGGCGACTTTCCGATCGAGGCGGTCTCGACGATGGACCGCATCGCTCGTGCGGTCGAGCCGAGCCTCAGCTACCGACACCAGCTGCCTGAGGCCGGCGAGGAGCCAACCGTGGGGCAGGCGATGTCGAACGCAGCGTGCGATCTTGCGGAGACGCTTCAGGCCACGGCGATCCTCGTCCCGACCTTCAGCGGCCGGACAGCGTCCGTTGTCGCGCGGCTCCGCCCGCGGCGCCCGGTCCTCGCCCTCACGCACCACGAATACGCCTGGCGCCAGCTCGCGCTCGAGTGGGGTGTCGTCCCGCTGCAGATTCGCGAGTGTGCGGACGTCGAAGAGCTCTGGCAGACCTCCATGAACGCCGCCCGCGAGTCCGGCCTCGTAAACCCGGGCGAGCGCGTCGTGATCACCGCGGGCACGGCGGTCAACATCGCGGGCTCCACGAACGTCATCAAGGTCGAGACCGTTTAGGAGGGTTAGCAGGAAGGCCCGCGGGGCGCGGCGAACACCGACGGCCCATGGCCGCCGCCCGAGCGAAATCCCGCCGCCGCAAGCCGAGCCGAGCGGCGCTCGTCCGACGTTGGCTCGGAGTCGGCGCCCTCTGCCTGGTCGCGCTCCTCTACTACCGGCCGGTCCGAACGTACGTCGACACGCACAGGACGCTCGTGCAGCGCGACGCCGACGTGCAGGCGCTGCGTGCACAGCGGAAGGCTCTCGAGCGCAAGCTCGCGGACGCGGCAACCGATTCCGCCCTGATTCGCGAGGCCCGCCGGCTCGGTTATGTCAAGCCGGGCGAGCGGCTCTTCATCGTCAAGGGAGCGGAAGCCTGGAGCCGAGTCGAACGTACGATCAGGCGGCATGGACGATGAAGCCGTCGTCGCCCGGCAGCTAGGCCGTCCGCCGCGCGCGTTTCGCCGCGTCGTGGTGCGCTGCCCGTACGGCAGGCCCGCGGTGACCGAGCAGGCTCCGTTCGACGAGGCAGGCGAGCCGTTTCCGACGACGTTCTACGTCACCTGCCGATACCTCGTCGCTGCGATAGCGCGACTCGAGGCCGCCGGCGGCGTCGAGCGCTGGTCCGAACGTTCGCGGCGGGAACCACGGTTGCGAGCGAGCCTCGGGCGGGCCAACGAGGAGCAGCGGCGCCTGCGCCCCGAGCTCTCCGGCGGTATCGGCGGCTCCACCCGCCCCGGCAGCCTCAAGTGCCTCCACGCGCACGCCGCCTTCGCGCTCGCGCGTCCCGGCTACGCCCTCGGTGACGAGATTCTGGCCGAACTCGACGCGTTGTGGCCCGACTCGGGCTGTTGTACCGACGACCCAGGAGTCGAGTGAGCCGCCGAGACGCCTCTAGCATCCGGCCGTGATGCCCGTAGCGCTCGACCAGACGCGACTCGAGTGGGAGCGGGGCCATCGACGCCTTCACGAGGAGGTGCGGGAGAGGCCGCGCGGCGAGCTGGTCATGTCGGAGCTCGACGCAGTCGTCGCCGAGCTTCGCCGACGCGTCGGCCAGACGTTCACGCTTGCGGAGCTCGCCGAAGCCTACGGCGGCGCCGATGCCTGGAGCAGGCAGGCGGTGGCCGAGATCGAGCCCGCGCCGGGCTGGCCGGGCCGCCTCGCGACCGTCACCGAGGCGGCTTTTCACCTCTACTCGCGCGGCGCGGTGGACTACGAGCCTTGATCCCGGACCAGCATGCGAGGGTGAGCGAGCTCCGCGACCGGCGCCGGGCTCGGCGCGTCAAGTCGCGGAATCGGATCCTCGTCGTCGTCGGCGTCCTCCTCGCATTTGGGCTCGGAATCGCGCTCGGCCAGGCGCTTCACGACAACCCGCGCCCGGGCGGCGAGCAGACCTCGTTGCGGACGGTGCCACCTTTGACCACGCAGAACCCATAGGGACTCGATTTGCAAATCATCTTTAAGAATCAGAAGCTTTGGGTAACTTCGCCACCATGGCGCGGCGAGAATTCCCTGGACGGCGTGCGCCTGCCAGCGATCCGGAGTGGCTCACGCTGGGACAGGCTGCGAAGTACCTCGGCGTAGCGCAGAGCACGATTCGGAAGTGGTCGGATCAGGGTCGCGTCCCGGCGTTCTACACACCCGGCGGACACCGCCGTTACAAGCGCGGTGACCTCGACAGCTTCCTCAACCGGTCGGGCCCGGGGAGCGGCTCCGACCGGCAGGGCCCACTCGTGCTGATCGTCGACGACGACGAACGTGTTCGCGAGTACGTCCGCGTGAACCTCGAGATGAACGGGTACGCGGTGCGGGAAGCGGGCAGCGGCGAGGAAGGGCTCGCAGTGCTCGAGGAGGTGTCGCCGGACCTCGTCCTGCTCGACGTGATGATGCCGGAGGTCGACGGCTGGGAGATGCTGCGCCGCCTGCAGGAACGGCACGGTGTCGGCGCGATTCCGGTCGTGATGTTCAGCGGCAAGGTCGACGAGGGGGCTGCCGAAGAGGCGACCGCCCGCGGGGCTCAGGGGTTTCTCGGCAAGCCGTTCGATCCCCAGCAGCTCGTTGAACACGCGAAGCAGCTGCTACCGGCCTGAGCTACGACAGGCACCTCGAGCGGTGGGTCGTCCAGCATCGGGTCGGCTGGCTGAACCCAGTCTTCGAGGCGCTTTCCTGGCTCGGGGGCCACGGGTTGATCTGGCTCGTCATCGGCCTGGCGGTCGCCGCGTTCCTGCGCCGCCCGTGGCTCTTCGCGCAGGTCGCGGCCGCCGTCGTGGTCAGCGACCTGCTCGCCTTGGCGATCAGGCAGATGACGGATCGGCCGCGGCCGCCGTCCGTCTATCCCGAGCCCGAGCCGCTCGTGCGCGTGCCGCACACATACTCGTTCCCGTCAGGCCACGCGACCGTCGCCTTCGCGTGCGCCGCGACGCTCGCCTTCGCGGCGCCGCGCGCGGCGCCGGCGCTCTTCGTGCTCGCAGCCGCGATCGCGTGGTCGCGCGTCTACGTGGGGGTGCACTACCCGCTGGACGTGCTCGCCGGCGCCGTGCTCGGCTTGCTCGTCGCTAGAGCTCTTCGCTGGCTCTTAGCAACCCCGCCCCGATCACGCCGAGCGCGGCGAGCAGGCTGATCCAGATCCCGATCCCGCGGCCGCTCGCGGGCAGGAACTCGTCCGGGATCGAGATGAGACGGATGAGCACGAAGATCGTCGCGAGCGAGCCGAGGGCGATCACGACGAGACTGTCCGGCACAGCCGGGGGCAGCTCGATCCCGGCCTCGCGCAGAGCGACCAGCGCAACGACGGCGATGCCGATGAAGAAAACGAGCTTTCCAAGCGTGCCCGTGTGCCAGCCGATGACGGCGATCGTCGGACCGACCGAGTCCGAGCCCGCATACCATCCCGTGAAGGCCGAGAGTGCCAGGATCAGCCCGGCGACCCACGTGGCCTGATCGGCGAACGCGGCGCCGCTCAGGCGCTCGCGCCCGAACGAACGGCCGGTCACCTCGCGGCTGGGCGGATAGGGGTCTCGCGTCTCCACGGTGGAAGTATGTGCATCTTCGTGAGAAGATGGCTCCGTTGCCGATCCAGGGGGGTCAATGACCGGTTCCGAAAAGGATCCGACCTCTGCCGCCGACGGCGACGAAGTTGTCTTCGCTGCCGCCGGCGACCATGTCAAGGGTGAATATCGCTGCGCCGAGTGTGGCTACGGGATCACCGTCTGCCGCGACCTGCCCCGATGTCCCATGTGCTCGTGCGAGACGTGGGAGCAGGTTTCCTGGGCGCCCTTCGCTCGCGCCGCGCAGGACACCACAATCCATTAGAGCCCGAACAGCCTCTGCACCTGTTGCCACATCGCAATGCTCAGGTAGACGCTGAGCGCGAGCAGCGCCAGGACGATGACCCAGAACCGCGCGTTCGCGGCCCGGCGCTCACGCGTGCGGCGCTCGCGATGCTGGCGCTTCGCCCGCTGGCGCCGGTACTCGCGCTGAATCGCCCCTGGATCGATCGGTGGCGATTCGGGCGGCCTCTTCTCCGCGGGCTGCGCCATCCGCGGAAGTCTAAGACCCCGGCCTGCGAGAGCGTCGCGACCATACTTCCGGAAGGAGAGTGAGATCGTGGAGCCGGCCCTCACTCGGGACCCAAGCGATACTGCCGCGCCGCTGCTCGCGTTCGGGGCGGCCGCGCGACGGCTGGCCGAGGGCGCACCGCTGGACGACGGCCTGCACGCCGTCGCCGCCGCACTCGCCCGGGCCTTGGACGCCGACGTCGCACTCGTGCGCGTCCTGGATGGGACGGCGAGCGTCCTCGAGGCCCGAGCCGTGTTCGCGGTGTCGAGCGCACTCGGCGCGGAGCTCCAGGGCTCGCGCGTGCCGACAGGCGTCGAGTCCCAACCTGGTTTGGCGGCAGAGCGCCTCGGGCTCGGCGTCGGGCTCCAGTTGCCGATCATGGTGGGCGATGCCGAGCGGGGCCGACTCGAGGTGTATCGCCGGACCGATCCGTTCACCGCCACCGAGGAGGCGCTTGCGCGACTGGCGGCCGAGTACGCGGCGATCGCGATCGTCGCATCGGGCGCGAACGGCGACGCAGCCAACGCCCTCGCGGCGACCGAGTTGCTCCGGCTCGGCGGCGATGCGCTCGCCGCGGGGCTCGACGAAGTGCGGACGGCGGAGCAGATCGCTCAGCTGGCGGCGGAGGGGACCGGAGCCGTGGCAGCGGCGGTCTGGCGCGTAGACGAGAGCGAAGACCTCTACCTCGCGGGGTCTCACGGTTTGCAGGAGGAGCCCGATCGCAAGGAGGTCGTCGCCGCGCTCGAGTCGAGACGCGCCCTTTCGATCCAGGCCGCATCTTGGACTTTGCAGCTCGGGCAGCCGCCTCTGGGCGCGCTGCAGCTTCGCTTCGAACAGCCGCTCGTCCCCTCGGATGCACTGCTCGACGGCCTGTCCACCTTCGCCGCACGCGCGGCGCACGCGCTTCGGACGAGCGAGCGGATGCGGCAACAATCCGTGGAGCTGGAGCGCAGCCGTGCCCTGGTCGCCGTCGTCGGCCAGGCAATCGCGCAGCTCTCACTCGTGCACACGCTGGAGACTGCGATTGCGCGAGTGGCGGAGCTCGTCGACGCCGAGCGGCTTGCGGTCTATCTCGTCGAGGGCGACGAGCAACGACTGGTCACCGCGGCGGGACGCGGGCTCGCGGGCCCTCACACCCCCGTCGGTGAACGGCTGCTGGCCCTCGCCCAAGGACCGCTCCGCGGTCGCGACGTGATCGAAATCGGCGACGCGGCCGAGGACTCGCGGCTCGGCTCGGTACGCGAACAGCTCAGCGAGGCGGGGATCGAAGCGGCGGTGGCGCTGCCGCTTCGCGTCCGCGAGGATCTGATCGGGCTCCTCGCGGTCTACCCCGATCGCGGGAGTGGGCTCTCCGGCGACGAGCGGGCACTGGTCGCCGCCCTCGCCGCCCAGCTCGCTGTGGCGGTCCAGAACGCCCGCCTGCACGAGCAGGTCAAACGGCGTGAAGAGGAGCGGCGCGCGGCCCTCGAAGCCGAGCAGAACGCCGCCAGGACGCTCGGCTCCCTCTACGAGATCTCGCGGACCTTCGCGCAGAGCCTCTCGCTCGACACGACCCTCGAGGCGATCGTGCGGTCGATGACCGAGCTGCTCGGGATCGACGCGGTCGGGATCCGCATGCCCGACGAGCGTCAGGAGGCGCTCGTGACCCAGAAGCTGCACGTTCGCGACGAACGAATGGCGCCCGCCGTCGAAGCCGTGCTGCGCAGGCCGCAGCCCTTCTCGCCGCACCTTCGGCGACTCTTCGCGAGCGGCGCGCCGCTGCTCCTCGACCCGGCGGTCGCCCACGAGCTGGGGGGCTCGTACGGCCTCCTCGTCCCCTTCCTCGAAAAAGGGTCGACGACCGCGATCGTGCCGCTCTCCACCCAGGCCGAGGTGGTCGGGACGCTGACGCTGCTCTCGCTGGATCCCGCCAGGCCGCTCGGAGTGGGCGATCTCGAGCTCGCCATGTCCGTCGGTGGCCAGGCCGCCCTCGCGCTTGAGAACGCCCGTCTCTACCAACAACAGAAGCGCTTTGCCGAGACGATGCAGCGCTCGCTCCTGCCGCGGGGCCGTCCGCAGGTCGATGGGATCGAAGTCGGCTACGTCTACGAGTCGTCAGCGCGGGTCGACGTCGGCGGGGACGTCTACGACTTCCTGACGCTCGACGACGGCAGGCTCGCCGTGGCGCTCGGTGACGTCACCGGCCATGGCATCGACGCGACGGCCGACATGGCGTTGGCGAAGTACGTGTTCCGGTCGCTGGCGCGCGAGCACCCCGAGCCCGCGGACTTTCTCGCCGCAGCGAACGAGGTCGTCGTCGACGAGGTCGCGCTCAGCAAGTTCATCACCATGCTCTACCTCACTGTCGATCCTGCGAGCGGCGCCGTCGCGTGCGCCTCCGCCGGCCATCCCCGGCCGCGCGTCGTTGCCGCCGGAGACGGGAGAGTCTCGACCCTCCGGGCGAGGGGACTGGCGCTCGGCATCGAGTCGGATCAGGTCTACGAGCAGGTCGGCGCTTCGCTGGCACCAGGCGCGGCGGTCGTGCTCTATACAGACGGCGTCATCGAGGCCCGCCGCGAGGGCGAGTTGTACGGGGACGAGCGTCTCGACGCCTTGCTCGCGACCCACGCAGCTCTGCCCGCCAAGGAGCTGGCGGAGGCCGTCGTCGCCGATTGCAAAGCGTTCACGGGCGGCGAGCTCTCCGACGACTGCGCCGTCGTGGTCATCCGACGCACGGCGTGAACGACCTCGGCCGCCGGGCCGGCGGCGTCGTCCGCATCGGCCACCGCGGTGCCGCCGCCCTGGAGCCCGAGAACACGATCCGCTCGTTCGAGCGCGCGATCGAGCTGGGCGTGGACTTCGTGGAGCTCGACGTCCTCGACCTGGGCGACGGCACACTGGTCGTGGCGCATTCGGACGACCTGGCCGAGGTGAGCCACGGCCGTGCCCAGGGCCGGGTTCGGCGCCTGTCTCTGGCCCGTCTGCGCGAGCTGGTACCCGAGTTGCCGACGTTTGACGAGGCGCTCGACCGTCTCTTCTCAGTCGACGGCGTCGGCATCCACGTCGACGTCAAGGCAAGGAGCCGCAGCGGCGAGATCGCTCGCGCCCTCGAACGTCATGGAATGATCCACCGGGCTGTGGCGAGCTCCTTCTCGGCGCGCACGCTGAGGGAGCTCGCGGAGGCCGCACCGCGTCTCCGCCTGGGTCTGACGTACCCGGACGATCGCCACGGGCTCGCGCGGCGCAGACTTCTGGCCCCACTCGTCCCGTCCGCGGTCGCGGCGCTCGCGCGGGTGCTGCCGCGCCGCCTTCCCCGCTGGCTCGCGGCGACGCGCGCCGAAGTGGCCATGCTCCACTACGCCGTCACGTCCCCGGCCGTCGTCGACTGCTGCCACGCTCGAGGGGCGGCGGTCTGGGCGTGGACTGTCAACGAGGCGGAGCTCCTCGACCGCCTGATCGCAGCAGGCGTCGACGGGGTCGTCAGCGATGATCCACGCATCTTCAGGGCTACACTGACCGCGTGAGACGAGGGGTTCTCGCAGGACTTTTGACGCTTTCGCTCGCCGCGGCGGGAATGCTCGCGGCGTCCGTGACGGCGGGCGTCCATCCGCTCGCCGCCCTCGCGACAACCACGTCCACGACGACGACCGGGACGACCACAACGGTTCCGGGCGCGTTGATCGCGGAGGGAGTGACGATCGCGGGGATCCCGGTCGGTGGGGTCACTCCCGACGACGCCTATGCGATCGTGGACGAGTCGTTCTCCGAGCCGCTCGTGCTGATCGTGGCACGTCACCGACTGGAGCCGTTGCCCTCGCAACTCGGCGCGTCCGCCCGGATCGGCGAAGCGGTCGCGCGCGCCAGGCACGCGGCGCCGTACACGAAGATCGCGCTGAACGTCCAGGTTCGCAGGCATCGCGTCCGGGCGTACGTCGCCCGGGTTGCGAAGCGGTTCGACAGCAAGCCCGTGGAGGCCCGGCTCTTCCTTCGCAGGCTCCGGCCGTGGATCGCGAAGCCGCAGCCCGGGCGCGCGCTCCACCAGCGTCGCGCGGAGTACGCGATCGTCTCCGCGCTCCTCGCGAACAAGCACGGCCCGATCCGGCTGCGCCAGAAGGAGATCGCGCCCGCTCTCACGCGCGCGACCTTCGGCGCCGTGATCGTGATCCGCCGCGGCTCGAACCGCCTGTACCTGTACCGCGGGATGCGCTCGTGGCGCGTGTTCGGCGTGGCGACAGGCCAGTCGAGCTACCCGACGCCGCTCGGCCGCTTCAAGATCGTCGTCAAGTGGCGGAACCCCTGGTGGTATCCGCCCAACTCGCCCTGGGCGCAAGGGCTGAAGCCCATTCCGCCCGGGCCCGGCAATCCGCTCGGCACGCGCTGGATGGGCCTGAGCGCGCCGGGCGTCGGCATTCACGGCACGCCCGATTCGGCTTCGATCGGCTACTCGGCGTCCCACGGCTGCATCCGGATGCGCATCCCGGAAGCCGAGTGGCTCTTCCGCCACGTCGAGACGGGCACCACCGTCTTCATCGTCGCGGCATGAGCGCGCGACCCCTGCGGCTGGCCCTGCAGGCGCTCGCGCTCGCCGGTGTCGCCGGGCTGCTGGTGTTGCTCGTGTGGAAGCTCACGCACGACCCCGGCGGCGGCATCGCGGGGCAACTCTCGAGGGGGAAGGAACCGAGCGCGCCGAACTTCACGCTCGAGCGGCTCGACGGCAGCGGCACGGTCGAGCTCGCGTCGATCGAGAAGCCCCGCGTGCTCGACTTCTTCGCGTCGTGGTGCTACGCGTGCCCGTACGAATCGAAGCGGCTGCAGAAGTACTCGCGGGAGTACGGCGACAGGATCGCCTTCATCGGCGTGAACACCGACGACTTCGGCGGCGACGCGAAACGGTACGTCCGCCGCTACGGCCTCACCTACACGGTCGTTCGCGAGCAGGGCCGGAAGATCCTCAACGAGTGGGGCGGCCTCCCGCTCCCGCGCATCTTCTTCATCGACCGTGCCGGCAAGGTGATCGGGCAGCTCGAGGTGGAAGAGGATCTGCCGCGGTACCTGAAGCGGCTAGCGGCCGACGCATGAGGAGCGTCGCGCTCGCCGCGGTCGCGCTCGTGCTCGCAACCGGCCCCGCGCTCGCGAGCGAGCGCCACCCGACGCTGAACGAGCTCGAGAACGAAGTGATGTGCCCCGTGTGCGGGACGACGCTCGCGCAGTCCGACTCACCGGCCGCGCAGCAGATCGAGCGGCTGATCAAGGCGTCGATCGCCGACGGGAAGACGAAGAGCGAGATCAAGGACCAGCTCGTGGACAACTACGGCGAGGCCATCCTCGCGTCGCCGCCGGCGCACGGCTTCAACCTCCTGGCCTGGGTCCTGCCGCTGGCGGGGCTCGGGCTCGCAGCAGCTCTGCTCGGCGCGGCCGCCTGGCAGTGGTCGCGCGGCCGGCTCGAGGAGGCGCCGGCCCCGGCGCGCTCGGCGAACGGCCGCGGGCCGCTCGATCCGGAGCTCGAGCAGCGGGTCGACGAAGAGCTGGCGCGCTTCGACTAGCCGATGTGGGGACAGATCCCGGTTGCCTTCCTCGCGGGGCTCGTCTCGTTCGTGGCGCCGTGCGTGCTCCCACTCGTCCCCGGCTACCTCTCGGCCGTGTCCGCCGTCGAGGCCGGCCGACTCGGCGAGCCGGGGACGACGAAGCGGGTCTTCCTCGCGAGCCTTCCGTTCGTGGCCGGGTTCACGATCCTCTTCGTGGCTCTGGGGGCCGGAGCCGGCCTGGTCGGCGAGGCGGTCTCGCTCAACTCGACCCGCGTCCAGGCGGTTGCGGGCTTCGTCGTCGTTGTGTTCGGGCTGGCCTTCGCGGGGCTGCTGCCGCTCCCGGAACGCCTCGTCGCGCCCGGTCTCGTGGGCGAGGCGAGGCGCAGCGGGTCGGGAGCCCTGCTCGGCGCCGCGTTCGCCGTCTGCGCCGCACCGTGCCTGGGCCCGGTGCTGGGCGCGATCCTGGTGCTTGCCGGCGCGCGCAGCACGGTTGCGGAGGGGTCGGTGCTCCTGCTTGCGTACTCGCTTGGCCTCGCGCTGCCGTTCGTCGCGGCGGGGATCGCGTTCACGCACGTCATGGGCCCGTTCCGCTGGCTCCGCGACCACTACGTGGCGATCCGGACGGTCAGCGGCGCATTCCTGGTCGCGATCGGGCTCCTCCTCTTCTTCGACCGGATCTGGTGGCTGAGCGTCGGGTTCAACCGGGTTCTCGACGCGACCGGCCTGCACTGACGCCGGCCGGCCCGCGCCAACTGCTCCGGAATCGGCACTCGCGCGGCGCGGACGCGTCCGCTTTGCGCCGGTAGCGTGGCGCGGAGCGGGAGGGGGGCGTTCTCCCCTCCCAGGGTGGGGGTTCAACGCGCGCGCGCGCGCGAACCTATTGAGCGATCGAGCGGTGCTCAGAGCTCCACGGGCGCCAGGGCCAACGAGCCGCCTTCGGCGGTCGTGACGGCCTGCTCGAGCTGTGGCCTCAGCGCCGCCAAGTCGACGCCGCGATGTTGGGGCCCGTAGTCGCTGAGCCGGCGGAGGGCCTTGGCGAGCTGGCGCTCGCAACCGACCCGATTGCCGCGCCCGGCCTGGTACCACGCGACGGCCACGTGGACGAGCCCTTGGAGGAAGTCGCGCTCCCCGGGCTCCGCGGCGCGCCACGCGTCCTCGAGCTCCTCGTGGGCGGCGAAATACTCCCGCTTCCGGATCAGCTGCAGGCCGCGCTCGAGCGCGGCGTCGGTGGCCACGCGGCGAGCCTAACAACGCGCCGCAGCCCCTTTGGGAGGGCCAACCCGAGTGTTACTCTCGACACGTGGCGACGATCCTGCTGGCGGGAGTCGACCTGTACTTTCGCGGCAAGCTCGAGGGTCTTCTTCCGGGTCACCACCTCGTGACGACCGAGAGCGTCGACCCGCCAGATCTCGTGATCGCGGATATCGCGAGGATCGAACCGGAAGAGGTCGCGGACGCCTATCCCGACGTTCCGATCGTCGGTTTTTGCAACCACACGGACACGTCCGGGTTGCGCCGTGCACACGAGGCCGGCTTCGATCAGGTGGTCGTGAAATCGGCGCTCGTGGAGCGTGCGAACGATCTCGTCGAGGAGCTGACCGCCTCAGTAGACTGACCGGTTCCGATGACGTACATCATCGCCGAGCCCTGCATCGACATCAAAGATCTCTCGTGCGTCGACGTCTGCCCGGTCGACTGCATCCACGAGTTCGAGCGCATCCTGATCATCGATCCCGAGGAGTGCATCGACTGCGGGGCGTGCGAGCCCGAATGCCCGGTCGAGGCGATCTTCCCGGAGGACGCGCTGCCCGACAAATGGGAGCCGTTCGTGAAGATCAACTACGCCTACGGCGAGGGCGCGGACGGCGTGAACCCGCTCGTGGATTCCTACGCGACCGAGCACAACGTGCAAAACCCCCCTCTCGAAACCTAGGCGTATTTCTCGCGCGCCTGGGGAGAACCAGGGCATCGTCCAGTAGCAAAAGGGGGTTTCCACATGCCTCAGGAAGCATGGAGCGCGAAGCGCGAACGCCAGTACGAGCACATCAAGGAAAGTGAGCAAAAGCAAGGGCGATCCACCAAGCGCGCAAAGCAGATCGCGGCCGCCACGGTCAACAAGGAGCGGGCCCGCGCGGGCGAGGCGGAAACGTCCTCGCGCAGCTCGACGCGCGACATTTCGTCGGGCCGGCGCGGCGGCTTGCGCTCCGGGACGAACCGGCCGAAGGGCCGCACGAAAGAACAGCTGTACAACGAGGCGAAGCGCCGCGGTGTCAAGGGCCGCTCGAAGATGAGCAAGTCCCAGCTCCAGCACGCCCTCGCCGGGAAGAGCTCGCGGTAGAGACGTACCCGGTAGGTATCGTGGCGGCGTCGTGAGGCCTCAGACGCTCGACCACGTGGCGCTCTGGGTCGCGGACCGGGACCCGATCGCCGATTTCGCGACCCGCCACCTCGGTATGCACATGATCGAGCGGACCGACAAGTTCACGCTTGTCGGCTCGGATGCGCGGCGCGGGAAACTGACGCTCTTCGATGCAGAAGCGCCTCGCGAGCGCGGCGCGCTCATGCACGTCGGGCTCCGCGTCTCCGACCTGCGGGCGGCGCTGGGTGAGCTTCCGCAGGATCTCGCGGTCGATCAGCCGCGTGCGGGGGAGGCCTACTTCGACGTCCGCGAGGGTCTTCGGCTCGGCCTCGTCGAGGCGAACACGCGCGTCGAGTACGACCTCGACCACGTCGCGTTGTTCTCGGAGGATCCGACGGCGACGGCCAGGGCGTACGAGCGGCTCGGTTTCCGTTACTCGCCACCCGGCGCATCCGGGCAGCCGCGGGTGGAGGTCGGCGGTGCCTTCGTCGAGCTCCACGACGGCGAGCCCGGCGACCCGGAGCGGCCGTTGCTGAACCATCTCGCGGTCCTCGTCGAATCGGCGGACGATCACATCAACGAGGCGGAGGAGCTCGGCGTCGAGATCGATAGCGTTGTGGACGCGGCGAACACCTATGCCGTCTTCCTCTGGGGCCCCGAGCGCGTGCGCGTCGAATACGTCGAGCACAAGGCGACCTTCTCTCTGACCTAGTTGTTCGTCGCGGGCGCCGGGATGGCGGGCCTGGTCACCGCGGCCCGGGCGCGTGAGCTCGGCCTGAAGCCGACAGTGATCGAGAAGGGGGACCGCCCGGGTGGCTCGATGCTCCTCTCGAGTGGCGTGGTCTGGCGTCACCGCTCGCTCGAGGAGTTCCGGCGCGACTGCCCGCGGGGAGACGAACGGCTGCAACGTCTGGTTTTCGAACGCCTGGACGATGGGCTGGCGTGGCTCGAACGGCTCGGTGCGCCCGTGCTCGCGAGAGAAACGGACAACCCGCGGACGGTCGGCCGGCGCTTTGGCGCGCGGGCGTTGACGGCCGCACTGCTTCGTGCCGCAGGGAACGTGGAGGTCCGGCGTGAGCTGGCGGCTGGTCAGAAGGGGCCGATCGTGCTCGCCACGGGCGGCTTTCCGGTCCGCCTGGCCCGTGAACGCGGGTTGTTGCTGCGCTCGAACCCCTGGAGCGAAGGGGGCGGCCTCGACTTCGCGACCGCCCGCGGCGCCG
This sequence comes from Gaiellaceae bacterium, assembly GCA_035554095.1. Lineage (GTDB taxonomy): Bacteria > Actinomycetota > Thermoleophilia > Gaiellales > Gaiellaceae > 13-2-20CM-68-14. The sequence goes on along the minus strand of DATMIX010000055.1, from coordinate 12,931 downwards.
CGACGACGGATGGGATGGCCGAGTTCTACGGCCGTGCCATGCCCGCGCCGCCGGCACGTTGGGCCGAGGATCACTTCGTCGACCACGCCCAGCTGTACGGCCTGCGCGCCCGGGTCGTCGACGAGGAGGGCGAGGAGATCCCGATCGACCCGGACGACTGGTCCGAGAACGGGCTCGTGCAGGCGATCGCCGCGCGTGGCGGAACCGCGTGGTACGTGGTGCCTCGCGAGGAACTGGATGCGCCGACCCCGTATGGAACCATCGGCGAGGCGATCGAACGCGCCCGCGCCGTGGGGGGCGACGTCGAGCCGCGTCCGCACGGCGCGTTCGCCGTGCACGTCGCCGCGGCGGTCACGCATACGATCGGCGGGGTTGCGGTCGACGAACGTGCCCGTGTCCTCGACCGCGCCGGCGCGCCGATCGACGGTCTGTACGCCGCCGGCGTGGACGTCGGTGGAGTGGCGACCGGCGGTTACGCGAGCGGGCTTGCGGCAGCGTTGGTCCTCGGCCTGATCGCCGCGGAAGAGCTGGCTAGCTGAGAGGTACGAGGTAGGCGCAGCGGCGCGTGTCGCCCGGTAGCGGCGACGGGGCGATCTTGTTCACCCGCAGCCGCCCGTCCTCCTCCTCGACGACCTCGCCGACCGAAGGCGGCTCTCCCTCACGCTCTCGCAGCTCATACCCCGTCGGCTTCGAGACGAAGAGGAGGTAACCGTCGCCGGCCATCGCGGGCGCGATCTTAGCTTTCGCTCTCCGCCGCGTAGGCCGGAAGGACGATCCGCACGGCCGTGCCGCCGTTCTCGCCCGCGCCGACCGTCATGTGGCCGTTGAGCGTGTGCGCCCGTTCCTCGATCGCCTCGAAGCTGCGACGCCGGCGCTCACCCGTGCCGTCGTCGGCGATCTCCGTGGCGATCTCGCCGTCGACCTCTTCGACGCGGATCGAGATTCGGCTCGGGGGGCCGCGTCGGATCGCCTGGGTGACCGCTTCGCGGATGATCTGGTAGAGGCCGACCTGCGCCTTTTCGGCGAGGTTGCCCACGGCGTCCAGGTCGAGGTCGACCTGCACCTGGTTCGAGAGCCCGACCTGCTCCGCGAACGCGCGGACGGCCGGCGCGAAGCCCTGATCGCGCAGGACGACCGGCTCGATGTTGAACGAGAGGTCGCGAAGCGAGCGAATGGTCTCGCGGTGCCGCTCGAGCGCGGAGGCGAGCACTCGCTTCGCGTCGTCGAGACGCTGAGTCTCGATCGAGCCGATCGCCGCGTCCAGCATCAGGCCGATGCCGGACATCGACTGGACGGGCCCGTCGTGCAGGAACAACGCCAGCCGGCGTCGCTCGTCCTGCTCAGCCGTGATCAGCTGGTCGGAGAGCCGTGCCCGCTCGGCCTCGCGCACCTTGGCCTCGACGAGCAGCCGAGCGTTCTCCGCGGCGCGTGCTGCGAAGTCCGCGAGGACGGTGGCGCGGACGACGTCACCGCGCTCGAACGGCCGTCTGCGCGTGAGGCGAAGCGCCGCGATCTCCTCGCCGTGGACGCGAAGCGGGAACAGGACGGCCCGCTCGGCCGGGGCCGTGCGCGGCTTTGCGCCCGCGGGCAGGATCTGAGCCCGCGCGCGGAAGAGCCGCTCGGCTTCGCGCCTCGTCTGCTCGAGGATCTCCGCGGCCTCGAGCGTCTGGGCGATCGTCCCCATCGACTCGACGAGGGACTCCAGGAAGCTGGCTTGAGCGACGAGCTCGCCCTCGGCCACGCGGTGGCGCCGGCGCTCGGCGAAGAGCAGCAGGACGAACGCGAGTGCGCCGGCCGAGGCGACGGCTCCCGCAAGCCCGACCCACGCCAGCCACACGGTGCTCGTGGCCAACCCGAGCACAGCCAGTACGGCCCAGGCCACGACAGCGGCAACCAGGAGAGCAGCCCTAGTCGATGATTGCTTCGCGAAGCGCAATCGCGACCGCGTGCGTACGCGTGTCCGCCTCGAGCTTCGTGAGGATGTGCCGCACGTGGCTCTTGACGGTCTCCTGACTGATGAAGAGCCGCGAGGCGACGTCCGCGTTGGACATCCCGTCGGCCAGCAGCTGGAGGATCTCCCGCTCGCGGCCGGTGAGCATGTCGTCCCGCGCGTCGCCGAGGAACGCCGGCATGAGGGCGGGGTCGACGAAGCCGTCGCCGGCGACGACCTTGTCGATCGCCTTCAGGAGCGTCTGGTGCGGCGCCTCCTTGAGGATGTAGCCCTTCGCGCCCGACTCGAGCCCACGCCCGAGGAGACTCCGCTCGCTGTAAGCCGTGAAGATCAGCACGGCGGTCTCCGGCACCTTCTCCGTCAGGATCTTTGTGGCCTCCAGCCCGTCCATGCCGGGCATGCGCACGTCCATGATCACGACGTCGGGCTTGCGCCGTTCGGCGAGCGAGACCGCGGTCGCCCCGTCCGACGCCTCGCCGACGACACGGATGTGCGGCGCCCGCGAAAGCGACAACCGCAGGCCTTCGCGGACGACCTCGTGGTCATCGACGATCAGACAGGTGATTTCGTTACGGCCTTGCCCGTTTTCCGCCACGGCCTGCAGGATTGTATGTTGGAAACCGGCTGACGGTCAGACGGCGAGGGCGAGTCGGATGTTCGACCCCGACTACACGGTCAGCGCCAACTGCTCCGCGATTGCGGGCGGCTCTGGCTCGAGCCGAATGTGGCGGCGGTCGCGGACGCCGTACCCCTTCGCAAGCGCCGCGACCTGCTCCCGCACCGGCTTCGTCCGTTCCTTGCCGAGGTAGGCCCGGCGCCGGTAGAGCCGCTCGTAACGGTCGAGCTCGTCCGGCCAGTCGCGCGCGAGACTCTCGAGGAAATGCTCCCGTGTTCCCGGCCGGAGAAAGAGCAGGTTCGCCCAGACGCCGCAGGCCCCGGCCTCGCGCGCAGCCCGAACGACCTCCGCAAGCTGGTCTGGATTATCTGAGATCCCGGGGAGGATCGGCGCCATGCCGACCGAGGCCCTGATCCCGGCGTCGACGAGCGTCTTCAGCGCCCGCAGGCGCTGACGCGGGTGCGCCGTCGAGGGCTCGGTCTTCCGCCAGACGGCCTCGTCGAGGGTCGGGATCGATAACGTGATCGAGACGTCGGCGCGCCGCGCCGCGTCGACGAGGACGTCGACATCGCGGACGATCATCGGGCCGCGCGTGATGATGCTGAACGGCGTGTGGGCGTTGCCCAGCGCCTGGAGGCAACCGCGGGTCAGCCTGTAGTGGCCCTCCGCCGGCTGGTACGGATCCGTCGCGGCCCCGATCGCCACCGACTCGCGCTCCCAGGACGCTCGGGCGAGCTCGCGCCGCAGGACGTCGACGACGTTGACCTTCACCCGAATCGACGTGCCGTAGCGATCGTCGGAGGGTCGGTCGGCGCGGCGTTCGAACGCCCTGACGTAGCAGAAGGTGCAGCGGTGGACGCAGCCCATATAGGGGTTGAGCGACCAGTCGAATCGCATCCCCTTGACCCGGTTCAGCGCGCTCTTGCAGGGCTCCTCGCGGTACTCGACGCGCATGCCCCGAGTATACGAACATACGTTCGCGAGTGCCAGCGGAACCGGTCGCTACACTCCGGCCAGACCTTGGACGACGACCCGCTCAGACGTCAGCCCGGGCCGGCCGGGGGAGTGACGTGACCCTTTCGTTGGAACTCATCGGCGTTGTCGCGCTGATCGTGCTGAACGCGTTTTTTGTGGCGGCCGAGTACGCGCTCGTCACGGCGCGCCGGACCAAGATCCAGGAGCTGGCGGAGCAAGGGAACCGCCGTGCGCGCGCCGTCCAGAAGATCGTCGCCGACCCGCCGCGTTTCATCGCCGCGATGCAGCTCGGCGTCACGCTTGCCAGCCTGGGTATCGGTGCCCTCGGCGAGCACGCGCTCGCGCGTGCTCTCGACCCCGTGGCGGCGACCTTCGTGGCGGTCGTGGTCGCCTTCCTGATCATCACCTTCCTGCACGTCGTCGTCGGCGAGTTGGTGCCGAAGGGCGCCGCGCTCCAGTACTCGGAGCGGATCGCTCTCGGGGTCTCGGCGCCTGTGCGTGCCTTTTTCGTTCTTGCTCACCCGCTCATCTGGATCCTCCAGCGCTCCTCGGAGCTGATCCTGCGCGGGCTCGGGCTCGAGGCCCCGGGCGCGGAGCGCGAGCCTCTCTCCGAGGCCGAGCTGCGAATGCTGCTCGGGCGGGCGACCGAGCACGGCGAGATCGAGCAGGAGGAGCAGGAGATGCTCTACAAGGTCTTCGACTTCGCCGACAAGGAGGCCGCGGACGTCATGGTGCCGCGGCCGGACGTCGTCGCGCTCTCGATCGAGCTGCCGCCGGAGGAGTGCCTTGCCGCCGTGATCGAGTCGCCGTACACGCGCTATCCCGTCTACCGCGAGTCGCTCGACGACATCCTCGGCATCCTCCACGTGCGGGATCTCTTCTCGGCCCTCAACGACCAGGGATTCGCGAACGTGCGGGTCGAGGAGCTCCTGCGCCCCTCCTACATCGTCCCGGAGACGAAGGATCTCGCGGCGCTGCTCGGCGATTTCCGGCGCGAGAAGTTCCACCTCGCCGTCGTCGTCGACGAGTACGGGACGATGGCGGGCATCGTCACCCTCGAAGATCTGCTCGAGGAGATCGTCGGCGAGATCGAGGACGAGTTCGATCTCCCTGACGAGTCGGTCGAGCGGGTCGACGAAAATACGATCCGGATCGACGGCAGCTTCCCGATCGACGACTTCAACGAGCAGTTCGGCACTGCGATGCCGATCGAGGACTACCACTCGGTGGGCGGCTTCGTGTTCGGTCTCATCGGCCGGGCACCCGAAAGAGGTGACGAAGTGGAGCTCCAGGGAATTCGGTGCCGCGTGCTCGAGGTCGAAGGCTCCCGAATCGAGAGGCTCGAGGTGCAGTTCGTCGACCCGGCGGCGCAGGCCGAGGACGAGACCGCAGAGGAGCGGGCGGCCGCGGAGGGTTAGCCCGCTTCAGCCTTGGTCGCGGCCACGTTCAAGTTCGGTTAACCACAAATCCGGACCGGCCCAGGCGCGCGTATCGTGACGCCGTACCCGAACCCGAGGAGACCGATGACACGCATCCTCACATTGATCTCGGCCGCTGCAGTCACGCTTGCGCTCGCAAGCTCGACGGCCGCAGCGCCCACCGCGGTCAAGCTCACCGGCACCGTCGGCCCCGGCTTCACGATCTCGCTGAAGAAGGGGACGACGAAGGTGACGAAGCTGAAGCACGGCAAGTACACGTTCGTCATCCGAGACAAGTCGAAGATCCACAACTTCGACTTGAAGGGTCCGGTCAAGAAACGATTCACGACCGTCACGTTCGTCGGCACGAAGACCGTCACGCTGACGTTGAAGCCGGGCAAGTACACGTACGTGTGCGACCCGCACGCGTCGTCGATGCGCGGTTCTTTCCGCGTTACCTAGGCGCTCAGCTGCAGTTCGGAGATGCGGCCGCCTTCGATCCTGAAGGCGGCCAGCTCTCCGGTCCCGAGCGAGAGAATCACGTACGGCCGGCCTGCCCACAGGCCGATGTTCTCGACGTCCGTCCGCGAGGGGCGCGCGGGCGCCGAGACATGCGAATGGAAGACGGCGAGTCCGTAGCCTTCGTCCTCGAGGAACCAGATCTCGGGGTCGACGTCGAGCTCGAAGCGGTAGGGCGAGGCGGCACGGTTGCGGCCCGGCTCGTACCGCTCGGCGCGCCCCTCGCGGAAAACGACCACGCCGCACGCTTCGTTCGGAGCCTCGGCGCGTGCGTGCTCTTCCAGCGCGCGCCGAACATCGTCGCCGATCACCACCAGAGCTCGTTCTCCATCTCGCGTTCCACGGCCGCCGCTTCGGCGTCCCAGAACGGCGCGGAGAGGTACTTCCAGCCGGCGTCGGCGAGGATCGCGACGACGACGCCTTCGTCCAGCTCGCCGGCGAGGCGGCGGGCGACATGGATCACGGCGCCGGCCGAGACGCCGCCGAAGACGCCCTCCGCGTCGAGCAGCGCGCGAACGCCCGCGACGGCCTCCGCGTTCGACACCAAGAGCTTCCGGTCGAGCTTCGACACGTCGAGGATCGGGGGCACGTAGCCCTCCTCGAGCGACCGGAGCCCCATGACGGGGTCGCCCGGCAGAGGCTCGGCCGCGGCGACCACGACGCCGGGAAAGGCCTCGCGCAGCCGCTCGCCGGCGCCCATCAGCGTTCCGCCCGTTCCGAGGCCGGCGACGAGTGCGTCGACGCGGTCGAGCGCCCCGGCGATCTCGGCGCCGGTGCCGTCGTAATGGGCCCGCGGGTTCGCGGGGTTTCCGTACTGGAACGGCATGAAGTAGCGCGGCTCGGCGGCCGCGAGCTCCTGGGCGACGCGCACAGCGCCGTTCGACCCCTCGGCCCCCGGCGACTCGACGATCTCCGCACCGTAGAGTTTCAGCAGCCGCCGCCGCTCCTCCGTCACGTTCTCCGGCATCACGCACGTGAGCTTGTAACCGCGAAGCTTCGCGACGAGCGCGAGCGCGATGCCCGTGTTCCCGCTCGTCGGCTCGAGCAGCGAGCGGCCCGGTTCGAGGTCTCCGCGCCGCTCGGCGTCGTCGATCAGCGCGAGCGCAACGCGATCCTTGATGGAGCCCGTCGGGTTCTGGCCCTCGAGCTTCGCGTAGAGCAGGATTCCACGCTTCGGGCTGAGCCGCGGGAGCTCGACGAGCGGCGTGTTGCCGACGAAGTCGAGGAGGCTAGCCACCCGCCATGGCGGGAAGCAGGATCACCGTGTCGGTCTCGGCGACCGCCGTGTCGAAGCCGTCGCGAGTTCGGATGTCCTCGCCGCCGACGTAGACGTTCGCGTGCTCGAGCTGGCCGCGGAGCCCGGGGAAGCGTGAGCTCAGGTCGTCGAGCAGGTCGCGCACGGTCTCGCCGTCGGCGAGCACCTCGCGCTCGCCGCCGGTCTCGGCGCGGAGGGTTGGAGGGATCCGGACGAGGCTCAAACGCGGACCGGGTTGCAGAACTCCACATAGTCGATGTAGTCCGTGATCGTGGGACTCTCGCCGCAGACGGGGCAGTCGGGATCGCGGCGGAGCGCGACCTCGGTGAAGTTCGTCGTCAGCGCGTCGAAGAGCAGCAGGCGGCCGACGAGCGGCTCGCCGATCCCGAGCGCGAGCTTGATCGCCTCGTTCGCCTGCAGCGAGCCGACCACGCCCGGGAGTACGCCGAGGACGCCGCCCTCCGCGCAGCTGGGGGCGAGCTCAGGCGGGGGCGGCTGCGGGAAGAGGCAGCGATAGCACGGCCCCTCGTGCGGCTTGAAAACCGTGGCCTGGCCCTCGAAGCGGAAGATCGAGCCGTGGACGAGCGGGATGTCGTGGAACACCGCGGCGTCGTTGATGAGGTAGCGCGTGGGGAAGTTGTCGGCTCCGTCGACGATCACGTCCCAGCCGTCGCCGAGGACGCGCTCGATGTTCTCGGAGGTGAGCTGTTCCCGGTACGCCTTCACGTCGACATCGGGGTTCAGCGCCCGTAGCGCCCGCGCTGCGGACTCGACCTTCGGCTCGCCGAGGGAAGCGGTCGAGTGGAGGATCTGGCGTTGAAGGTTCGTCTCGTCGACGACGTCGGCGTCGACGATTCCGACGGTACCGACTCCCGCGGCCGCGAGGTAGAGCGCCGCGGGTGAGCCGAGCCCGCCCGCACCGATGAGCAGCACGCGCGATTGGAGCAGCTTCAGCTGGCCTTCCTCGCCCACTTCGGGGATGAGCAGGTGGCGGCTGTACCGGGTGCGCTGCGCCGGCTCGAGCGCCCCCGCCGAGACCTCGAGCGGGTAGCCGTGGCGCTTCCAGTCGTTGATACCGCCGGCGAGCGACACGACGTCGGCGTAGCCGAGCTCCTCGAGGGTCTTCGCCACGAAGGCGGAGCGGCTGCCCGAGGCGCAGTAGGCGACGATCGGCCGGCCGCGGTCCGGGACGGCCTGCTCGACGCGCGCCTCGAGCCACCCACGCGGGATGTGCACCGCGCCGGGGATGTGGCCCTCGTCCCACTCCGTGCGCTCACGGACGTCGAGGAAGAGCGGAGCGTCGCGCTCCGCGTGCAGCTCTCGCGCGCGGTCGGCGTCGATCTCGTCGATCTGGCCCTTGGTCTCCTGGAGGAACTCGCGGTACGACCTCATTGCTATCCAATTTATAGCGGCAAGGGCGCGGCTATCGTCGACCCGTGACTGCTCGCGCACGGACGTACGCCGTGGTGGCGATCGCGGCGCTCGTCGCAGCGGGCCTCGTGGTTGCGACCGTCGCCTTCACGCGGACGGGCGCTGGAGGTGGGACGTCACCGCGTGCGGCTCCAGCACGTGCGCCCAGTCTCGTGCTCGACCTCGGCGTGCGCGCCGACCCGGAAGCGGTCGCGCTGCGCCGCGCGAACCGGCTCTACTCAGCGGGCAGGCGTCGGCAGGCAGGCCGGATCTTCGCGAGATACGACTCCGTTGCGGCCGCGGTCGGGTCGGCGCTCGCCGCCTGGCCTCGCGGCAGCGTTCAGCGGCTCGAGCGTCTGGCCGCCGGGCATCCCGACAACGCTCTGGTGCTGCTCCACCTCGGTCTTGCGCGCATCGCGACGGGGCGACCCCAAGCTGCGAGGTCGGCCTGGCGGCAGGCCCTTGCGCGCGATCCCGACACCGAGTCGGCAGTGCAGGCGGAGAGCTTGCTGTTTCCGAGGTATGCCCCCGGACGGCCGCCGTTCGTCACGAGCTTCCCTGCGCCCCCCGGAATCGACAGGTTGCCGCCGTCGCGCAGGCTCGCTGCGTATCGACAGGATGCCCGCTCGCGCAGCCTGTCGGCGAAGCTTCTCTACGGCGCGGCCTTGCAGAGGGTCGGCCGACCCGTCTCGGCAGAACGGCAGTTCTCGGCCGCGACGCGCCTCGCGCCGGGCGACGCGGAGGCCCTCACCGCGGCGGCGGTGGGGCGGTTCACGAAGGCCGACCCGGGAGGCGCATTCTCGCGACTCGGGCCGCTTGCGCGCCGGTTCCCGCGTGAACAGACCGTTCGGTACCACCTGGGGGAGCTGCTTCTGTGGATCGGGCAGCTGGACGAGGCTCGGCGCCAGCTTCGGCTGGCGCGCCGGGCGGGACGTGACACACCGCTCGGGAAGGCGGCCGGGCAGCTGCTGAGCATTAGGACCGAGTGAGCGAAATTAGGGCCGTTCGGCCTATGGCGCCTGTCCGCATCCTCTGCAACAGTGCCGCATCTTCGAATTTCGCGATTGACCGAAGGTCAAAGCCAAGTACCGTGAGCTAGGGATTTCCGGGGAGGGGAGCCTTGAGCGCACAAGCCGAGAAGGCACGTCCGACTACAGTCGCCGAGCTGATCGAAACGGACGAGGCGAAGGGTCTGCTCGACACTGCGCGGCAGACGGGATCATTGAATTCGGCCGAGATCGCGCTCGCGCTCGACGAGCTGGACCTCGACACCACCCAGATCGACGACTTCTACCATGCGCTCGAGGAGCTGCACATCGAGGTCCTGGACGCGGCGGCAGAGGAAGAAGAGCCCAACGAGCCGGAGCCCGTGGTGCGCGAGATCTCGACCGACTCGCTGCAGCTGTTCCTCAAGGACGTCGGCAAGGTCGACCTCCTCACAGCGGCCCAGGAGGTCGAGCTCGCGAAGCGGATCGAGCGCGGTGACCACCGCGCGAAGCAGGAGATGGTCGAGGCCAACCTGCGCCTCGTCGTCTCGATCGCCAAGAAGTACCGGAACCAGGGGCTGCCCTTCCTGGATCTGATCCAGGAGGGGACGATCGGCCTCGTCCGCGCCGCCGAGAAGTTCGACCACCGCAAGGGGTTCAAGTTCTCGACGTACGCGACGTGGTGGATCCGCCAGGCGGTTGCCCGCGCCCTCGCCGACAAGGCTCGCACGATCCGGATGCCAGTTCACATCGTCGAGAAGCTGAACAAGATCGTCCGGACCGAGCGCAAGCTGCGCGCGGAGCTGGGGCGCGAGCCGCTCGCCGCGGAGATCGGCGCCGAGCTGGAGCTCGAGACGGAGGAAGTCGAGTCGATCCGCCGGAGCTCTCAGGCGCCGGTGTCGCTCGAGAAGCCGGTCGGCGACGAGGAGGAGTCGGAGTTCGGGCATTTCCTGTGCGACGAGAACGAGGCGCTTCCAGACGAGGTGGCGGAGGAGGAGCTGCGGAAGGCGGCGCTCCGCCGTGTCCTCGGCAGCCTCTCGCCCCGCGAGCGTCGCGTCCTCGAGCTGCGGTACGGGCTCGACGGCGAGCACCCGCGCACCCTCGACGAGGTCGGCCGGACGTTCAACGTCACACGCGAGCGAATCCGGCAGATCGAGAACCAGAGCCTGAAAAAGCTCCGGGCCCTCGCGGACGCGCAGGTGCTCAAAGACGTCGCTGCGTAACGCGTAGCTGACCGTTTCCAGGCCGGCGGGCCCAGCCCTCGTTCGACACGGCCGCGGCGGCCCAGTCCTGACGTCGGACACCGTTACGGGACCGTTACGAACCGTCCCCAAACCCCTGCACGCCCCGGCAGTTCGAACGGTGTCGGACACGGTTATCGGACTGTCGCGGCGCGACTGGCCCTAGACTGGCGCGCCGTGGAGCAGGCATGGCTCGACGAGCTCTCGGAGTTCATCCGCATTCCGAGCGTCAGCGCTGATGCCGAGCGCGCGGCCGACGTTGTGCGCGCGGGCGAGTGGGTTTGTGAGTTCATCCGCCGCGCCGGGGGCCAGGCGGAGCTCCGGGACTGGGATGGCCATCCGCTCGCGCTCGGCGAGATCCGCGCCTCGTCCCGCAACGGGGACGCGCCCACCGTCATCTGCTACGGGCACTTCGACGTCCAGCCGCCGGCGCCGCTCGAGCTCTGGGAGTCCGACCCCTACGAAGCCACCGTCCGCGGCGACCGCCTCTACGCACGCGGCATCGCCGACGACAAGGGCCAGCTGTACATGCTGCTCAAGGCCGCGGAGGAGCTCTCGCGCGGTGACGTGCTGCCGGTCAACCTCCGTTTCTGCTGCGACGGGGAGGAGGAGACGGGCGGCCACTCGATCGTCGAGTTCCTGGAGCAGGACGAGCGCGGCGGCGACGCCTGCGTGATCTACGACAGCGCGATGCTCCGGCCGGGCGTGCCGCTGTTCAACCTCTCCACCCGCGGCCTCATCTACTTCCACCTGCGGGTCCGCACCGGCGACCGCGATCTCCACTCGGGCGTTTACGGCGGCGCGGCGCTCAACGCGATGCACGCGCTCGTGCAGACGCTGCAGGCGGTGATCCCGACGAACGGCCGCCTACCCGAGCCGCTGCGCGCCGGCATCGCCGATCCCACCGAGGAGGAGCTGGAGGGCTGGGCCGAGCTCACCCCCGGCGCGGAGGAGCTGGCCGACCAGGGGGCGCGCCAGATGGACCCGAAGGGAGCCGAGGAGTTCTACCTCCGCACGTTCGCGGAGCCCGCCGTGGACGTGAACGGCATCGAAGGCGGCTCACCGCACCTCCAGAAGACCGTGCTGCCGATCGAGGCGCACGCGAACCTGTCGATCCGGCTGGCGCCGGGGCAGGATCCGGAGCAGATCGATCCCGAGGTCGAGCGGCTGCTCCAGGAGGCCGCACCGGAGGGCGCCGATCTCGAGATCACGCGTCTCTCGTCCGCGCGGCCCGGCCTCGTCGACCCCGACTCGCCCGCCGTTCAGCTCGGCGTCGAGGCGTTCGAGCGGGCCCTCGGCACGAGGCCGCTGCTCGTCCGCTCCGGCGGGACCCTGCCGATCATCCCCGCGCTCGCGGACAAGGGCATCCCGACGATCCTCACCGGCTTCGCCCTGCCGGACTCGAACATCCACTCGCCCAACGAAAACGTGCTCGTCGACTACGTCCCGCTCGGCATAAAGGCGGCGCAGGAGCTCTACAGGAGCTTCGGCGCGCTCGGCTAGACCACCGCGGGCTCGTCCTCGACGAGCCACGCATGTCCGAAGCGCCGCATCTCGCCGATGATCGGCAGCAGCGCCTCGCCCTTCGCGGTGAGCTCGTACTCGACGCGCGGCGGCGACTCGGCATAGCTGCGCCGCTCGACGATCCCCTCGTCCTCGAGCGCGCGGAGGCGCTCCGAGAGCGTCCGCGGGCTGATCCCCGCGCAAGAGTGCTCGAGCTCGGAGAAGCGGCGCGGTCCCTCGGACAGGTCGTGGACGAGCAGCGCCGTCCACTTCGCTCCGATGATCTCGGCGCACGCGGCGACCGAGCAGGTCGCGTCGTGGATCGCCTTCATCGTGCGCATCTCAACGAGAATCGTACCGCGGAACGATGATCGATCTGCACTCGCACATCCTCCCCGGACTCGACGACGGGCCACAGTCGCTCGCGGGCGCGCTCGACCTTGCGCAGGCCGCGGTCGAGGACGGGATCCAGCTGATGGCCGCCACGCCGCACGTGCGGGAGGACTACCCGACCACCGCCGACGAGATGGAAACGGCGGTCGAGCGGCTGCGCGGCGAGCTCGTGGACGCAGGCATTCCGCTCGAGCTCCGCACCGGCGGCGAGCTCGCTCTCGACAGGCTCGGTCTCGCCGCGGATGAGCTGCGCCGGTTCGGCCTTGGCGGCAGCCCGAAGTACCTGCTCGTCGAGACGCCCTACTCGGGCTGGCCGCTCGACATGGAGGCGCGCCTGTTCCAGCTCCACGCCGCCGGCTTCACGCCCGTACTCGCCCACCCGGAGCGAAACGCCGAGGTGCAGGCCGATCCCGCCGGGCATCTCGGGCCGCTCGTGCGGACGGGGACGCTCGTTCAGCTGACGGCGGCCTCGGTCGACGGCCGTCTCGGGCGGCGGGCAAAGGGAGCGAGCGCGCGGCTTCTCGAGCTCGAGCTCGCGCACCTGCTCGCGAGCGACGCCCACGCGCCTGCCATCCGCGCCGTCGGCATGAAGGCCGCGTCCGAGGCGGTCGGCGACGGCGCGCTCGCGCACTGGCTCACGTGGGACGTGCCTGCGGCCATGCTC
>DATMIX010000054.1:0-3269 GCA_035554095.1 Gaiellaceae bacterium | reverse complement strand
GGGATCGGGGTCGACTGCCGGATCGACGTCGAGGAACGCGACGAGGCGATCGTCGCGGTCTGCTCGGGCCGCGAGCTGGGAATGCTGATCGGCAAGCACGGCCAGACGATCGACGCGATCCAGTACCTCGCGAACGCGATCGTCTTCCGGAGCCAGACGGACGGGCGGAAAGCGATCGTGGTGGACGCGGCCGGGTATCGCGACCGGCGAAAGGCGTCTCTCGACGCCCTCGCGGTCCGAAGCGCCGAGCGGGCGGTCTCCGGGGGCGAGCGGGTCGAGCTCGAGCCGATGACGGCGGTCGAGCGGAAGGTCGTCCACGTGCGGCTGAAGGACTACCCGGGCGTCGAGACCTCGAGCGAGGGCACCGAGCCCAACCGTTTCGTCGTCATCCGCCCGAGTGGATGAGCGGCTCGAGCGCTGGCTCGCGTCACTGCTCGCGACACCCGGCCTGACCTCGATCAGGGATCGCGCGGAAGCGCGACGCGTGCACGTCGAGGAGAGCCTGGCGGCCGCCGAGGTCGTGCGGCGCTTCGACGGCGCTGTCGTCGACGTCGGGTCGGGCGGTGGCGCGCCGGGCATTCCGCTCGCCGCCGCGCTGCCGGATCGGGCGGTGACGCTGCTCGAGGCGAACGGCAGGAAGTGCGCCTTCCTCCGCGAGGCCGCCCGCGAGTTCCCGAATGTCTCCGTGGTTCAGGGCCGCGCGGAGGAACAGGGAACGGACGCGTTCGGCGTGGCGGTCGCGAAGGCTCTGGCGCCGCCGCCGGTCGCGGCCGAGTGGTGCCTGCCGCTCGTTCGCCCGGGCGGCGCGGCAATCCTGTTCGTGGGCCCGAGTGCGGATGCGGATGCGGTCTCCCGCGTGTCGGCGCAGGTCGGCGGCGGACCAGCCGAGCAGGCCCCGGGTTTACTCGTGCTCGAGAAGCTCCAGCCGACGCCCCCAGGCTTTCCACGCCGTCCGGGTGTAGCAAGAAAGCGGCCGCTGGCGTAACCGCCCGGCCGCCCTGTGGAAGAAAAGTCACACTTTCGTTGCGATAGCCATGTCGCCGCGGGGCAGTTCGTGGGGACAGTCCCCACCGGCCCGGCAGAAACGTCCGCGGCGACGCGTACGCTCGGGCCATGCGGGCTCGGGTCTTCGCGATCGCGAATCAGAAGGGCGGCGTCGGCAAGACGACGACCGCGATCAACGTTGCCGCCTGCCTCGCGGAAGCCGGCGAGCGGGCGCTCGTCATCGACCTCGACCCGCAGGCGAACGCGACGTCGGGCCTCGGCGAGCGCGCCAACGGCACCTCGAGCGTCGACCTGCTGGACGGTGCGCCGCTGCGCGAGCTCGCGAAGCGGACGCGCTTCCCGAACCTCGACCTGGTGCCGGCCAAGGCGGACCTCGCCGGCGCCGCGGTCGAGCTGGCGCGGCGCGACGACGGCGAGCGGTATCTGACCGACGCGCTTGCCGCCGCGAACGGCGACTACTCGTTCGTGTTCGTCGACTGCCCACCCTCGCTCGGGCCGCTGACCGTGAACGCGCTTGCGGCCGCCGATCGCGTCTTGGTGCCGCTACAGGCTGAGTACTACGCCCTGGAAGGACTTGCCCAGCTCGTCCAGTCGGTCGAGATGATCCGGGCGCGGCTGAACCCGCGGCTCGCGATCGCGGGCGTGATCTTGACGATGGTCGACCGGCGGACGAAGCTCGCGGCGGACGTGGCCGCTGAGGTGCGCCGGCACTTCGGGCGGCTCGTCTTCGAGGCGTCCGTGCCGCGGTCGGTCCGGATCGCCGAGGCCCCCAGCCATGGGGTTCCCGTCACGGCCCACGACCGGCGCTCGGCCGGCGCCGACGCGTACTGGAAGGTGGCGATGGAGCTTGTCGACCGCAGCTGAGCAGCCACGCCGCGGCCTCGGCCGCGGCCTCGAGGTCCTGATCGGCGGTGCCCACGAGCCGGAGCTCGTCCACCTGCCCGTCGAGGCCGTTCACCCGAACCCGCGCCAACCTCGCCGCCGCTTCGACGCGGAGGCGACCTCCGCGCTGGCGGACTCGATCAAGTCCCAGGGCGTCATCCAGCCCGTTCTCGTCAGGCCGCGAATCGCGGGCGGCTACGAGCTGATCGCGGGGGAACGCCGCTGGCGCGCGGCGCAGGCCGCCGGCGCGCCCACCCTGCCGGCGCTCGTGCGAGAGACGGACGATCGCGACACCCTGCTGCTCGGCCTGGTCGAGAACGTTGCCCGGGAACAGCTCTCTCCGGTCGAGGAGGCCCGGGCGTACGCGCTGCTGATCGACGAGTTCGACCTCGGGCTCGGCGAGATCGCGGAGCGGGTCGGCCGCTCGAAGCCGGCGGTCTCGAACCGGATCCGCCTGCTCGAGCTTCCGGAGGACGTGCTCGGACTGGTCGAGCGCGGCGACCTGACCGAGGGCCACGCGCGCGCAGTCCTCGCCGTGCCGGACAACGAGGGCCGTCGCCGACTGGCCCGCGAGATCGTCACCAAGGGGTTGAGCGTGCGGGCTGCCGAGCGGGCCGCGCGTTGGGCCGGCGCGCGGACGAGGCCCCGCAAGACAGCGAGGGCCGCGATCGATCCGGCGCTGGCCGAGCGCGTTCGCGTGGCATTCGAGCGGGCAACGGGTTTCCGCCCCCGCGTCGGCGCGACGCGCGTCGAGATCCCGGTCGCGGACGAGCACGCTTTGACCGAGCTCGCGGAAGCCCTCGAGCGCCTTACGTAGCTGCCGTATCCCACGCTCCACCCGGTTCGTTGAACGTAGAGATGCTGGCCACATGGCTCAACGACCTGGAGTCGCTCGAGGCAATCTCCCAGGATGACCTGACGCGCGATCTGTTCCTGAGGATGGCGTGGCTTTCCCAGGAAGATCGGCTCCAGCCGTTCCTCATCGAGTTGCAGCACGACGACGACCTCGACGATTCGACGAAGGGGATGTTGACGGAGATCGCCGAAGATCCGACGTTCCTCTTCGCCGTCGAGGACTACCTGCACAAGACACAGATCGTCCACTAGGGCTGGTAGGCCTGGACCGGCTCGCTTCGTTGCGACTCGGGTCTCGTTCAGCTGAGGGAACCTCCCGGTTCCTCCAGTCCCCTTCCACTGGTCCGCGCTCCGCGCGGACAACTGCTCCGCAGTGGGCGATCCTGGATTCGAATTAGGGACCTCCGCCGTATCAGAGCGAAACGCACCGCTGGGCGAGCGAATGCTGGAAGACGGTGGCCCTGCTTCGCGGTGGCCGACGCTCTGGACGCGATGACAAACAATCGGCCTTACGGCACCGCCCGCAG
>DATMIX010000053.1:0-11222 GCA_035554095.1 Gaiellaceae bacterium | reverse complement strand
GGGTAATCCACCGTTCGCGGGGATGATCTGGATTCCGGGCGGCGAGTTTCTCATGGGGTCGGAGGAGTTCTATCCAGAGGAGCGTCCCGCGCACCGCGTAGTCGTGGATGGCTTCTGGATGGACGAGCACCCGGTCACAGCCGCCGCGTTCCGGCGCTTCGCACGCGACAGCAGGTACGTGACCGTGGCCGAGCGCCCGCTCGATCCGGCTGACTACCCGGACGCCGATCCCGCCGTGCTTGTGCCCGGCTCGCTCGTTTTCCGTTCCTCGCGCGCACCGGTCGATCTGAGCGACAACCGGAACTGGTGGGAGTACGTGCCAGGCGCCTACTGGAAGCGGCCAGCCGGCCCCGGCAGCACCATCAATGGGCGCGACCGTCATCCCGTCGTTCATGTCGCGTCCGAGGACGTCGAGGCGTATGCACGCTGGGCAGGAAAGGAGCTTCCAACTGAGGCCGAATGGGAGTTCGCCGCGCGCGGCGGCCTCGAGGGCGCCACTTTCGCATGGGGCAATCAACACTTCCCCGATGGACGGCCGATGGCGAACACCTGGCAGGGCGAGTTCCCTTGGCAGAACCTGAAGCTGGACGGATTCGAGGGGACCTCGCCCGTCGGGAGCTTTCCTCCGAATGGTTACGGCCTGTTCGACATGACCGGGAATGTGTGGGAGTGGACGTGCGACTGGTTCGGCGCACGGCTCCCCGACGGCGGACAGCCTGCCTGTTGCGTGCCGCGGAACCCGCGGGTGACAGATCCGCAGGGAAGCTACGTGGCCGAGGGCGAGCCGGGTGAACAGATCCCGCGCAAGGTGATCAAGGGCGGTTCGCATCTGTGTGCGCCGAATTACTGCTTGCGCTATCGACCGTCGGCCCGGCAGCCGGAGATGGTCGAAAGCTCGACAGCGCACCTGGGCTTCCGTTGCATCGTGCGAGTCGAGAGGCCGCTCGCGGAGAACTGATCTTCCCGTCGCGGCGTGAATGAGAAGCTCGGACTTGTTACGACGCGCGACGCTGCGGCCTGGCCTTGCTCGCTGCCGCCTGCGTGTCATGCGTCGACAAGGCGCGGTGCTTCTCGAGAAAGCACCCGGACTCGCTGCCGCGACGGTATGAGCCGTTCGAAGCGCGAGATCCCCTTCTACCTATCCAACGGGTCCGGGCGACTCCGCGGCGTACGCGAGCAGGCCGCTCGACGCGGCGGGGCGGCACCAGGTACAGGCTCGCGTGGCCCTGCGTGGCCCCTCGACCGGAAAACAACGCTTCCCGTGACAGCGGAGCTGTTCGAGAAGTGGCTGTCTAGCAGGTACTTCCGATGCCGGGGAAGGGACTCGAACCCTTACGCCCCCGTCAGGGGACACCTGATTTTAAGTCAGGCGCGTATGACCAGTTTCGCCACCCCGGCGGCGCAAGGGTAGCGCGGCGGGCAGCCGGGGCTAGACGCCCGCCTTCTTCCAGTCGTACGTCGACGGGATCTTCTTCGGTGCCTTCCCGTAGACGAACGCGAACTCCTGGTGATTTTTGAGCACGACGTTGTTCGGGTCGCCCTTGTAGAGCTTTCCATCGATGTACAGCTTCAGGGGCGTTCCGGGCTTCGCGCAGTAACCGCCGATACAGTTCTTGGTGAGGCGGAGGCCCCAGACGCCGAAGAACTGCCCGAGCGCGTACGGCTTCTTCTCCCCGGACTCCAGGTGCATGATTCCCGACCCGTCATGCGTGTGGAGCTCGGTGATGAACGCGCCGTCGTTGATGCCGATCGACGCCGGCACGGCGACCGGCTTGCCGTCCACGAAGATATTGAGGTGCTGGTGGATGTGGACGGTGAAGAGCTCGCCTGAGAGCGCGTTCAGGCCGAGCGGCTTCAGGCGGTCCGGCAGCTCCGCGTACTCGGGCGGCCACGGCGCGGGGCCCTTCTGAAGGCCGGGCAGCGCGGCGTAGTCGATCTTCGGCGCGTCGCCGTCGACGCCCTTGCTCGAGTCGTTGCCCAGGAACAGGAACGCCAGGACGAGGACGAGCGCGATCGGGCCCAGGGCGGCCAGCCCGTACAAGAACCAGCGGCTCCGCTGCTCCGCAACGGTCGAAGGACGGCGGGTGTCACGCCGTTTCGGTGCCTGGACAGGTCGCGGCGGCGTGGGCGTGCGAGCTTTCTTCGCCAAGTCGTGGGATGGTAGCTAGAGGTGCCACGGGCAGGCTGTCGGTGGCTTTTCGCGCCGTCATCTTCGATACTGGGAGCTCCCCCCAAGGAGGCTGAAATGGGATTTCTCGACAAGCTGTTGGGCCGGACGAAGAAGGCGGCCGGCGACGTCACCGGCGACAGCTCGATGCATCGCGAAGGCATGCATCAGGAGCAGGAGGCGATGGCCGAGGACCGCGCGGAGAGCGCCGAGCAGAAGGCGCAGGCGGAGCGCGAGCGCGCCGCGGAGCACCGCGCCGAGCGCGACGGCTGACCCCGCCCCGCTCGGATCGACGATCGAGGGCGGCTCCGGCCGCCCTTTTTCGTGCCGTCCGATGCGGCGATTAGCGTTTGTCGGCCATGCTCGCAGTCGTTCTCACGCTGGTCGTCCTCGCCGCGGTGGCGGCGCTGGCCTACTGGCTGCCGCGGGCGCTCGGGGGGCTGCGCGTGGACGCGGCCGCCCAGCTGGTGGAGACCGGCGCGCAGCTCGCGCAGCGGAATGCCGAGATGGAGCGGAGGCTCCAAGGGTTGAACGAGACGATGGACCGCCGCCTCGCGGAGCTCGACGTAAAGGTCGACCGCCGGCTCGAGAGCGCGTCGAAGACGTCGTCCGCGATCCACGACCGCCTCGGGAAGGTCGACCAGGCGACCGCGCAGATGCTGGAGCGGGCGAAGGATCTCGCCCGCCTCGAGCAGGCGCTGCGGCCGCCGAAGGCGCGCGGCGGCTTCGGAGAGCTTCTGCTCGGCAATCTGCTTCGCGACCGGCTGCCGGCCGAGGCGTACTCGCTCCAGTACGGGTTCAAGAGCGGCGAGCGGGTCGACGCCGTGGTGAAGGTCGGCGACAAGCTGGCGCCGATCGACGCGAAGTTCCCACTCGACAACTTCGAGCGGCTCGTGGACGCGCAGGAAGCCGCCGAGCGCGAGCTGCACGAGAAGGCCTTCGCCCGCGACGTGAAGGGCCACGTCGACGCGATCGCCTCGAAGTACATCCGCCCCGACGAGGGCACCTACGACTTCGCGTTCATGTATCTGCCGTCGGAGGCGATCTTCTACGAGCTCGTGTGTGGGAAGACGGGCGCCCTGATCGCTTACTCCCACGAGAAACAGGTCGTGCCGGTGTCACCCTCGACCTTCACCGCCTACCTCCAGATGATCGTCCTGGGGCTGAAGGGGCTGCAGATCGAGCAGCACGCGCAGGAGGTCATGACCTACTGCGCCCAGCTGCAGAAGGACTTCGGCAAGTTCAAGGAGGACTTCGACCTCGTGGGGACCCACCTCGGTCGCGCCGGGACGAAGTTCGCAGATGCCGAGAAGCGGCTCGACCGGTTCGAGACCAAGCTCGACCAGGCGGCCGACTCGCGCGAGCTCGACCCGGCCGAGGTCGTCACCGAGCTGCCGCGCGCTGCTGACGCGGCCTAGACGCTCGCCGGCTGCTGTTCGCGCAGGTAGCGGATCAGGCCTCCCGCGACGACGATCTCGCGCTCGCGCGGAAGGAAGTCGTGGGTGACCGTGAAGGCGGAGGCACCTTCGATCTCGACCCGCAGCTCGTCCTCGCCCTCGGCGATCGTATGCAGGCCGCGGATCGTCCACGTCTGTCCGAGCTCGGCCTGATCGTAGTCGGACGCGTCCTTGAAGAGCAGCGGGACGATCCCCTGCGCGATGAGGTTTCGGCGGTGGATGCGGGCGAAGCTCTTCGCGATCACCGCGCGAACGCCGAGCTGGGCGGGCGCGAGCGCAGCGTGCTCGCGGCTGGACCCCTGGCCGTAGTTGTCCCCCGCCACGATGAAGCCTCCGCCCCACTCGTGGGCGCGCCTCGCGAACTCCTTGTCCCGGTGCTGGAACGTGAACTCGGCGATCGCCGGCACGTTCGAGCGGTACGCCATCACGGTCGCTCCGTCGGGTGAGAGGTCGCCTGTCGAGATGTCGTCCGGGGCGACGATGAGCACCTTGCCGACCAGGTCCTCGGGGAGCGGCTTCTGCTCGGGCGGCGGAAAGATGTTCGGCCCACGCGGGATCTCGATCGAAGTCGCCTCGTCCTCGGGAACGGGCTCGAGGATGTGCTTCTGCACCACGTCAGGCCTTGCGCCCGGGCGGTCCGGCACCTCGGGGACGTCGAGCTCGCGCGGGTCGGAGATCCTGCCTGTGATCATCGATGCGGCCGCAACGGCAGGCGAGCAGAGGTAGACCTGGTCGTCTGCGGTGCCGCTGCGACCAGGGAAGTTCCGGTTGAAGGTTCGCAGCGAGTTGGCGCCGGACGGCGGTGCCTGGCCCATGCCGACGCACGGCCCACAGGCCGGCTCGAGCATCCGCACGCCGGCCATCAAGAGATCGACGTACGTCCCGGAACGGGTGATCTGGTCGAGGATCTGGCGGGAGCCCGGCGTGGCGGTGGCGGAGACGAGCTCCTCCGAGATCCGCCCGCCCCGCATGACCGCGCCGCAGATCGCCAGGTCTGCGTAGGAGGAGTTGACCGACGAGCCGATGCAGACCTGCTGGATCGGCGTCCCGACGAGCTCCTCGACCGGCACGACGTTGCCGGGGCTCGACGGCTTCGCGACCAGCGGGACGAGCGCCGCCAGGTCGATGTGCTCCTCCTCGTCGAAGTCCCCCGTGTCCCCGGTCGGAAGCTCCGTGAAGTCCTCGCTGCGGTCCTGCTCGTCCAACCAGGCCCGTGTCTCGTCGTCGGCGGGGAACACGGCGCCCGTCGCGCCGAGCTCCGCGATCATGTTCGCGATCGTTCCCCTCTCGGTGTAGCTGAGCGTGTGGACGCCCGGCCCGGTGAACTCGAACACGCACCCGCGCCCGCCGCGCACGCCCCGGCGGCGCAGCAGCTCGAGAATCACGTCCTTTGCCTGGATCCACGGGCGCCGCAGCTCGTTCTCGAGAAAGACGCCGACCACCTTGGGGCACGGGAGCTCGAAGGGGTGCCCGGCCATGCAGACCGCAACGTCGAGCCCGCCGGCCCCGATCGCGATCATCGCGCACGAGCCCGACTGCGTCGTGTGCGAATCCGCGCCGATGAGCGTCTGCCCCGGCTTGGCGAACCGCTCGCAGTGAACGTAGTGGCAAATCCCGTTGCCCGGCCGCGAGAACCACGCGCCGTACTTCGCGGACATGGCCTGGAGGAACCTGTGGTCGTCCGGGTTCTTGAAGTCGATCTGGAGGATGTTGTGATCGACGTAGACCACCGCCGTCTCGACGCGCACACGCTCCTCGCCGAACAGCTCGAACTGCATCATCGCCATCGTCCCCGTCGCGTCCTGAGCGAGCGTCTGATCGACGCGAAGCGCGATTTCGGTGCCCGGAACGAGCTCGCCGCGCTCGAGGTGGTCTTCGAGGATCGTGCGCGCGAGGGAGGCCATCGGCCTCAAGCTTAGTGGCTACGGGTCTGAGGGCAGCCGCGACCAGATCTCTTCGTCCTCGCGGATGCCGTCCTTGAAGTGCACCGACCGCAGGACACCCTCGCGAACGTAGCCGGCACGCTCGGCGACGCGGCTCGAGGCGGGATTGTCGACCGAGATCCTGAGCTCGATCCTGGCCACGTCGAGCTGGGAGAACGCCCAATCCGTCAGCAGCTCGAGCGCCCGGCGCGCCACGCCGCGTCCGCGGGCCCGCGGCGCGACGACGTAGCCGAGCTCGACGGTTTGCGCCTCGCGCTCGATGGTTGGTGCGAGCGCGAGTCCGAGAAACGTCCCCTCGCCGTCGACGATCGCGAATCCTTCTTGCGTTCCATCTCGCCGTCCCTGCTCGTACCTGCCGAGCCAGGCCCGGGCGAAGCCGGGAGGCGGCGGAGTCGGCACCCGGGTGTAGCGCTGGACGTCGGGATCGCGCAGCATCTCCTCGACCGCGTCGACGTGCGATTCCGCGAAGGGCTCGAGCCTGATCTCGCTCAAACGGGATCAGTACCGCAGCAGGGCGCCGATCCCGTCGACGGGATCGAGATCCTGATGGTGTCGCAGCGCGAGGACGCTGCCGCCGTGGGCGAGCGTCTGATGCACGGCGAGGTTGAGGCCGTCGGCGCGCTTCTCCATGCGGGTGCCGTCCAGCGGGCAGGCCCCGCCCTCGGCGCTGACCCGCCCGCACTTCGGGCATTGCCACGCACTCCGCTCCGCACGATCCTGGAAGAGCAGCAGCTCGACGCGTCCGTCGGAAGCCGCTTCGAGCGTCGCCGGCCAGCCGGCAGAAGCGCGGCCTCCGCGGCCCGACTCCTCGCGCCAGCGCTCGGCGGCGTCCCGTTCCTGCTTCGCGTGCCACTCCTCGAGCACGGGACGTGCAGCGGCGAGGAGCTCCGCGGGCGACGCATGCGCCTCCGCCTGGGCCCAGCCGACGATCGCGTGCTTGACCTCGTTGGAGATCACGTCGTCGAAGTCGGCGCGGTTCTCCTCGCCGGCGATCACGACGATGCGCGGGCTCTGGAGCCGGCGCACCTGCCGGTCGAGCAACTCCGCCAC
Organism: Gaiellaceae bacterium; assembly: GCA_035554095.1. GTDB lineage: Bacteria > Actinomycetota > Thermoleophilia > Gaiellales > Gaiellaceae > 13-2-20CM-68-14. The sequence goes on along the minus strand of DATMIX010000053.1, from coordinate 4,605 downwards.
GCGCCTGAAGTGGTCGCCGGCGAGCTTCTCGATGTGACGCTGGTAGCGCGCCTGGGACCAGCCACCCTGGTCGTGGCGGCCGGGCGTCTGGTCGAACTGCTGGGCCAGCTCCTCGAGTCGCCCCGAGCGGAGGCGGTAGACGTCACCGCGCTCGCGGCTGACGAAGGCGATGAGGGCGCCGTCGCCGCGGCCGACGAGCGGCACGAGCGGCGAGAGGTAGAACTCGCGCGCCACGTTGATCGTGTCCGGCACGGGATCGGCGAGCGGCAGCGCGTGCCAGAAGTTGTCGAGGCCCGCGCAAAAAAGCGCGACGCCTCTCGAGCCGTCCCGGTTGAACTCGGCGATGAAAAAGTCGCGGATGCGCGTCAGGTCGGAGCGCAGCGACTCGCGCTGCTCATGCGTGAGCTCGTTCGCGGCGCTCACGCGCTCCTCGCCTTCGTGGATCAGCGAGTTGATCCTGGTCGCCGCGTCGGCGGCGGTCGGCGCCTCGCTCGGATCGAGGGCGACGTACATGCTGATCGCGCAGCCCTTCTCTGCCCGAAACCCAGCGAGCTCTCGAAGTCCATCCCAGCTGACGGTTGCGGCCACGGCGCCTCACTTTGCCGGAAAATCGCGATTCTAAGCGCGTGCGGAGCTCCGGAGAGATGTCCGCAACGGTCGTCTTTTCCTCGGCCCCCTAGGCGCCGACGCGGCGCAGGATCAGGGTCCAGCGGACGTGCTGGACGACGTTGGCCGGCGAGCTGAGGAGCTTCGTCGTGATGTCGGCGCTGCCCTGCAGGGTCATTCCGGCCGTCGTCCGGTCGAAAAGCTCGCGCTCGCTGTAGGTCGCGCCGGCGAGCTCGATGCCGCTCGCGAGCGCACGCACAGCGGTCGGCTCGCCCGGGCAGCTCGTGTAGACGTCCGCCGGCACGAGGCCCGCGATGCGGCGGAGCCCCAGGCGGTGGACGCGCCTGCTGACGAGGCGCGCGGTCTTGGCGCGGAATGAGCGCATGAGGCGCCCGCAGGTGACGCGACGGGTTCCCTTGTCGCAGCCCGCCATACCCCTCGTCGTGATCGTCTGCGTCCCCGACTGCTTGATCGTCCCCGCGAGCCGAATCGATCCGCCGAACCTGGCGCGCGCCTTTCCACCTGCCCAGCTCCCGGCAACGACCGAGACGTCGGAGCTCCGAAGGGTGATCGTTCGCAAGCCGCTGCCCTTGATCGTCGTCGCGCAGTCGGTCTCGATTTTGGACCTCGTGTACGACCACTGCTTCGTGAGGGTCCCTCGCACGCTGACGAGGAAGCGGGTCGTCTCCGTGCGCGTCTGCGCCGCCGCAGCGAGCGGGAGAGACGTCACGGCGGCCAGAATGGCGGCCGCAAGGAGGCGCCGGACGCTCATTGCGTGCATTTTGCCCGCTCAGGGAGGGGAACGTTCAGGCGGTCCGATTCGTTGAATACTGTGAGGGCCGGCACCGGCCCCTTGAGCTTTTGGAGGAAGAGTTGAACGACAACGACGTTCGCGAGCTGATCATCGTCGGCGGTGGCCCTGCGGGCTACACCGCCGCGCTCTACAGCGCGCGAGCCAATTTGAGCCCGCTCGTGATCGAGGGCTTCCAGTGGGGAGGCCAGCTGATGATCACGAGCGACGTGGAGAACTATCCGGGCTTCGCCGACGGGATCATGGGTCCACAGCTGATGGGCGAGTTCCGCCGCCAGGCGGAGCGCTTCGGCGCGGAGTTCGTCGCCGACGACGTCACGCGCGTCGATCTCACGGAACGGCCCTTCCGCGTATGGGTCGGCGATGACGAGTACCGCGCGGAATCCTTGATCGTCGCCACCGGCGCGACCGCCCGCCAGCTCGGGCTCGAGTCCGAGCGCGCCCTGCACGGCCGCGGCGTCACCTACTGCGCGGTCTGCGACGCAGCGTTCTACGCGGACAAGGAGGTCGTCGTCGTCGGCGGCGGCGACTCGGCGATGGAGGAGGCGATCTTCCTGACGAAGTTCGCATCGAAGGTGACCGTCCTGCACCGCCGCAACGAGTTCCGGGCGTCGCCGATCATGGTCGACCGGGCGCGTGCGAACGAGAAGATCGAGTTCGTCACCCCGGTCGTCGTCGAGGACGTGCTCGGCGCCGGCGAGGGCAAGCTGAGCGGGGTCCGGATCCGCAACGTCGAGACCGACGAGGTGACCGAGCTTCCGGCCGACGGCCTCTTCGTCGCGATCGGACACGACCCGACGACCGCGCTGTTCCTCGACCAGCTCGACCACGACGAGGAGGGCTATCTCCTCACCAGCCGAGGCTCGACGGCGACGAACGTCGAGGGTGTGTTCGCGGCGGGCGACGTGGTCGACCACGTGTACAGGCAGGCCGTGACCGCGGCCGGGATGGGCTGCATGGCCGCGCTCGACGCCGAGCGGTGGCTCGCCGCGCGGGAAGGGCACGCCGAGACCGCCCTGACAGCCCCCCGGAGCTAGCCGACGCCGGAGCTACGCTCGGCCGCGTGGCCGAGTGGATCGACCTCGTCGATCCGGACGAGACGAGCGTCCGGGAGGCGGTCCCGGACGACGTCCTCGCCGACGTCGTCCGGCAGCTTGCCCACCGCCCTCGCAGCGAGGACAGGCTGCCGAGGCCGAAGCTCGAGGCACACGGCTCGTACGTCTGGGGGGTCTTCCTCGCGGCGGCGGTCGAGCGGGAGCGGGACCGGGTCTACTACCAGGAGGTCGACGTCGTCCTGACGGACGACCTCGTAGTCACCGTCCGCAAGACGCCGCCCGGCGGCGAGGAGGTGTTCGACCCGGCTCGCCTCCGCGCCGCCTGCGAGGGCGAGGCGCCCGTCGCGGGCCTGATGCTGTACGAACTGGTGGACGAGGTCGCAGACCGGTACCTCGACCTGCTCGACGACCTCAACGCCGAGATCGACGAGGTCGAGGATGCGATCGAGAAGAGCCCGCCCTCGGAGGTCCGGCGCCGCCTGTCCGATCTGCGCCACGACCTGCTGCGGATCCGGCGGACGCTGGGGCCGACCCGCGACGCCGTGCGGGCTGTGGCCGACGACCGGATCGAGCTCGACGAGCGGCATTTCCTCCACCGCGAGCACAAGCTGTTCCCGCGCGAGGTCGACCTCCAGTTCTTCGGTGCCTACGACAAGATCCTGCGGGCCTACGAGGGGCTCGAGCTCTCGCGCGACCTCGTCGCAGGCGCGCGCGACTACCTGCAGACGAAGATCGCGAACGACCAGAACGAGGTGACGAAGCGGCTCGCCGCGATCGGCTCGATCCTGCTCGTGCCGACCTTCATCGTCGGGCTCTACGGTCAGAACTTCCGGCACATGCCCGAGTTCAGTTGGCACTACGGCTACGTGTGGTCATGGGCGCTGATCGTCGCATCGACGATCGGCCAGGTCGTCTACTTCACCCGCAAGGGCTGGCTCTGATCCTCACGGCTCGCTCTAACCTAGAGCCATGCCCTACTTCATCTGCCCGAACTGCAAGGAGCGGTCGGTCGACCACGACCGCAAGGAAGGCTTCAGCCAGCAGGCCGTCTCGTGCCACCGCTGCGGCTTCGGGTTCCTCTTCGAGCTGATGGACGACTACTACCCGGCACCCGCGACCGGGTTCGTCGTCTGCGACCAGCACGGGCGGATCCTCGCGTCCGGGCGTGGAGTCTTCGAGCTGACGGGGTACCAGGAGGACGAGCTGATGGGCCGGGAGGTGCTCGAGGGCTTCGACGTCACGGGTTTCGAAGAGGCGAAGAACCCGGTGCGGCTCGCGCTCGAGTGGGGTGTGCGGAGGCTCGGCGAGAAGCTCGAGCTGCGGACCCGCGCAGGCAAGCGGAAGTCGGTGCTCGGCGATTTCTTCCCCGCCTACGACGAGGACGGTGGGCTGCTCGTGGCGCTCACCCCGCGGTCGTAGCCGCGAGCTCGCCTTCGACCCACGCCTGCAGCTCCTCCAGCGCTGCGAGCGAGTCCTCGAGCTCGCGCAGCTCGCCGTGGGCGCTCCGCTCGTCGACGATGCAGAGGAGGCCGAGCGATTCGAGGCGGTCGACGGTCGCCGCAGGCAGATCGTTTCGGGCGCGGCGCTCGATCTTCGCCTGGCGGAGCTTTGAACGGATGCGCTCCGCCCGGGCGGCGTAGGCGGCGGCCTCGCCGGCGAGGGCGTCCGCGTAGACCGCGAGGTCGACTTCGCGCACGCCTCCGAGCGTACGGGCGCGTGTGTGACGCGGGTCAGGCGCGGGTGCGCCCGTTCAGTGGAAACGCGGTGTGGCGGCGCCAGCCCTCCGCCGTGTCGTGGACGAGCCACGCACGTTCCACCCGCACGCGCACGTCGACGTCGAGGGAGGCTTCGATCCGGTCGAGCAGCTTGGAGTCGCCGCCCGCCACGGTGATGTGGGGCACGATCTCGTCGAAGGCGCCCCCGTAGGGCGGGAACTCGGGGAAGGCACGGGTCAGCGCCTCGGTCATCTCCACGAACGGCTCGGGCGGATCGGGCCGCAGGTACAGGAGCTCCGGGAAGCGGCCGGTTGCGCGCACCGAGACCTCGAACGGCGCGAAAACGCCGAGCTCCCGCTCGATCGCAGGGAGCAGGGCCGCAGCGTCCGCGTCGTCGGCGAACGGGTAGACGAGCGTC
>DATMIX010000052.1:0-12297 GCA_035554095.1 Gaiellaceae bacterium | reverse complement strand
TACGAGATACACCCGACACTCGACAAGCATCCGCAGGACGGCGCGCCGATCCTGCGCAAGGAGGGCTACCCGGACGAGGTCGTCGAGGGCGTCCTCTCGCACGCGGAGCATCTCTCTCTTCCGCGCGACACGCCGATGAAGAAGGCGCTCTTCGCCTGCGACGAGCTGTCCGGGTTCATCCACGCCTGCGGCCTCGTCCGCCCCGACGGGATCGAAACGCTCCAGCCGAAATCCGTGCGCAAGAAGCTGAAGCAGCCGTCGTTCGCGGCGGGCGTGAACCGCGACGACGTCTACAAGGGCGCGGAGGAGCTCGGTGTGGAGCTGAACGAGCACATCGCCTTCGTCACCGAGGCGATGAGGCCGATCTCGCGCGAGCTGGGCCTTCGCACCGCCGTCGACGCGGCTTCGGCCTCAGTCGACGGCTGAGACGAGCCGCTCGACGTCCTCGTCGCTCGTCCAGTAGCCGCAGCTCGCGCGCAGCATCCCGGTGCCCGGAAGGTCGCGCAGAACGACGCCCTGGTCGTATGCCCGAGCGACCTGCTCCGCTGGGTCGCCCTGCGGCCTGAACGAGACGAGCGTCGCGTGCTGCGGCTCGGTCACGACCTCGAACTTCCGCTCGAGCGCCGACCTGCAGGTGGCGGCCGCCTCGGCCGCCCGCTCGAATCGCCAGGCCGGAGCGCCGTCCATCGCGGCCGACAGGCCTGCTAGCGAGGGCACCGAGAGCCAGCCCGAGTCGAACCTCTGGGCGCCTTCGCGCGGGACGAACGCTCCGTCGGGATCGTACGACTCCTGGGCGAAGTAGGTCGGCAACCCGATCCGCAGCGAGTCCGGGTCCGCCACGTACAACGCGCCGAGCGGGTCTGGCCCGCACAGCCACTTCTGGCACGAGACCGTGTAGAAGTCAGTGCCGTTCGCGTCGACCGGAATCGCGCCTGCCGACTGCGCACCGTCGACCAGGACCGGGATGCCGGTCTCGCGCCTCAGCTCGTGCACGAAGACGACGTGACCCGTCGTCCAGAGGACGTGCGAGACCGCGATCAGCCGTGTTCGGTCGGTGACGCGGTCGAGGATGCGTGCGCCCGCCTCATCCGCCGGACGGCCGGCGAGGCGCGCGACGATCACCTTCGCACCCGAAGTGTGAAGCGGCAGAACCAGGCCCGGATGCTCCGAGTCGGTGGTCACGATCTCGTCGTCGCGCCCGAGTTGGAGGCCGGCCATGACGACGTGGATCGCGTCGGTCGTGGACATCGTCAGCGCGACCCGACCCGCGGGGACGCCGAGCAGCGCCGCAATCCGGCCGCGGACACCCTCGCGCAGCTCGAGCATCCGCTCGAAGTACGGGCGTCCGCCGCGACCGCGTTCGACGTCGCTCAGTGCGTGCTCGGCCATCGCGTCGCCCGCGGCCCGGCTGAGGGGGCCCATCGTGCCCGCGTTCAGGTACGCGTATCGCTCGAGCACCGGGAACTGTGCGCGCGCCTCCTCGAAGGTCACGCCGCGCGCGCCTCCACCGGCGTGTGATCGGAGAGGACGCGCCCACCGACCCGGCGGCGGTCGCGCGGCCAGCGTTCGAGTGACTCAACCGCCGCGCCTCGAACGAGGACCTGGTCGATCCCCTCTCCGACCGGCGGGGAGAAGCCCCAGCCCGCCCCGGCGAGCTCGATCTGAGTCGCCGACCGCGCTGCGGGAACGTTGAAGTCGCCCGCGAGCACGCAGACGTCCTCGGGCAGGGCGACGCCGTCGACGAAGACGGCCGCCCGCAGGAGCTCCGCGTCGGCGAGCCGCTGGTCGGCCGGAAAGCTCGTCGTGTGCAAGTTCGCGACGACGACGGTGCGGCCGTCGGCCATGCGCGCGCGGGCGACCTGGACGACGCGGCGCTCCTTCGCCCACGCGAAGCGGGCCAGGACGCCGAGGCCGAGCCACTCCGCCTGCGCGCGCCGGTAGCGGCGTGAGTTGAGCTCGAGGGTGACATGTGCGAGCAGCTGCGCATCCCGGGGGAGCAAGACCGCGTTCGCCTGGCCCGAGACCGCCGACCGGAAAAGGCCGTGGTTGACCGAGGTGATCCGGAAGCCGAGCTCGGCCGTGATCGGCAGCGGCCCCAGCCGCGGCGGTTGCGCGACGTCGGTGACGGCGAGCATCCCGCTCCACTCCTCGAGGTATTGCAGGGCCCAGACCGGCAGCTCCTGGAGGCAGACGATGTCGGGCGCGTCGAAGCTGACGAGTCGCACCATCTCCGCGAGGTAGGCGCTCCGCTCGGGCGGCTTCGCGTTCCCGTGAAACACGTTCCAGGTGCGGATGAGGAGCGCCAAGGCCGGGCTAGTCTAGGCGTGTGTTCCGGCGCCGCTTCGCCGAGGTGATCGCCCGGCAGCTCGATCTGTTCGAACGCGAGCACGGCGCCCTGATCCGCGAATGCGAGGAGGCGGAGCGCGCGTACGACCGCGCCCCCCGGGACGAGGCGGAGGAGCGCTACGGCGATTACGTCGACCTGGTCGAGACCGGCACCGAGACGCTCGCCGACCTACGCGACCACTTCGCCGCGACCCTCGACGAGGGGGACGACGAAGAGTACGAGGCAGCGTTCAACCGCGCCGTCGCGAAGCGTCTCCCGCGCTTCGCGCTGGAGATCGAGAACCGCTAGCCCTGAGCACCCGGCCTCGCGCGACCCCCGCCCGGGGTTTCATCCCACCCCCTACGCCCGCGCCAAACGACGCACACCCCACCCTGGGTGGGGAGGAACTCCACCCGCCACCCGCGGGCGAGCCTAGCTCGCCGGGTCCGCCGAAAAGCGCGCCCCTTTGCGCCGATTCAGAACAAGTGCGCGGCGAAGCCGCCGATGATCGCGCCGTAGACGACGTGCGCGATCAGGTTGCCGATCAGCGTTCGCTCGCCGTAGTTCCGCAGCAGGAAGCCGGGTGGCTCGAGCAGCGGGGTCTCCTCGGCATCGGTCCACGGCGTTCCCATCCGTGGATGCACCGCCGGTAGCAAGATGGTGACGAGCGCTCCACCCGCGAAGAGACCGTGAACGAGCCCGAGGGCGGCCCCGAAGATCCACCCCGCATGGTCGACGGCCCGGAAGATCGCGTAGTAGACGAGCGCGAAGATGATGCCGTTGGCGAAATGGACGGCGTAGCCGATCACGCTCGCGCGGCCTCGCTTCGCAGTGAACACCGTCCCGAGCAGGAGCGGCAGGTCCATGCGCGTCCACCCGAGCTCCTGAGCGGCTCGAAGGCTCGTCGTCAGCACGACAGTGCCCACGACCCCGCCGGCCACGGCGCCGCCGAGCGTCATCTCACTCCGCCTCCCGCCGACGATCCGCGACCGATGCCGCCGCGTTGACCAGGGCCAGATGCGTCAGTGCCTGCGGGAAGTTGCCGAGGAAGTCGCGGCTGCGTGGATCCATTTCCTCCGAGTAGAGGCCGACGTCGTTCGACTGTCCGACGAGCTCGTCCATCAAGGACTCGGCTTCGGCCAGGCGACCCACGCGCGCAAGCGCGTCGGCGAGCCAGAACGAGCACGTCAGGAAGGCGCCCTCGTCGCCCTCGACCCCGTCCTCCCCGCGATAGCGATAGACGAACGGGCCTTCGCGGAGCTCGGTCTGGACCGCGTCGATCGTCCCGAGCGACTGCCGGCTGGTGGACTCGTCGTAGCCGAGGATCGTCATCGTCAGGAGGCTCGCATCCGCCTCGGGGAGATCGGCCGCACGCTTGTACGCGCCCCGCTCTTCGTCCCAGCAGTGCTCGCGGACGAACGCGCGAATCTCGTCCGCCGTCTCGCGCCAGCGCTCCGACCGATCGGGGATGTGGCCCTCCTCGGCCAGCGAGCATGCGCGATCCAGCGCGATCCAGCAGAACGCCTTCGACTGGGTGAAGTGCGTCTCCGCCTGCCGCACCTCCCAGATGCTGGAATCGGGCTCGCGCCAGTTCTCGGCGACGTAATCCGCGATCTCCGCGACGTGCTTGCCGATGTCGCCGTCGAGCCCGCCGGCAGCGCCCGCGTAGAGGCTGACGCATTCGAGCACGTCGCCGTAGACGTCGAGCTGAACCTGGTTCGCCGCGCCGTTGCCGACCCGGACGGGTGGTGAGCCGCGATAGCCGGAGAGCGCCTCGAGATCCTTCTCGGGCGCCCGTGCGGAGCCATCCACCCGGTAGAGGATCTGCAGCCGCGGCTGCGTGATCCGGGACGCATGCATCAGCCACCAGAAGAACGCGCGCGCTTCCCCTTCGTAGCCAAGCCGGAGGAGCGCGTCGATCGACCAGCTGGCATCGCGCAACCACGTGAAGCGATAGTCCCAGTTCCGCCCCGCGCCGAGCCACTCGGGCAGCGATGTCGTCGGAGCGGCCACGATCGCGCCCGACGGAGCGAACACCATCAGCTTGAGAGCCAGGACGCTTCGGATCACCGCCTCCCGCCACGGCCCTTCGTACGTGGCTCGCGCGGCCCAGTCCGGCCAGAAGCGGCGGGTGAGCTCGAGGCGCCGCTCGAGGTCGTCACGGCCGGCGAGGACGAGCGGCTCGGCGTGCGTTGCCGCCACCGTGAGCAGCGGCGCCTCACCCTCCTTGGCGGTGAACTCGCCGACGACGGCCCCGTTATCGATCCGGCCCTTGCCCGCGTCGCAGAGCGTGAGGGCGACCGCGTCGGCACCGGCGAACGCGACGAACCTCCCGCGGCGGGCCTCGAGCTTCGTCTCCGCGGTTCCATAGACGAACCGCGGCTCGAAGCGCCATTCCATCGGCACCTCGCCGGCGAGGGTCTCGACCCGGCGAACGATCTCGCGCAGCGGCGTGATCACGCTCGTGTCGGTCAGGGTCATCGCGTCGGTGACCCGGACCGCGCCGGACGCAGTGCGAAAGGTTGTCTGCAGGACGTTCGAATCCGGCTCGTAGCTGCGCTCCGCCTCGAAAGGCTCCGACGGCGCGAGCCGAAAAGAGCCGCCCCGCTCGGCGTCGAGGAGGCGGCCGAACACGGACGGCGAGTCGACGTTGGGGACACAGAGCCAGTCGATCGAGCCGTCGCGCGCGACGAGGGCGGCGGTCCGACCGTCGCCGATCACCGCGTACTCGCGAATCGGCGCATACCCGTCGATTCGCTCCACGCAGCCATTATCGGTGACCGAAGTGATGGGCCGGCGGCAGCGAGCCGAAGACGTCGGCCCCGTTCGACACCTCCTTCGCCAGCGGGACGAGCGACTCGAACTCGTGGACGAGCACGTTCTGGTTCCGACCGGTCCGCTCGAACTTCCCCCGGGCGAGGACGAGCGGCTCGGCCCGTACGAGCGGCCGGTACCGCTGATACACGGGCGGCGGGACGATGAGATTGACCTGCCCGAACTCGTCCTCGAGCAGCATGAAGACGACGCCGTTCGCGGTCGCGGGGCGCTGTCTCGCCACGGCTAGGCCCGCGACGGCGATCGGGCGGCCGTTCGGATGGTCGCCGAGCTCGTGGGTCGGCACCGTTCCGTCCGGCAGCCTCGGCCGCAGCAGCGCGAGGGGGTGCACGCCGATCGAGAGGCTCGTCGTCCGGTAGTCGGCCAGCATCCGCTCCCACGGCGTCTGCGCAGGCAGGTCCGGCGTCGCCGCGGTCGAGTCGAGCGGCAACGCGAGCTGGCGCTGCGCGCCCCCCGAGCCCGGTACGGTGGCGGGTCGAAACGCGAGGCCGAGCTCCCACAGCAGCAGGCGCCGCTCGCCGAAGGCGTCACAGGCCCCCGAGGCGACCAGCACCTCCAGGCGGTCGCGACCGAGCTCGACCCGCTGGGCGAGGTCTCGAACGCCGTTGTACGGCCCGCCGCGAGCGCGCTCTTCGGCCACCGCCTCGGCGCCGGGCTCGCCGAGCGAGGCGACGTACGAGAGCCCGACCCGCACGGTGTCGCCCTCCAGCGTGCATTTCGCCCCGCTGCGGTTGACGTCGACCGGACGCACGTCCACCCCACGCCGCTGAGCGTCGCGCACCAGCGACGCCGGCGGGTAGAAGCCCATCGGCTGGGCGTTGAGAAGTGAGCAGAGGAACTCGGCGGGATGGTGGTGGCGCAGCCAGGTCGACTGGTACGCGAGCAACCCGAATGCGGCCGCGTGCGACTTCGGAAAGCCGAAGCCCGAGAACCCGGCGAGCTTGTCGTAGACGAGGTTCGCCGTCGCCGCGTCGACGCCGTTGGCCGCCGCTCCTTCGACGAAGCGGCCGCGGTAGGCCTCGATCGCCTCCTCGCTCCGCTTCCGGCTCATCGCCCGGCGCAGCCCTTCGGCCTCGCCGACGGAGAACCCCGCGAGCGCCATCGCCACCTCGAGCACCTGGTCCTGGAAGACGACCACCCCGAGCGTGTCGCGAAGCGGCTCGGCGAGCAGCGGGTGGTCGACCGGCGGCACGAAGGCCGGGTCCTCGCGAAGCTTCTGCCGGTGGTCGATGTACGGGTGGACCGCCTTGCCCTGGATCGGCCCGGGCCGCACGAGCGCCACCTGGACGGTGAGGTCGTCGAGGTTCTCGGGCAGTGTGCGAAGGAGCGACTGCATCTGCGCCCGGCTCTCGATCTGGAAGACGCCGACCGTGTCCGCACGCTGGATGTCCGCGTAGACATCGGGATCGTCGAGCGGGATGCGAGAGAGATCGAGCGGCTCGTCCCGTCTCGCTGCGATCACCTCCACGCACTCTTCGACCGCCGACAGCATCCCGAGCCCCAGGAGGTCGATCTTCAGGAAACCCGCGTCTGCGCAGCTGTCCTTGTCCCACTGGACGAGCTGCCGCCCGGCCATCGCCGCCGGCATCACCGGCACGAGCTCGACAAGCGGCCGGCTGGAGATCACCATCCCGCCCGGATGCTGCGACGCGTGCCGCGGCAGGCCGCCGATCTCCTTGCAGAGCTCGCAGAAGGCGCGCCAGCGGGGAGAGCGGAGCTTCGTCTCCGCGTCGGCGAGAGAGGCCACCTCCTCACCGACCCGGCGCGGGTTTCCCTCCGTGACTCGCGCGAGGCGTTCGAGCTCCGCGTGTGGCAGGCCGAGCGCCTTGCCCACGTCGCGAATCGCACCGCGCGCGTTGTAGGTCGAGAAGCTGGCGACGAGCGCTGCGTGCTCCCGCCCGTAGCGGTCGCTCACGGCGGGCAGCAGCTTCTCGCGGATGTCGCGCGGGAAGTCGAGGTCGATGTCGGGGACCGCCGCCATCTCGTGGTTCAGGAAGCGGCCGAGCGAGAGCCCGGCGGCCACCGGATCGACGTGCGAGAGCCCTGTGAGGTAGCAGACGATCGAGCCGACGGAGCTCCCACGGCCGCGTCCAGGCGGCAGCAGCGAGCGGGGCGAGTTTCGGCCGCGCACCTCGACTGCGAGCTCGCGAGCCAACTCGAGCACCTCCCAGTGCAGCAGGAAGAAACCGGCCAGGCCGAGCCGGTCGATCAGCTTCAGTTCCTCGTCGAGCCTCGCGCGGGCGTGCCGCTTGTGCCCGTTCCGACCGGAGTAGCGCTGCTCGAACGCTCGGTTGCAGACGGCCGCGAGCTGGGCGATCGCCGGCTCGCCGTTCTCGGAGAAGTCCGGATAGCGGTAACCGAGATCTTCCGTCAGGTCGAACTGCAGCCGCTCTGCCAGCTCCGCCGTGCGGGCGACCGCGTCGCGGTCGAGCGGAAACAACTCGGGGACCTCGGCCGGGGGGCGCAGGATGCTCTCGCGATTGCCGCGCCGCTCGCGCTCGCAGCCGTCGAGCGACGTGCGGTGCCTGACCGCGACGAGGACGTCCTGCAGGGCCGTCCGCGCGCGCGAATGGGCGTGAACGTCGCCCGTCACGACGGTCTCGACACCGATCGCCTCAGCCAGCTCGCGGAGACGGCCGTTGCGGGCGGCGTCTCCCCGCTCGAACGGCCGTTGCAGCTCGACGAAGAAGCGGTCACGGCCGAACACCCGCGCGAGCGCCGCCGCGGCGTTCGGGCTCCGGATGCCGAGCCCGTCGCGCGCGCAGCCCGACAGGCAAACCAGGCCTTCGCTCCGCTCCGCCAGGAGCGCCTGATCGAGCGCCGGCTCGAGGAGCTCGCGCTCCTTCCCCGGCAGGCGCGTCCGCGCGTGTGCGGCGGTCAGCAGCCGGCACAGGTTCGCGTAGCCGGCCGCCGTCTCGACGAGCAGTGTCACGTGGGACCGGTCGGCAAGCGTGACCTCGGCCCCGGTGATCGGGCGGACGCCGAAGGCTTTCGCCGCGTGGGCGAACTCGAGCGACCCGTAAACGCCGTCGTGATCCGTCAGCGCCAGTGCGGGATAGCCGAGCTCCGCCGCGTGAATCGCGAGCTCCTCCGGCAGCGAGGAGCCGTCGAGAAACGAATAGGCTGAGTGGGCGTGGAGCTCGACGTATCCCAACCGCTGCTCCTAGGCCCCGGGGAGGGCGAGACGGTTGCCGACCGCCCCGAACGGACTCTGCGCATCCTCTGCGACTTCGAGCAGCTGATCGTGTCGTGGTTCCGCTACGAGCCGGGCGAGGAAGGGCCGGATCCCCACATCCACCGGCAGCATGCGGACGGGTTCTACGTCCTCGAGGGCGAGGTCGATTTCGGCCTCGGGCCCGACGTCACCCGCATCAAGGGCGGGCCCGGCACGCTCGCGATCGCGCCGCGGAACGTCGTGCACACGTTCAAGAACTCGAGCGACGAGACCGCGATCTTCCTCAACATCCACGCGCCGAGCATGGGATTCGGCGACGTTCTGCGCGGCCGCGGCCGTGAGCACTTCGACCAGTTCGACCCACCACCCGACGGCGGCCGGCCGTTCGACGACGCCATCCTCCAGCCCGCCGGCGAGGGTGAGCGCGTCGAGCGGGAGACCACCTTCCACCTGGTCAAGGCGGAGCTGCCCGAGCTGTCGGTCTTCGAGATGACGTTCGCGCCGGACTTCGAGGGAGTCGACCCCCACACTCACGACGATCTCGTCGACGCGTTCCTCGTCCTGGAGGGCGAGGTCGACTTCGTCGTCGGAGACGAGGTACGGCGTGCCGGCCGGGGGACGTTCCTGGCCGCGCCGCCCGGTACCCGCCACGGGTTCTCGAACCCGGGGCCGGCGCCCCTCCGCGTGCTCAACCTCCATGCGCCCGACAACGGTTTCGCGGGGCGCCTGCGACAGCGTTAGGCTCGCCTCGTGGAGGCGGAAGACCGCTTCAACGAGATCGCGGACGATCTCGCCGCTCAGAACGACGACGTCGAGCTCGGGAAGATGTTCGGCATGCCGACGATCAAGCGGAGCGGCAAGGCCACGTCCGGCTTCTGGAAGGAGTCGATGGTCTTCAAGCTGACGGACGAGACCAAGCGGGAGGAAGCGTTGGCTCTCGAGGGCGCCGAGCGCTTCGACCCGATGGGCGGCAGGCCGATGCGCGAATGGGTGGTCGTGCCCGTCGCTCATGCCAAGCAATGGCCCCGCCTGGCGCGCCAGGCGCTCTGAGACTCCAGCAGAGCCCGCTCGTCGCCGATACCGGAGCGGTGCGCACACGGCTCGCCCTCCCCCTCGCCGCGTCCCTCGCGGCCGCCCTGCTCGCGCAGCTCGAGGGGACGATGGTCGCGCTCTGGGCGGCCGACCGCAGCACCGCGTGCAGCGGCGCCGATCCGGCCGAGAGTTGTGCCCTGAACAGCACGATCGCGCTGGTGGCAGGCACCTTCTTCGCCGTGGAGACCCTCGCGGCGACGCTCGTCGCCCTCGTGCTGGCAAGGAACGGGAAGCGCGACGGCGCCCTGCTGGCCGTCGGCGCGCTCGTCTCGGCCCTCGCGCTCGAGCACTACTGGCTCCTCACCTAGGCCTGGCTCTTCGCCTAGGCCCGCTGGCTGAACCACCGCTGAGCTTCTCCGTCGAGAAAGACGATGGCGTTCTCACCGCTCGCGAGCACGAGGTCGAAGTACCGGCGGTCGACGGGCTCTTCCGTCCACCAACGATCGACGACGCGCCACTCCTCCCGCATCAGCGCGACCTCCTGCCGGTTCACGCTTCGCGGCGCACCGTCGACGTGCGTCTCGACGAGCGCCGGCTGAGGCGCATTTATTCGTCGCGCGGAACCAGCAACGCTCTCTGTTCGGGGATTCGCGACCAGGGAGCGACCTCCACAACCGAACACACCGCGCCGGATCCCGCTCCCGCGCGCACCTGACGTAGCCCTTCACTGAGGTGGCTGCGCAGCTCGTCACCTTCGGTGCGAACGAGCTCGAGCTGCTGGCCGACCGACTGTGCGAGCTCGGCCACCTCGAGCCCGAGCCGCGTAACAGGAGCCGGAAGCTCCGCGAGCTTGGGCCCGAGTGCGAGCCGAAGCCGGTCGCGTTGCGCCGTCGCGTCGCGCAGCGTGATCGTCCGCCGCCACGAGCCCCCACCCACGAGCTTTGCCGACAGCGCCAGCTTCCGCACAGCCCGGTCGCCGCGCTCCGGCCGGGCGAGGAGCCGGTCGAGGAGTGCCCCGAGCGCCCGGCGGAGCGTCAGCTCGTTCGCGACCGCTTCGGGAAACTCGAGCGTCTCCGCCAGCTCGGCCGCCACCTTCCTCGCGCGGACCCTCCCGCGCTTCTCGCCTCTCGCCAGGCTCCAGGCCCGCCGGCCGTCCGGCCCCAATCGTTCGGCAACGGCGGCGCCCGGTAGCCCAGCAAGCTGTCCAAGCCTTCGCACTCCCAGCTCCTCCAGCTCATCCCTGCGCTCGGGGTCGACCGGTAGGAGCGTCAACGGCAGCGGCGCGAGGAACTCGCGCGTCTTCCGGTCGGAAACGATCAGCACCTGGCCCGAGCGTGCGACGTTCGCCGCCGCGAGTGCTGCGAACCGGCGGTCGGCTGCGCCGACCCGGGCGTCCCAGGCCGCTCCGACCGCGGCCAGGGCTCGCTTGAGCGCCTCCTCCAGCCCACCGTACAAGCGCTCGACCCCCCGCGTCTCGAAATAGACGCAACCGATGGCGACCGGCTCGACCGCGAATCCAGAGTCCTCGAGCCGTTTCAGCAGAAGCTCCCATTCATGCTCGGCCGTCGCGGGGTCCTGCTCGACCAGCATCAGGTCGGGACACAGAGAAAGCGCCTCGCCGAGGCGCATCCCCGGCCGCACGCCGACAGCCTCCGCCGCCGCCGTGACCGGGCCGAGCAGGGGCTCTTCCCCGGCCGCAGGCCCCAGCGCGGCGGGTTGGAGGGCGAGCGCGGGGCGCTCTCGGAGCGCGGCCCGCAGCTCGAATCCCGGGATGAGGAGGCATGCGATCACTTGGCGAACATACGTTCTACACGAACACATGTTCGCTGTCAAGCGAACCTGACCCTACGCCGTGGCAGATGACAGCCCGGCGGCAACTGCGAAACCGAGCGTCGTTGCCAGCCCCGCGACGCGGCCGGACTTCGCGGTCGAGTCGGGGATCATCGAGTCGACCAGCATGACGAGCAGCGCACCCGCTGCGAAACCGTTGATAACGGCCTGGAAATGTCCGCCGGTTCGGTCCGCGAGGAAATACCCGAGCGGTGTCGCGAGCGCGCACAGGGCAGCGACGCCGAGCCACAGCATGCGGATCGAACGCAGACTGGTCCCGGCCTCGCGCATGTCCGTGGCCGAGCCGATCGCCTCCGGAAGGTTCGAAACGAAGATCGCGACGAGCAGGCTGATGCTCACGCCCTCGCCCGCAGCGATCCCGATGCCCAGCACGAGCTGCTCCGGGATGCCGTCGAGGAACGCGCCGAGCGCCAACGACAAGCCGCCGGCGGAGGCCTCGTCTGTGCGGGGAGGCCCGAGCCGTTCCACTGCACGGGCGAGCGCGAAATAGACGAGAGCGCCGAGGCCGAGCCCTATCCCGACCGCCGCCGCTCCCCCCGCCGCAACCCCCTCCTCGAACAGCTCGAAGCTGACAGCGCTCACGAGGGCGCCCGCCCCGAACGCGAGCACGAGTCCGATCAGCCGGGTCGGCCACGCCCGCACCAGGCCGAGGACCATGCCGAGCACGAGCGACGAGCCAGCGACCACACCCCAGGCGAGTGCGCCGCCCACGCCCCTCCTAGAGGGCCTGGATGCCCTTGACGACGAGCCAGATCCCGAAGCCGAAGCCGAGAACGACCTGAATCCACCGGTCGTTCTCGGTCATCCAGCGTCCGAGGGCGGGCAAGAGGCGGCTCGATGCCGCGGGCACGGTCGCCGCCAGGAGAAGCGGCACCCACGCGACCATGAGGGTGATCAGAAGGATGATCAGCGCGGCGATCCCCCTCTGGCCGAGCGGGATCTCGCTGCCGGCGATCAGCGCCAGAGCGGGGATGTAGAGCGCGAAGGAGG
The DNA here is from genome assembly GCA_035554095.1 of Gaiellaceae bacterium. Classification (GTDB taxonomy): domain Bacteria; phylum Actinomycetota; class Thermoleophilia; order Gaiellales; family Gaiellaceae; genus 13-2-20CM-68-14. Next base: position 88 of record DATMIX010000052.1, on the reverse strand, counting down.
TGACGTTGGAGCCCATCGCGGCGGCGCCTGAGACGAATGAGCGGCCGACACTCTTGGGTTTCGCGTCGGGCTCGGCCGGCTTCGGCTT
>DATMIX010000051.1:0-39268 GCA_035554095.1 Gaiellaceae bacterium | reverse complement strand
CTGATCCCACTCGTCCTCTTCACGAGCAAGCGCGAGATCATGGGAACTCTGGTCAACCACCGAGCGACGACGATCACGGCCGCCGCGGTAGCGAGCCTGATCAGCGCCTTGAACATCTTCCTGCTCTACCAGACGTTCACGTAGGAGTCCCGGAGCGAGGCGACGGCGGCTGGCGGTGTAGCGCGAAAAAGAAGGGGGCTCATGGGGGAAACATGGTTTCCCCCATGCTTTTACCAGCGATACCAGCGAGCGCCCTCCGCGCCCCGGGCCACGAAGCCGAGGAGCCAGATCACGAGGACGATCGCGGCGATGATCAAGAGGAACTTCGTCACCGCGAACCCGAGGATGAACAGGATCACGATCACGGCAAGAATCGCGAGCAGTAGACCCATTCCAATTGCTCCTTCGTCGATTGTCTTCGGTCCGGAGGGGCTGAGGCGCGGTTCTTCCCACGGCTGCGGGCAGAAAACCCTCCGCGCCTACTAGAGGTAGCCGAGCGGGTCGACCGGGCTGCCGTTGAGGCGCACCTCGAAGTGCAGGTGCGGCCCGAAACAGTGGCCGGTGCAGCCGACGTAGCCGATCAGCTCGCCCTGCGAGACCGTCTGGCCGTTCGACACGGCGATGCTCGACTGGTGTGCGTAGCCGGTCGAGATCCCGCCGCCGTGATCGACGAAGACGAGGTTGCCGTAGCCGTCCATCCAGCCGCTGTAGATCACGCGGCCGGCGGCGGCGGCATGGATCGGCGTTCCGTAGCCGACCCCGATGTCGATGCCGGTGTGCATCCGTCCCCAGCGCATCCCGAAGCCGCTGACGACGGGTCCGCTCACGGGCCAGATGAACCCACTCGAGGACGGTGTGGAGCTCGGGGTGGCATACGACGTCGAGGCCGAAGACTGCGCCGACTGGATCTGGGCGCCGAGCGACGCGCTCACGCGCTCCAGTGCCTGGGCCTCGCTGACCTCCTCGCGCTCGCTCGCTTTCACCTTGCCGAGCGCGACCCGCTTGCCGGAACGCGCGGCGACGAGCTCCTGCCGGTTTGCGACGAGCTGGTCGCGGACCTCGCGCACCTGCTCGGTGCGGAAGGCCACGGCGCGCGTCTCCGCGGCAACGACCGTTCTGGTCTTGCGCGTTCGCTCGCGTGCTTTCTTCGCCTCGGCCTTCGCCTCACCGACGCTGGCAGTGATCTTCTCGTCCTGTGCTCCGACCTGGTTGACTTAGTCGAGCCCGTCGAGCATGTCGTCGAAGTTCGACGCGGCGAGGATGACGTCCAGGGTGTCGACGTCGCCACGCTCGTAGACCTCGACGAGGCGTGCGTTCCAACGGCTGAGGGCGAGGTCGTACTCGTGGCGGAGGAAGAAGAAGCGCTTCGTCTCGAGCTTGAAGAGCTCGGTCAGCCGATCGAGCTTCCGCTGGTGCAGGGCGAGATCGGCCTCGAGCGTCGCGAGACGGGCCGAGACGTCGCCGACGCGCTCCTGGAGACCGCGGATCTGACTGCTCACCGAGTCGATCTGGGCATGCAGCTCCTCGGCGCGCTCGCGGGTCTGCGCGATCTTGGCCTGCAGCGCCGTGAGGCGGCTGTCGACCGCCTGCTTGCGTGTGTAGACGTCGCCGGCCGCGGGCGCTGCCGCGATCGCGACCGCAAGCGCGACGAGGCCGAAGGCTGAGCGGCTCATTTCGGGACTTTCGCTGGGGCGCCGGGCGTCCCTGCTGCGGGGGTTAGGCGCCCGGTGAGGGCGGCTCGGGAGCGGGAGGCGATGGCTCCGGAGTCGGGTCGGGGACCGGTTGAGGCATCGGCGGCGGCGACGGCTCGGGCGTCGGCTCGGGCACCGTCACGGGCTGTGGAGGCTCGGACGGGACCGGCGACGGCTCCGGGACCTGTGGCGGCTCGACCACAGCGGTGGGCTGCACCTGGAGCTGCGCCCGCTGGATTCGCTCGTTCGCTGTTGCGGTGATCCTCGTCATCTCGTTCTCCTTCGCGGTAAGCGCATCGTCGAGCTCGCGCATCCGATTCTTGGCGTTTGCGGCACTTTCTTCCTCGTCACCGTACACGGCTTCACCAAGCGTTCGCGCGACGTCTGTCCGTTCCGCAACGAGCTCCGATAGCTCGCGGCGGAGACGGAACAGCTCGACACGAGCCGTCGACTGCGCGCTGACCGCTTCGACGGCGAAGCCCGCGCGGTCGCGGATCTGCTCGAGCGCGCGGGCGGGAATCCGTGCCGCAGGCGTCTCCGGAAGGCGCCTGGCCGCAGCGACGAACAGGCCGGTGAAGACCGCCGCGGCGGCGAAAAGGAGGCCGGCGGCGATGACGCGCCCGGTCGTGAGCGCCGCGATGGCGAGCGCAAGCGACACTGCGCCGAGCGCGAAGATCGCCATCGGCGGAGTGACCCCGAAGTATCGCGGCTCGGCCGTGGTCAGCTCGACCGGCACGCGGCCGGTCTCTTCGGGCGGGGTCGTCTCGACGACTGTGTCACCGAGCGCGGTGCGGGCACCGCACCGAGGGCAGAAGCGGTCGTCCTCGGCAAGCCGCTCGCCGCAGCTCGCGCAGCTAGCCACGGATCTCGACCTTCGAGCGACGGTCGGCCGCAGCCGGATCCAGTGCGCGGAGCGCCTCGGCGGCACGACGCCGGAGCGGGCCCACGAGCTCGCGGTAGTCCTCGTCCGAGACCTTGCCGGTGCGGTGGTCGAACTCGAGCTCCTTGAGCGCCGCGAGCGCCCTGTCGCGCTCCTCCGCGAGCTCGATGCGGCGCCGCTCGAGCTCGTCGGCCTCCCCCAGCCGGTCGTCCGCGGCCGAGAGGCCGGGCCGCCGCAGGAACGGCAGGGCAACGACGACGACGGCCCCGGCAGCAAGCAGGGCCCCGAGCAGCAGCCAAACGCTCATGGCGCGAATGCTAGAGGCGGGCCGCGGTCGCTTCCGTCATTCGTAACCGTGTCCGACACCAACCGGGTTGCCAGGCGACCCCTGTCTGAGCAGCGGAAAAGCGCCGGCAGGCACGCTTCGGCGCGTCTTTCGTGACCTTCGCGTAACGGTGTCCGACGTCGGGGCGAGTCCGAAACGGACGCGCCCCCGTGGGTCACGGCGAGGACTGGCTTTGATCGTCAGGCTTCGGGCGCCGTGGCGTGGCGTCGCGAGGGCACGCGGTAGCCGTGCTCTTCGCAGAGGGTGCCCGGCGCGTCCTCGGTCAGGGCGTCGCAGTAGCCCTTCCCGTAGGCCGCGCGCATGAAGGCGGCGACGACCTCGATGTTCCAGTCCTCGATCTCTCCGGCCTCGCGCCAGAGGTCGGCGAGGCGGAGGTCGATGTCGAGCTCGAGCAGGTCGATGCGGCTAGGACTTTTCGGCATGTGAAGAGCGTAGAAACCGAGTCGGACGGCACCTGGGCGAGCGGTACGCTGGCCGCATGGGCAAGCTCCGTTTCGGACCCGCGCGCGTGCCGTCGCGGGAGAGCCCCGAGACCGCGATCGAGCTTCTCCGCGAGCGTGGCTACACCGCCTGCGAGGTCGACTTCGAAGGCAAATTCTGGATGGACTACCCGTGGGCGGAGCGTTTCGGCGAGCTCGCCCGAGCCGCAAAGATCGCCCTCTCGGTGCACGCGCCGATCGCTGGGTTCCTGGGGCACCTCGAGCGAGACAAGAAGCACCGCATGGCGGTTGGGATGCTCGACCATTCGGCGGGGATCGCCGTCGCGTGCGGCGCTGAGCTCGTCGTCTTCCACCCCGGGTTCCTGCTCGGCCGCGAGCGCGAGCACGCGATCGATGCGGTCGTCGACCAACTCGGCGAGCTGCGCGAGCGCCTCGAGGGAAAGGGGCGCGCGGTCGCGTTCGGCGTCGAGGTGATGGGCCGGGTCAGGGAGCTCGGAACAGCCGACGACGTCTTCGAGATCTCACGGCGGTGCGGCTGGGTCCGGCCCGTCATCGACTTCGCCCACCTCCACGCCGTCACCGACGGAGCCTTCACGGAGGCCGAGGCGTTCGGGGAGATCCTCGAGCGTGCGGACGAGCTGCTGGAACCGGGTGCCCCGTTCCACATCCACTTCTCCGACATCGCCTACGCGAACCGAAACGAGACCAAGCACCTGCCCTACGGCGAAGGCACCCTCCGCGCAGAGCCTCTGAGGAAGGCGCTTCGCCGCTTCAAGCGTCCGGCGACCGTGATCAGCGAGTCACCGGGCGAGGAGTCGCATCAGGCGATTCGGGCCGCGCTGGAGTCGTCCTCCACTTCTTCGAGCCGCCGCTCGAAGACGTCCGCCTCGTCATCGCGCCCCCGGTCACGCAGGAGCTGAAGCAACTCGCGCAACGCCGTCTCCTGGAACGCCCGGTACTCGGTCTCCTCGAAGATCCCGACCGCCTCGCGGAGCAAGGCCTCCGCCTCGTCGTGCCGGCCCTGGGCGATTCGGATGCGGGCGAGGGTGGTGCGTGTTGTCGCGCGGGAGCTCATGTCGTGGAGCCCGACCGTCTCGAGCGCGGCCGTGGCATAGCGCTCGGCCTCGTCGATCTTCCCCTTGCCGAGCAGGACCTCGGCGAGGCGCCGCTGCGACTCGCAGAGCGTGCCCCGATCCTCGAGGGGCGCGAGCGTGCGAATCGACTCGCGACTGAGCCGTTCGGCGCGGTCGAGGTCGTCCTGGTACCACGCCACGACCGCAAGCCGATAGAGGACCCGGCCCAGCATCGAGGCGACGCCCGATTCCTCGAACAACTCCCGTGCGGCGGCGAGCTGCTGCTCGGCCTCCGCGAACTCGCCGCGGTGGATCGCCAGGTCGCCGAGGGCAGCGAGCGCGTAGCCTCGGGCGACGATCGAGCCGCTCTCCTCCGCAAGCGCGAGCGATCGCTCCAGGAGCGGCCCCGACTGGTCGTACTCCCGGCGTGAGTTGAACGCCCCGGCGAGATCGACCGCCGCGCGGCTCTCGAGATCCTGACGCTCCGCCTCGCGAGCGAGCGTGAGCTGCTCGCGCGCGTAGCCCTCCGCGTCGGACAGGTGGCCTCGCCACCACGCAGACGTGTAGAGGACGTGGAGCGCGTCGAACCGCGGCTCGCGGTCGTCGGGGTCTGCCACGTCGAGCGCGAGCTTCGCGAGCCGCTCGGCCTCCTGCGCGTCGGCGTCTCGGTTGAGGGCCACCTCCGCGAGCGCCGCGAGCGCGCGCGCCTCACGTTTGCGGTCGCCCTGCTCCGCCGCCTCCGCGCGGACGCGTTCCATCTCCTCCGAGACGACCGGCATGTCCGCGAGCCGCCACGCTGCGCGTGCCGCCTGGTAGCGACGCTCGAGCGTCGGCTCGAGCTCGAGGGCTCGCAGCAGCTGCTTGCGCGCCGGCCTGTTCGCCTCGCGGGCGAGCGCTCGCCGTCCGGACGCCTCGAGCGCCTCGGCGGCCTCGTGAGCGAGCTCGGCCGACGGCGCCCCGTCGAGCTCCGCGATCAAGGCGGCTGCTTGGTCGAGGTGGTACGCGCGGATCTCGAGCAGCTCCTCGCCGGCCCGCTCGCGCAGCCAGCCCGCGAAACGGGCGTGCAGGTCGGCGCGGGCGGACTTCGAGAGACCGCCGTAGGCGACTTCGCGGATCAGGACGTGCTTGAAGCGATACGCGCTCTCGCCCGAGATCGTCGAGCGCACCTCCGGGACGAGGAACTCCCGCAGGAGCAGCGTGTCGAGCGTCTTCTCGAGATCGTCGACCTCCGGCATCAGCTCGGCCATCGCGCCGCCCCAGAACGTCCGCCCGATCACCGACGCCCGCTGCAGAACCGTCTTCTCGTCCGGCGGCAGCCGATCGATGCGAGCGGCGATGAGCGCCTGCAGGGTGTCGGGAATCCGCTGCGCGAACTCGTCCAGGGGACGCCCTTCGCACTCGGCCAGCATCCGCATCGTCTCCTCGACGAAGAGCGGATTTCCCTCGGTCTTCTCGAGCAGCGCGTCGCGCGACTCCTGGTCGAGGACACCGTCGATGGTGAGGGCGTCGACGAGTTGCTCGCTCTCCTCCCGCCCCAGGGGCTCGAGCTCGATCGCCGTCGCGCGCAGTCGCCCGCCGCCCCAGCCGGGGCGCACGTCGAGCAGCTCCGGACGTGCGAGGGAGACGATCAGAAGGGGCGCGTCGCGGACCCACTCGGCGAGGTGCTCGATCAGGTCGAGGAGCGCGTCCTCCGCCCAGTGGATGTCCTCGAACGCAAGCACGAGCGGCTGGTCTTGCGCAACCCGCTCCACCCACTCGCGTGCGGCCCAAGCAATCTCCTGCTGACTCCGCTCGCCCTTCACCGCCTCGAGCACGCCCGAGGCGAGCCCGAGCAGGTCGGCAACAGCCTCGTTCTCGCAGGATTCGCGCAGCTTGTCGACGGCGATTTCGAGCGGATCGTCGTCGGTGATCCCGGCCGCCGACTTGACCATCTCGGCGAGCGGCCAGTAGGTGACGCCCTCGCCGTAGGGCAGCGACCGGCCGACGAGGACGGTCGCCCCCTCCAGCCCCTCGACGAACTCCCGCGCGAGGCGGCTCTTCCCGACGCCGGGATCGCCGTAGATCGTGAACAGGTGGGCACGGCGGCCGCGCACGGCGCGCTCGTAGGTGTTCCCGAGCAGCTCGAGCTCCGCGTCCCGGCCGACGAGCGGAGCGTGGACCCCGGTTTGAGCCGGCGCCCCCTCCCGGATGCCCGCCGCACGCCACACCCAGATGCGTTGGCCGAAGCCCTTCAGATCCATCGGCCCGACGTCCTCGGTGACGACCCGTCCCTCGGTCAATCGGAACGCCTGCGGGCCGATCATCACTTCACCCGCGCCGGCGGCCTGCTGCAGCCGCGCCGAGATCGTCACGGCCTCGCCGGTCGCGAACGTGGAATCGCTTTCGTCGACGACGACCTCCCCGGCCTCGATGCCGATGCGCGCCTCGAGCCCGAGCTCGCCCACCGAGTCGAGCATCGCAAGGCCGGCGCGAACCGCCCGCTCGGCATCGTCCTCGTGCGCCTGCGGGATGCCGAAGGCGGCCAGCACCGCGTCGCCTGCGAACTTCTCGACGATTCCTCCATGCGTCGTGACGCAGTGCGAGACGCGCTCGAAGAACTGCGTCACGCGGCGGCGCGCGACCTCCGGATCCATCCCTGCGACCAGGGACGTCGAGTCGACGAGGTCGACGAAGAGAACGGTCGCCAGCTTGCGTTCCATGCCCTAAGTGTATGAACGAATCGACGACGCCCGGAAGTCCCGATCAATCTCGCTTTCAAGCTGCAAAAAGGGAGCGGTGCCGTTTTCTTTTCCGCCGCGGTTAGCATCCTCGCCGTGCTCGACCCAAAGGTCTTCAAGGCGTACGACGTGCGCGGGATCTACCCTGCCGACCTCGACGAGGAGGGCGCTTACGCGATCGGGCGGGCGTACGTCGAGGAGTTCGAGCCGCGCCGGCTCGCCGTGGGCCGGGACATGCGGACGTCCTCGCCCGCGATGACCGGCGCTCTGATCGACGGGGCGGCCGACGCCGGCGCCGACGTGCTCGATCTGGGCTTGGTCGGCACCGAGATGCTCTATTTCGCCGTCGGCGACCTGCAGCTCGACGGGGGCGTCGAGGTGACCGCCTCGCACAACCCGAAGGAGTACACCGGCATGAAGATCGTCCGCCGCGGAGCGCTGCCGGTGGGTGCCGAGTCGGGGCTGCTGGACATCCGCGACCGCGCCGTCGAGATCAAGGGAAGGCCGGAGGCGAAGACGCGCGGCCACGTCGAGGAGTACGACGTCTGGCCTGCCTACGTCGAGTGCGTGCTGTCGTTCGTCGATCTGGGGGCGATCGAGCCGCTACGGGTGGCCATAGACGCCGCCAACGGGATGGCCGGCGCGATGCTGCCGCCGGTGCTCGAACGGCTTCCGGTCGACGCCGTGACATGCTTCTTCGAGCCCGACGGCACGTTTCCGAATCACGAGCCGAACCCGCTACTACCGGAGAATCGCGAGTTCATCGTCGCGAAGACGCTCGAAGAGAAGGCGGATTTCGGTGTCGCGTTCGACGGCGACGCCGATCGCTGCTTCTTCGTCGACGACAGGGGCGAGTTTGTCCCCGGCGACTTCGTCACGGCCCTGCTCGCGGAATCCGTTCTGGAGAAAGAGCCCGGCGCCAAGATCATCTACGACCTCCGCGCGAGTTGGGCGGTGCCGGAGACGGTCGAGCGCGCCGGCGGAGAGCCGCTCGTGAACCGAGTGGGCCACGCCTTCATCAAACACCGGATGCGCGAGGAAGGGGCCGCGTTCGGCGGTGAGGTCTCCGGTCATTACTACTTCCGCGAGTTCTCCCAGGCGGATTCCGGCGTCGTTCCCTTCCTACTGATGCTCGAGCTCGTCTCGAAGCGCGACCGGAAGCTGTCGGAGATCCTGGCGGACTACCGCGGCCGCTACTTCATCACGGGCGAGCTCAACACACCCGTCTCGGACGTCGACGTCAAGCTGCGCGAGCTGCAGGAGCGCTTCGGCGGCGAGGGCGACGTGAGCCACCTGGACGGGATCTCGGTCGACGCCGAGGACTGGCACATGAACGTGAGGCCGTCGAACACCGAGCCGCTGCTTCGACTCAATCTCGAGGCGCGGACACCCGAGTTGATGGAGCGGAAGCGGGACGAGGTCCTGGCGGCGATCCGGTCTTGACTGCGATCGAGCTCGGCCGCGTCACGGACCTCAAACCTCCCTTCAAGTACGCGGCTCTGACGCGCGTCGGGTTCTCGGACACCGACGCGCAGGGGATCGTCTACTACGGCCGTTACCTCCCCTACTTCGACCTTGCGCGTGTCGAGTACCACCGGCACCTCGGGATGCTGGAGGCCGCGATGACCGACGATCAGTTCGTGATGCGAGCTTCGGCCGTCGAGTACCTCGCACCGGCGCGGTTCGACGACCTGATCGAGATCTTCATTCGCCTCCGGCGGATCGGTCGCACGAGCGCGACCTACGAATGCGCGGCCTACCGGATCGAGGACGACGTGCTGCTGGTCACCGCCGAGCAGACGCTCGTGCTGGTTGACCTGGAGGAGCGGCGGGCGCGGCCGATCCCGGAGTGGTACCGGGAGCGGATCCGGGCGTTCGAGGCCGAGGACTGCGAGATCGCCACGGCGGGATAACCCTGCCGGCGATCGACCAGCGAGCGGCGCTCGAGGCCGTCGACCGGATCCTCAACCGTGGTGGGGCACCTGGCGCTGTGCTCGAGGCGGTGCTCACCGCCCTGCACGCACGCGGGATCGAGTACGGAGCTATCCGGATCGCAGGCACCGATCACGCGTTCACGGTCGGGCGCGAGCTGGAAGCGACCCGGCGCGGGATCGTCTTCGAGGGACATGCCGTCGGCGAGCTCGAGGTCGCGGTGGACGATCGCGCGTTCACCGAGCGCGTCGCGACGCTCGTGTCTCCGTACGTCGCCGCCCTCTCGAGCCGGCACGGGTAGCGCGCCGGGCGCCCGCTCCGCTGTCCTCGAAGCAGGGCGGGCGCCACAGCTCTTGCGCTGACCTCTCCCCTTACTCGTTGTAGTCGGATCCGCAGAAGGCGCTATCCCTCGTTCGAGTTACCCCGCGCATTCGGGTGATGATCCCTCGTGCGAGGGATCAGACCACCGGCGCACATTCGGCACGTTTTCGCTGCAAGAAGGCCACATTTCCACCGATAGGATCGCGGCTGGGTGGTGGGTCAGGGGTGCCCCGGGCAGGAGGGCCTAAAAAGCCAGTCCTCCGTTGGAGGGACGCGGGCCGACTAGCTCGGCGTGACGCGGTAGGCGTCGAAGACCGCGTCGACGTTCCGAAGCGCGCCGAGGAGCCCCCGCAGCGCCTTGACGTCGCCGACCTCCGCCACGTACCAGTTCTTCGCGAGCTGGTCCTCCACGTGGCCGCCGTACTCGACGATGTTCGCGCCGTGCTCCGCGAAGGTCCGCGCGACGTCCTCGAGCAGGCGCGCGCGGTCCCAGGAATCGACGGCGATCTGAACCCGGAAGCTGTGCGTGGCGCCGCCGTCCCAGTCGACCGGCGTGAAGCGCTCGGGGTTTCGGCGCAGCGCCTTGACGTTCGAGCAGTCCTTCCGGTGGATCGTGATCCCTTTGCCGAGGGAGATGTAACCGACGATCTCGTCGCCCGGCACCGGGGTGCAGCACTTCGCGAGGCGGACGAGCACGTCCTCGACGCCCTTCACCCGGATCCCGAGGTCGTCGCCGGCGACCGCGCGGCCCCCCTTGGGCGCCTTGAGCGGAACGGCCTCCTCCTGCGCGACCTCCTCCGTCTTGAGGCGGTTGAGCACCTTGTTGACGATCTGGCCGGTCGGCACCTTGCCGGAACCGAGGGCGACGTAGAAGTCTTCCGCCTTCTTGAACCCGGTCTCGCGGATCACCTGTGCGAGCACCGCCGAGCCCGCGAGCTTCTTGTACGGGAGGTTCTGCTTCTTCAGCGCCTGCTCCAGCCCGTCGCGGCCCTTGCGCTCGGTCTCTTCGCGCGTCTCGCGCGAGAACCACTGGCGGATCTTGTTGCGGGCGCGCGAGGACGCCGCCAGCGAGAGCCAATCCCGCGAGGGTCCCCGCCCCGCCTTCGTCGTCAGGATCTCGACCACGTCGCCGCTCTTCAGCCGGTAGTGCAGCGGCACGATCCGCCCGTTGATCTTCGCGCCGACGGTTCGGTGGCCGAGGTCAGTGTGGACCGCGTAAGCGAAGTCGATCGGGGTCGACTCGGCGGGCAGGGACTTGACCTCGCCCTGCGGCGTGAAGACGTAGACCTCCTCGTCGAAGAGGTCGGTGCGCAGCGTCTTCATGAACTCCTGCGGGTCGGCCTCGTCCGCCTGCGCCTCCATCAGCTGCTTCGCCCACGCCGTCCATTGCGAGTCGCGCTTGCCGCCCTTGTAGAGCCAGTGCGCGGCTACACCGAGCTCCGCGATCTCGTGCATCTCGCGGGTCCGAACCTGGATCTCGAGCGGTCTGCCTTCCGGCCCGATCACCGTCGTGTGCAGCGACCGGTACGCGTTGAACTTGGGCATCGCGATGTAGTCCTTGAACCGTCCAGGCATCGGCTTCCAGAGCGAATGGATCAGGCCGAGCGCGCCGTAGCAGTCGCGCGTTCCCTCGTCCGCCGAGCGCTCGACGATGACACGCATCGCGGTCAGGTCGTAGATCTCGTTGAACTCGCGACCGCGCTTCGCCATCTTGTCGTAGATCGAATAGAAGTGCTTCGCGCGTCCCGAGATCTCCGCCGGGATGTCGACCTTGTCGAGCTCGTACTGGAGCGTGCGCGCGGCCTCGGAGACGTGCTCCTCGCGGTCGGTTCGCCGCTCCGCGACCATCGTCTTGATCTCCTCGTACTTGCGCGGGTGCAGCGTCTCGAAAGCGAGGTCCTCGAGCTCCCACTTGAGCTTGTGGATTCCGAGGCGATGCGCGAGCGGGGCGTAGACCTCGAGCGTCTCGCGCGCCTTCTGGAGCTGTTTCTGCTTGCCGAGGTACTCGATCGTTCGCATGTTGTGGAGGCGGTCGGCGAGCTTGATCAGGATCACGCGCTCGTCGCCGACCATTGCCGCGATCATCTTCCGGTAGTTCTCGGCCTCGGCCTGCTCCCGGCTCTGGAAGTGGATCCGGGTCAGCTTGGTGACACCCTCGACGAGCTGCGCGATCTCGTCCCCGAACTCGCTCCGGACGGCCTCGATCTCGGTGTCGGTGTCCTCCACGACGTCGTGGAGAAGCGCGGCGGCCATCGTCTGGTCGTCCTGGCGGAGGTCGGCGAGGATCTTGGCGGCGCCCCAGGGGTGCCGGATGAACGCCTCGCCGGAGCGCCGCTGCTGACCCTCGTGAGCCGCCGCGGCGAATCGGAACGCGCGCGCGAGCAGCTCCCGGTCGACGTCGGGGTTGTACGCCTCGATGTCCGCGATCAGCTCGTCGAGGAGCTCCTTGTGCTTCTCGCCGGCTTCGAGAACGGCCATGGAAAAAGTGTACTCCGGGCCCTCCGGGTGACCTGCTTTCGCTTCAGGCGGCTTCGGCGAGCGCCGGTGACTCGCTCAGCAGCCTGCGGAACGCCTCGGATTCGAGGAGATGGCGCTTCGCGCCCTCGTCGTCCTGCAGGCCGAGCTCGGCGAAAACGGCTGCGGCCTCCGGAGGCCAGGCGTCGGGCCCCTCGCGCCAGCGCGCGGCGAGCCAGTCGCGCAGCTCCCGGTAGCCGGGCTCTCCGTCGAAGACGCTCTTGACCACGAGCTGCGGGGCGACCGTCCCGTTCCAGCGGTTCTCTTCGAGGCGGAACGCGATGTCGTAGTGGAGCCGGCGGCGGAACCGGTCGGCCTGCTTGCCGAGCCCGAACGCGATCGCGCTACCGGCGTCGCGCGTCCCGTCCTTGACCCGGAAGCGGAGGTGCTTGCCGTCTCCGACCGTCGCGAGCTCGGCGAGCTCGCAGCCCGCGACGAGCAGCGTGATCCCGGGGTTGCCGAGCCCGAACGGGGCGAGGCGCGCCAGCTCGGCGCACAGCCCGAGCGTCAGCTCCGGGCCGTGGACGAGCGCATCTACGGCCGTACGCGGCAGGAGCTCCTCGTCGGTCACGTGCGCATCCGCGTGCTCGGAGAACGCCGCCGCGAATGCCCCGACGCGGTCCGGCTCGATCGAGAGCCCTGCGGCCGCGCGGTGTCCGCCGAAGCGAACGAGGTGTTCTGCGCACGCGGCCAGGCCCCCGTGCAGGTCGAAGCTGCCGCTCGTCCGTCCGGATCCCTTCCACTCACGCTCGTTGCCCGCGATCAGGACGACCGGCCGGTGGTAGCGCTCGACAAGCCTCGACGCGACGATCCCGATCACGCCTTCGTGCCACTCCTCGTGCGCGAGCACGTAACCACGCCTCCCGCGGCGCGCTTCCGGCCAGGCCTCGATCTCGTCGACCGCCTCGCGGAGGATCCGCTCCTCGACCGCCTGTCGGTCGCGGTTCAGCTCGTCGAGCCGAGCGGCGCCGCTGCGGGCCTGCTCGGGGTCGTCGGTCAGCAGGAGCTCGAGCGCGGCCTCGGGATGGCCGAGTCGGCCCGCTGCGTTCAGCCGCGGCGCCAGCCGGAACGCGACCGAGCCAGTGTCGAGCGCCGCAGGATCGACGCGCGCGACTCGCATCAGCTCGCGTAGCCCGGGCTTCTGCGTGCGCGCGAGCGCCCGAAGCCCGGCGATCGCCAGGCCGCGGTTCTCGTCGACGAGCGGCACGACATCGGCGATCGTCGCCACCGCAACGAGGTCCAGGTGCCTCGTCAGGGCGTCGGAACCCGCGCCGAGCAAGGCCTCGCCGAGCTTGTAGACCACGCCGGTCCCGCAGAGCTCGCGAAACGGGTAGGCCGAACCCCGGTAGGGGCCGACGAGCGGACACTCGGGCAGCTGCTCGCCGGGGCGGTGGTGGTCGCTGACGACCACGTCGAGCCCGTCGCGCGTGGCCGCCGCGATTTCCTCGACGGCCGTGACCCCGCAGTCGACCGTCAGGACGAGGCCGCACCCGTCGGCCGCCAGCCGCGACAAGGTCTCGCGGCGGACGCCGTAGCCTTCCTCGAACCGGCTCGGCAGGTGCCAGGAAACCTCCGCCCCGAGCTCCCGAAGGACGAGCACCGCCAGGGCCGTCGCGCAGATGCCGTCCGCGTCGTAGTCGCCGTGCACGCAGATGCGCTTGCCGGCAGCGACCGCGGCCCGGATCGTCTCGCAGGCGGCCGTCATATCTCCAAGCATGGTCGCCTCGTGGCCCGGGAGCGCGCCCTCGAGGAAAGCGCGGGCGCGGGCGGGCTCCCCGAGCCCGCGACGCACGAGGACCGAAGCCGTCGTGGCGCTCAGCTCGAGCTCACGCGCGAGCGCCGTGACGGCGTCACGGTCGCACGGCTCGATCGTCCAGCTCGGCTCGGACATGGGCAGTCCAAGCTACGGACGGCCCCGGACGGAACGAGGGCGGGATTTCCATCCTGCGGCCGGTTCGTGGGCTGCGGCAAGCAGGCGTTACGGGTTCGTGACGAAGTCGGCGCTCACTCGCGCGGGAGCTCGATCCCGAGCAGCGTCAAGACGACGCCGAGGCCCACGACCGCCGCTGCCGCGCCGACGATCAGCCGCGGCCGCTTGGCTTCGCGGAGCGAGTCGGCGGCGGCCCGCGACCAGAAGACGACCAGGCCCGCAACCACCGCCGCGATGAGGACCACGACCGGGGCCAGCAGGGCCACGCGCGTCACCGGCAGCTCGAACAGCCAGGCGACGCCGAGGACGAGGACGCCCACGACGAGTCCCGAGATTGCCGCCGACCTGGCGCTCACAGGCCTGACTGTAGCCGCGGTTATCCTCTCGTCGTGCCGGATCCGAGCTACTCCTCGGGCGACGATTACGTCGTCGAGTTCCTCGGTTATCGCTTCAGCTTCAACGCTTTCGACTTCGAGCAGCGCGTCACGGCGGCGGCGGTCAAGCTCGGCCTCGTCGAAGGGAACGAGCTCGACGAGGAGGAGACGGCAGACCTCGTCGAACTGACGGCGGACGGCCGGGTTGCCGACGCCCGCAGCGGGCTCGGCCTCTACCTCGTTCGCCACTGGGACCACATCTCGCTCGTGAACGGCGAGTCGCTCGTCTACTGGTTGCGGAAGCTCGTTTTCCGCGGCGCCTGGCTCGACCACTGGGTGAAGGACGGCCGGCTCGAGGTCGCGTGGGAGGACGAGACCGGCGAGTTCGCCTACGTCGACCCGCGGGGCGACCGCGCGCTGCTTGAGGTCGCACCGATCCCGTCCTGGCACGAGCTGCAGTTCCGGCGCTGAGCGGACCGCTTGACCTCGCTCCTCGGTAAGCTTAAACTTACGGTAAGTAATGGCTTACGAAGGAGCCATAGGCGCGCTCGGTGACCCGACCCGGCGGGCGATCTTCGAGCAGCTTCGCGAAGGGCCCCGCGCCGTGGGGGAGATCGCCGCGGAGCTGCCCGTCAGCCGCCCGGCTGTCTCGCAGCACCTGCGCGTCTTGAAGGACGCAGGCCTCGTGACGGAGCGCCCCAACGGGACGCGGCGTCTGTACCGGCTCGATCCGGACGGACTGTCCGAGCTACGCGGCTACTTCGACCGGTTCTGGACGGCCGCGCTCGCCGACTTCAAGGCGGCGGCCGAGGCAAGCGAGAGGAGGACGTGATGAGCGCGCAGGCGCAGGATCTGACTATCAGGAAGTCGATCACGGTCGACGTCCCGGTCGAGCACGCGTTCGAGGTGTTCACCGAGCGGATCGGCACGTGGTGGCCGCTGGAGACGCATTCGATCGAGGTCATGTCTACGGGTAAGCGACCCGAGACCGCCGTCTTCGAGCCGCATGTCGGCGGACGCGTCTACGAGCGTCGGAGCGACGGCGGTGAGGGCTTCTGGGCCACGGTCGCCGCGTTCGAGCCGCCTCACCGGCTCGTGCTCGAGTGGAAGGTGAACCCGGAGGCGCCCGCCGCCACCGAGATCGAGGTCAGCTTCACGCCAGAGGGCGACGGCAGGACGCGTGTCGACCTCGTCCACAGCGGCTGGGAGCCGTACGGCGACAGGGCCCAGGAGGCCCGGGACGACTACGACTCGAACTGGCTCGGCGTGCTCGGCAAGTTCAAGACGGAGGCGGAGGGCTAGAAGCGCCGTCCGGCAGGGCGAAGCCGAACTGCGGCTCTTGCTCCGCCGGCGAGATACGGATCCGGGCGACCGAGGCCAGCGGGATGATCAACTCCTCCCGCTCGCCCCCGTCCTCGGGATGCGGACGAAGCGTCACGAAGCCGTACCCCGGCTCCGGCGAGATCGTGTCGAGCACGAGAAGCGCTCCGTCGCGTAGCTCGATCTCGACCCGCGCCTGATCGAGCCCGTAGGCATCCGCGAAGCGTGCGATCTGCTGGTGGACGCGCGTGACGAAGTCGTCGGCGGACGGAGCGCCCGGTACCCAGAGCTCGGACATCGCAGTCAGCGTACTGCGGGCCGCGGCCCTTGGTGGCACTCCGTGGGGACTGTCCCCACGAACTGGCGCGCGGGGACGGGTGTGGACGAAACGTCACACATTCGTTGCAGGTTGGACGCGGCCGGTGCGGACGCGGACTCGGCTAGAACAGCCGGCCGGCGTCCGTTTCGGACGCGGCGCCGACGTGCGCCCGCCCGAGCTTCGTGACGATCCGGCCGCGCGGCGTTCGCTGGATGAAGCCCAGCTGCAACAAATAAGGCTCGTACACGTCCTCGATCGTGTCCGGCTCCTCGCCGAGCGCGACCGCAAGCGTGGAGAGCCCGACAGGGCCCCCGTCGAACTTCTCGACGATGGCCTTGAGCAGCGCTCGGTCGGACCGCTCGAGCCCGTCCTCGTCGACCTCCATCAGGTCGAGGGCCTCGCGCGCGATCTCGAGGGTGATCCGGCCCTGGTGGCGCACCTCCGCGACGTCGCGAACGCGCCTCAGGATCCGGTTCGCGATCCGCGGCGTCCCGCGGGCGCGGCCCGCGATCTCCTTCGCCGCATCCTCCGAGATCTCGACGCCGAGGATCCGCGCTGAGCGTCGGACGATCAGCGCGAGCTCCGGCGGCTCGTAGTGCTCCAGCCGGAACGTCATGCCGAAGCGATCGCGGAGCGGCGTCGTCAGCAGGCCCGTGCGCGTCGTCGCACCGATCAGGGTGAACGGCGGCAGGTCGAGGGTCAGGGTTCGCGCCGCGGGCCCCTGGCCGACGACGATGTCGAGCCGGAAGTCCTCGAGCGCCGGGTAGAGAATCTCCTCGACCGCCCGCGAGAGCCGGTGGATCTCGTCGACGAAGAGGACGTCTCGCTCCCCTAGCCCAGTCAGGATCGCGGCGACGTCGCCCTTGCGTTCGAGCGCCGGGCCCGCGACGGAACGGAGGGCGACGCCGAGTTCCTCACGGACGATGTAGGCGAGGCTCGTCTTCCCGAGGCCGGGCGGCCCGATCAGGAGCAGGTGGTCGAGCGCCTCGCTGCGCCCCTTTGCGGCCTCGAGCGTGATCGCCAACTGCTCCTTGACGCGCTCCTGACCGACGAACTCGTCGAGGCTGCGCGGCCGCAGCGAACGCTCGAGCTCGTCCTCTTCCGGCCGGATCGCCGGCGCGAGGAACTGAGTCTCTTCAGCCGCGGCGCTCACAACGGGCCCTGCAAAATCCTCATGCCGCCTTCTTCAACGCCTCACGGACCCGTTCCTCCGGCCGCGCCTCCGGATCCGTTCCGGCGAGGGCCTCCTCGGCCTCGGCGAGCGTGTAGCCGAGCTCGACGAGCGCGTCTCGGGCGACGAGGTGCGGCTTCGGCGACAGCGGCGTCGGCTCCTCGGACTCCCCGACCGCGCCGAGCTTCTCCTTCAGCTCCATCACGACCCGCTGCGCGGTCTTCTTGCCGATGCCCGGGATCGCCTGGAACCGGGCCGTGTCCTCGAGCGCGATCGCGCGCCGGAGCTCGTTCGGGGACGAGCCCGAGACGATCGCCAGCGCGACCTTCGGGCCGACACCTTGCACCGACAGCAGAAGCTCGAACAACTCGCGTTCCGCGGGCTCGGCGAAGCCGAACAGCTGCAGCACGTCCTCACGCACGTGAAGGTAGGTCTCGAGTACGACCTCTCCCCCCGGCTCCGCCCTCCGGCGAGCGCTCGCGGTGGGATTGACGAGGTAGCCGACTCCGCCGACGTCGACGACGACGCCGCTCGCCGAGCGCGTGACAACCTCCCCGCGGAGGCGCGAGATCATGCGGTCAGGTTAGGCGCGTGATCGGACGATCCTGCAGACCGAGGATCCTGCAGACCTAGGCGATCTTGAGCAGCGGCGGCGCGAGCGCATGGCAGATCGCGACCGCGAGCGCATCCGCGGCGTGGTGCGGCGTCGGCGGCTGCTTCAGGCCGAGGATCGCCATCACCATCCGCTGCACCTGCGCCTTCTCCGCCCGGCCGTAGCCGCAGACGGTCTGCTTCACGCGCGCCGGCGCGTACTCAGCGCACTCGACGCCGACGGACGCGGCCGCGACCATGACGGCACCGCGAGCCTGCCCGACGGAGAGCGCGGTGCGGGCGTCGGCGCCGACGAACGATTCCTCGAGCACGACGGCGTCCGGCGCAAACTCCTCCACGAGATCCTGGACGCCCTCGAAGATCGTCTTCAGGCGCAGCTCGGGGCGGCGACCCGCCGGAGTTCGCCAGCAGTCCCACTCCACCGCCCGGAGGCGGCCGCCTTTTTCGTGGACGATTCCCCATCCGCACGCGGCTGTGCCCGGATCGATTCCGAGGACTCTCACGGTGCGAGGTTAGGGACCGGGTCGGACGTTCCTGCCTGGAAATCCGCCTAGCCGGCAACCGCCTCGAGCAGATGCTCGGGGATGTCGAAGTTCGCGTGCACCTCGTCGACGTCGTCGAGCTCTTCGAGAGCGTCGATCAGGCGGAGCGTCTTGCGGGCCGCCGCCTCGTCCCCGAGCTCGACCGTCGTCTTCGCGACCAGCGTCGTCTCGGCGGACTCGACGTCGATGCCGGCCTGCTCGAGCGCCTCGCGCACCGAGCTGAGCGCTTCCGGTGACGTCGTGACCTCGAAGCTCGAGCCGTCCTGTGAGACGTCGTCCGCCCCCCCGTCCGCCGCCGCGAGCGTGACATCGTCCTCGTCCGCGCGGTCGGCGTCGACGAGGATCACGCCCCGCCGCTCGAACAGCCAGGCGACGGCGCCCGAGGTCCCCAGGTTGCCGTCGTGCTTCGAGAAAACGTGGCGCACCTCGGCGGCCGTCCGGTTGCGGTTGTCCGTCAGCGCCTCGACGATGATCGCGACGCCGTTCGGGCCGTACCCCTCGTACGTGATGTGCTCAAAGGACTCGGTGTCCTCTCCGGCGCCCGAGGCGCGGGCGATCGCGCGCTCGATGTTGTCCTTCGGCATGGAGTAGGAGCGCGCCTTTTCGATCGCGTTCTGCAGCGCGAGATTGGCCGCGGGGTCCGGGCCACCCTCGCGCGCGGCGACGATGATCGCGCGCGCGAGCTTCGAGAAGAGCTTGCCGCGCTTTGCGTCGGCGGCGCCCTTCTTGTGCTTGATCGACGACCACTTGCTATGCCCGGACACTCCGCTCCTCCTCGACGAGCTCGAGAAACCGCTCGTGCACGCGGGTGTCGTCCGTCAGCTCGGGATGGAACGAGGCGACGAGGAACCGTCCCTGGCGGAGCAGAACCGGCTCGCCGGCGAGCTGGGCGAGAACTTCGACCTCGGGCCCCACCTCGCGCACGCGGGGCGCGCGGATGAACACCCCTCGCAAGGGCTCTTCCTCGCCCGCAAGGGCGAGGTCGGCCTCGAAGCTCGCAACCTGCCGGCCGTACGCGTTGCGGTCGACCTCGACGTCGACCGAGCCGAGGTGGTTGCGGTCGAGGACGATCATCCCGGCGCACGTTCCCAGAACGGGCTCGTCGAAAGCCCTCAGCGCCTCGTCGAGGCCGTACAGACGCATCAACCGCATGAACGTCGTCGACTCGCCGCCCGGAAGGACGAGGCCGTCCAGGCCGGCGAGCTGGTCGGCTTTCCGCACCTCGACGGGATCCGCACCCAGGCGGCGCAGCATCGCCGCGTGCTCGCGGAAGTTCCCCTGGAGGGCGAGAATGCCTATGCGAGGGCGTTCGACCATCGAAAACCATTCTAGTTTCGCCGTTTCGAGAGCCGATAGACGACTCGCGATTTCCCGGATACCCTGTGCGCGGCCTAGCTATCGATTGGGGAGGGGAATCTTGAAGCGAATCTTGATCGGCCTCGCCGTGGCCGCGGTGATGGGGATCGCCGCCGGCACGGCCGGAGCAACCAAGCCCGGCCCGGGCACCAGCACGGGAACGGCGCGGGCATTCGTGCCGAACCCGGTCGCCGACCTCGGGGTCGGAACGTTCGCGTTCCGCGAGAGTCTCACCGACCAGAAGGACGCGGACTATGCGGCCCTGCAGCCCGCCTACCACCAGGTGACTCTGCGGGACCTGGACGGCAGCGGCTTCCTGCGCGGCCGGTGGGCGAACGTCGTCAGCGAGACCGGCAACCCCGCGTACTCGCCGACCAACACCTTCAACTACAACCGCCACGACGACGAGTTCGAGCAGGTCATGGCGTACTACTGGGTCACGGAATCGCAGCGGTACATCCGGAGCCTCGGCTTCGGGACCGGAAAGTTCCCGGGTGCGAACGATGAGTCGCAGGATCTCCGCATCAACCAGTGGGGTCTCGACAACTCGTTCGAGACCGACCATCCGAAGGACGAGCTCCGCTTCGGCAAGGGCGGCGTCGACGACGCCGAGGACGCCGAGGTGATCCTGCACGAGTACGGCCACGCGATCCACGTGGGCCAGGGCTTCGTCTTCGGCTCCGAGGAAGCCGGCGCGATCAGCGAGGGCTTCGGCGACTACTGGGCCGTGACGGTCTCCGACGTCGTCTCGAAGGCGAACGGCGTCCAGGTCACCAGCGACCTCGCCTGCGTCGCCGACTGGGACTCCGTCTCGTACACCTCGACGGTGCCGCACTGCCTGCGCCGCGTCGACCGGAACCTGCACTACCCGGGCGACCTGAACGGCGAGGTTCACCACGACGGCCAGATCTGGTCGCGCGCGCTTTGGGACATCCGCCAGGCGCTCGGCCACGAGGTCGCCGACACGATCATCCTCGCCGCCCAGTTCAACTTCCCGGGCACGACGATGGTCGAGCTCGCGAATCGAACCGTGAGCACGGCGGCGACGCTGTACCCCGGCACGGAGGTGGCGGTCAAGGCCGCGTTCGTGTCACGCGGAATCCTGTAACCGCTCTTCGAGAGGGGCGCCTCCGGGCGCCCCTCTCAGGGACTTCGGACGACCGTCGTGATCGTGCCGTCCCCGAGATCGACCCGGCGGATCTTGGCCGGCCGCGGTGCGACCTGCCCCAGCAGCAGCGAGCCGTCACGCGCGAAGAGGATGGCACTGATCTGCAGGCCGACGCTCGTCGCGGGCACGTTCTCACCCTCTGGCCCGATCCTTCCCGTGCCGGCGACCCTCGTGACCGAGCCGTCGGCCTCGAGGCGGCGAACGGTCGCGCCTTCGGGGCTGCCCTGCACGAAGTAGAGGCGCCCGTCTCGGGAGAAGGCCGCCCTGGCGCCGTCGGCGCCCAGCAGGAGGGTCGTGCCGCCGCGCTTGTCCACCCGGTAGATCCCGTGGGGAGGGTTGACGGCGACGAGCCTGCCGCCGGGATCGGTGGTGAGCCCGTGCGGCCGCAGCGACCGGTTGAGCAACCGCTTCCGCCGCGTCCGTAGGTCGATCGCAAAGATCCCCTTCTCCAGGCTGCCGACGTACAGGGTGCGGCCAGTGAGGACCGAGTCGGTCGCGGCCGGGACGCGCGCGAACGGCGAGACGCGCCCTTTCGGGCCGATCCTCCAGACGACGCCGCGCCGGATATCCGAGACGTACGACGCTCCGCCGACGTGCGAGATCCCGACGAGCTCCCCGCCGCGAATGCGCGCGGCGATCGCGAGCCGGCGCCTGCGCAAGTCGTATCGCAACACCCGGCCGGAGGGTCCGTCGGCGATCCAGAGCTCGCCTCGGGACGTCACCACGAGGTCGTAGGGCGTCGAGAAGCGGGGCTTCGGCCTCGCGGCCGTTGCAGCGACGCTCACGGCCACGAGGGGCAGGAGCAGAAGCGCCGTCTTGCGCACATCGTCGTTACACCCGTCGGCGCAGCCTGGTCACCACTACGCTTGCCCCGTGGCCACCGATGCGAGAAGCGTCGTCGATTCGCTCGCGCAGCTGAGCCTGTTCGCCGACCTGACGCACCCCCAGCTCGAGGAGGTCGCGCACACGGTCGGCGAGGAGCTGTTCGCGGAGGGCCAGCGCGTGCTTCGCCAGGGAATGACCGGCGGTCGCTTCTTCTTGATCCTCGACGGCGAGGCGCAGGTCCTCATCGACGGCGAGGAGCGCGCCCGGCTCGGGCGAGGCGAGTTCTTCGGCGAGGTCGCCGCTCTGACCGGCGACGCACCCACGGCCGACATCGTCGCCGCGACCCTGCTCCGCTGCCTGACCGTCCCGGGCGTCGAGCTCGAGGCCTTCCTGCTCGAGCATCCGCGAGTCATGTTCCGGATGCTCCAGGCCGAGGCCCGCCGTCTGCGCTCGGCGAACGAGTGGCAGCGGTAGAGCGCCCGTTTCCACCGGGCGACTACGACGTGGTCGTCGTCGGCAGCGGGCCGGGGGGCCTGCAGACGGCGTACTGCCTCGAGCGCTCCGGGATCGACCGCTTCGCGGTCATCTCCCGCGACGAGGAGCCCGCTGGAATGTTCCGCTCGTTTCCGGTCTTCCAGCGCCTCATCAGCTGGACGAAGCCGCAGGCACCGGTCGAACGGTTGTCGCGCGAATACGAGTGGTACGACCACAACTCGCTGCTCGGCGACGAGCCTGAGCACCGGTCGCTGATGCCGGACTTCATGGACCGCAGCTTCGACGTCCCGGCGCGCGAGGAGATGGAGGCCGCTTTGCGGGCGTTTGTCGAACGCGCGGGCGTGCAGGTCCGTTACGGCTGCACGCTCGAGCGAGCCCGGCGCGACGAGGACTGGCTCGTGCTCGAGACCTCGGACGGCGAATACCGCTGCCGCGCGGCCGTGTTCGCGCTGGGCGTGACCGAGCCGTGGGTGCCGCCGCTCCCGGGAGTCGAGGCGGCGCGCCACTACGTGGATACGGGGAGCCCCTCCGACTACGACGGCAAGCGCGTCGTCATCATCGGGAAGCGGAACTCGGGGTTCGAGGTCGCCCACGGCCTGCTCCCCTGGGCGACGCAGATCTCGCTCGTCTCGCCGCGGCCCGTGCAGACGGCGGTGCTCGCGCTCTCGGCGTTGCGCGTCCGCTACCTCCAGCCGTACGACGAGTACGTCCGAGGCGGGTCCGGCACGTACGTGATCGACGCTGCGATCGATCGCATCGAGCGCTCGGACCGCGGCTTCCGCGTGCAGGCCGAAGGGACGACCTGGGCCGGGAAGCTCGAGCTCGAAGGCGACGAGGTGATCGTCGCGACGGGTTTCCGGGTCCCGCTCGAGCCGCTCGCCGAGCTCGGCGTGGCGACGGTCGCGGACGGTCGCATTCCCGCGCAGACGCCCTTCTGGGAGAGCGTCTCCGCTCCCGGCGTCTACTTCGCCGGCAATGCGACCCAGGGCTCGCCCGGCATGACCAAGCATGGGGCTGCCGCGAACTCGACGTCCGTCAACGGCTTCCGGTACAACGCACGCGTCCTGGTGCGGCACCTCGCCGAGAAGCATTTCGGCGTCGTTGCAGAGCGCAGGCGCCTCCAGCAAAGCGAGGTCGTTCCATTCCTGCTCGACGAGCTCGCGCGCGCGCCCGACCTCTGGATCCAGAAGGGCTACCTCGCCCGGACCGTGTCGTTCGGCGCGGGCGGGATCCGCGACGAGGGCATCCTCCCGCTCGCCCACTTCGTGGACACCGCAGGGCCGGACGCGGTCGCCGCGGCGGTCGAGGTCGACGCGGGTGGGAAGATCGTGCCCGTCCTCTATGTGCGCCGGAAGGGGCGGGTGGACGAGTACCTACTGGCCGGGCACCCGTTGCACGCCTTCGACGGCGACGAGCACCGCGCCGAGCTCGAGGCCCGGGTCGAGCCGCTCCTTTCGTAGGAGGGCCTTACCAGCCGCGCGTCTCGAGCAGGTCTTCGGGCGAGAGGGCGGCCGCCGAAAGGCCGCTCATCGCGTCGCCAAGGCCCTGTGACACCCTGGCCAGGACGTCGGCGTCGCGGTAGTGCGTCGTCGCCTCGACGATCGCCTTGCCGCGCTCCGACGGATTGCCGGACTTGAAGATTCCCGAGCCCACGAAGACGCCGTCGGCGCCGAGCTGCATGCAGAGCGCGGCATCGGCAGGAGTGGCGATTCCCCCGGCCGTGAAGGTGACGACGGGCAGCCGTCCGTGCTCGGCAACCCACTGCACGAGCGCGACCGGCGCCTGAAGGTTCTTGGCCTCGCTGTAGAGCTCGTCCTCGCGCAGCGAGCCGAGCCTGCGGATCCCGCCGAAGACCGAGCGCATGTGTGTGACGGCGTTGACGATGTCGCCGGTCCCCGCCTCGCCCTTGGTGCGGATCATCGCGGCGCCCTCTGAAATCCGCCGCAGGGCCTCGCCCAGGTTCGTGCAACCGCAGACGAACGGGACGGTGAACGTCCACTTGTCGATGTGGTTGGCAGTGTCCGCCGGCGTCAGCACCTCGCTCTCGTCGATGTAGTCGACCTCGAGCGCCTCGAGGATCTGCGCCTCGACGAAGTGCCCGATACGGGCCTTCGCCATCACCGGGATCGTCACGTTCTCCTGGATCTCCCGGATCTTGTCCGGGTCGGCCATCCGCGCGACGCCGCCCTCGGCGCGGATGTCGGCCGGAACGCGCTCGAGCGCCATCACGGCGACGGCGCCCGCGTCCTCGGCGATCCGGGCCTGCTCGGCGGTCGTGACGTCCATGATCACGCCGCCCTTCAGCATCTCGGCAAGCCCGCCCTTGACGCGCATGGTCCCGACTTCTGCCATGAGGCGATTCTAGCCTGTGGGCTACGCGGGCACGCTCAGCGCGTCGCCGAGCTGCTGGCGCGAGCCGATGCCGAGTTTCCGGTAGACGTTGCTCAGGTGGACCTCGACCGTCTTGGTCGTCACGAAGAGCGCCTGGGCGATGTCCTTGTTGGTCATGTTCTCGGCCGCCATCTCGGCGACGCGCCGCTCACTCGGCGTCAGCGACTCGGCACCGCTCAGCACGAGCTTCCGCGGCCGGGCGCCGGTGGCCGCGAGCTCCGTCTGAGCCTGCTCGACGACCGGCTCCGCACCCGCGCGGACGGCCAGGTCGAGGCCCTGACGGAGCAGCTCGCGCGCTTCGGATCGCTCGTTGGCTCGGCGTAGCGCTGCGCCGAGCTCGACGAGCGTCCGTGCGCGCTCGAGCTTCGCCGACGAGCCTTCGAGCACCCGGACCGACTCCCGCAGGGTCGCGATCCCGGGCTCACCGCCCTCCGCAAGGCCCTGGGCTCGGAGTGCGACGCCGATCGGACGCGGCGCCCCCCAACCCCGGGCGATCTCGACTTCTTCGCGCGAGAGCTCGAGCGCCTCGTGGCGTCGGTCGAGCGCCAGCAGCGCGAGCGCGAGGTGCGAGCGCCAAGCAAGCATCGCCGGGTTCCGCATCCCGAACGACTCCATGTAGCGGCCGAGCAGGTCGAAGTCGGCGCACGCGCCCTCGAAGTCCCGCCGGGCCAGCCGCACCCAGCCGCGCGCGCCCAGGAAGAAGATCATGTGCCCGCTGTGGGGCACGTCGTCGGGGACGCCGAGCTCGGCGAGCGTGGCCTCCGCATCGTCCACCTCGCCGCGGTTCGTGAGCACGTCGGCGAGGTACGAGTGGTAGTAGATCGCGCCCTGCTGAGTGGGTAGGTAGGACACGAGCTCGTCCGACTCGCGCAGATCGTGAACGGCGGACTCGAGGTCACCCCGCTGGGCCGCGGTCAGGCCCCGGAAGCAGAGCATGTTCGAGAGCGTCACCAGCTCGCCGCGCTCCTTCGACGAGCGCAGCATCACGTCGAAGAACCTGTCGGTCGCCTCGTCGTTCTCGGCGTACATCAGGGCCGTCGCGGCGCACGAGATCGCGACCGAGGGCGTGCTCTCGATCAGCGCGTGGATCAACGCGGGCTCGCCGAGCTGCGCGACCGCCTCGCGGTTGCAGCCGCGACGCGCGTCGAAGTAGCGAAGCGTCGCGAGCATCACCGCCCGCCCGACCGCGCCTTCGAGCGTGGACTCGTCCACGGCGGCGATCCGTTCGTCGGCGATCGCGATCACCTCCGGGTCGAACCCGGCCGAGTTGATCAGTTCCGCCTGGAGCATGTGGCGCAGGTCGGCCGGGCCGTCCTCGAGGCCGTCGAGGGCATCGTCGAACACGCGCACAGCCTCAGGGCCCCGATTGAGGCGGAACAACGACCGCCCTAGCTCGAGGCCGATGCTGGCGCGCCAGACCGGGTCCTCGACGTCGCGGAGCGCCTCCTGCAGGTGCGCGGCACCGGCGCCGACGTCGACGCGCCGCTCGGCGAGCCCGAGCTCGGTGAGCGTCTCGACGCGGTCGGAGATGTCCGGCGGCTCCTCGAGCGCGCGGCGAAGATACGTGACGGCCGCGTCCGGCGCGCCGCGGGCGAGCGAGCGCGAGGCAGCGTCGCGCAAGGTCTGGACGACGAAACGGTCGCCGCGCGGCGGCACCAGCTCGAGATGGCCGGCGGCCCGCTCCGGGGCTCCGCCCGCAAGGAGGATCTGCTCGGCAGCCTGTCGGTGGAGGGCGACACGGTCGGCGGGATCGATCGTCTCGTAGACGGCGGCGCGGACGACCGGGTGGGTGAACTCGACCTCGGGCGTCCTCAAACGGAGGAGATCGGCCCGAGCGAGGGACGTCGCCGCATGCGAGGCGACGTCGAGGTCCAGCCCGGCCAGCGCGGCGGCGTGGCGCGACTGCGTGCCGTCGCCGAGGATCGCGACGGCCCTGACGAAGGCCTTCGCCTCGGCGGGCATGCGCGCGAGTCGCAGCGAGACGGCCCGGCTCACCGATTCGGGCCCGATCTCGACCACCCGATCCGCGTTCGCCGCCACGGGCTCGGCGCCCTCGTTGCGCAGCGTGTCCAGCAGCGCGCGGACGAACAGCGGATTTCCGCCGGTGGCGGTGAGGCATGCCTCGGCGAAGGCCCGATCGGGCTGGCGGTCGAAGAGCTCACTTGCGAGCTGCGTGATCGAATCGATCCCGAGCGCCGCCGGCCGGATCAGCATCGCCGCCGGGTCGGCGACGAGCTCGGTGAGGAGCTCTGTCTGCTGGCTCTGCTCAGGCGGGCGGAGACCGACGACGACCGCGAGCGGCAGGCCCTCGAGCCGGTGCGCGAGGTACATCAGCCAGCGCAGCGACGGGCCATCCGTCCAGTGCAGGTCGTCGATCGCGATCAGGGTGGGCTGGCGCTGGGCGACGTTCGCCGTCAACCAGTAGAGGCCGTGGAGGATTCCGAACGAGACGTCGCCGCCTTCGGCTTGGAGCTGCGCGTCGTCGAAGAGCCGCTCGACGAGCGACGCGGCGCCCGAGAAGAGCTCGTCGCGCTCGCGGGGATCGACCGCCACGAGCAGCGGCTCGAAGAGCTGCCGCATGACGCAGTAGGCGAAATCCTGCTCGAGCTCCGAGCTGCGCGCGAAGAGGAGCTGGAAGCCGGCTTCCTCCGCCGCGGCCCGTGCTTCGGCGACGAGGCGCGTCTTGCCCATCCCGGCGCTGCCCTCGATCGCGACCAGACGCCCGGCGCCCTCGCGAGCGTACTCGACGACGGCCCGGATCGCCGCGACCTCGGCATCTCGCTCCAGGAGCGGTGAGCCGGTCGAGCGACGCGCCGTCGACCCAGTGGACGGCTTGGGAATCCGGTGCGTCAGCGCGGGGAACTCGTCCGGCAGCCCGGGGATCAGAAGCTGGAAGAGCTGCTCCGGCCGCTCGAAGTCCGGCACCTTCGTGGGGCCGAGGTCGCGAAGGCCGAGGCCGTCGGTGAGCTCGTGCTCGACGAGCCGCGCGGCGGTGCTCGAGAGCAGGACCTGGCCGCCATGGCCGATGTCGCCGATCCGAGCGGCCTGGTGCACGGCGAAGCCGACGTAGCCCTCGTTGCCCACGGCCGCCTCCCCGGTGTGGATCCCCATGCGGACGCGAATCGGCCTCTCGGCCGGCCATTCCTCGGCGGCGAGCGCGAGCTGGGCGGCCGCTGCGGCGGACACCGCGGCGGCGGCGCTCCCGAAGACGGCGAAGAACGAATCGCCCTTCCGGTCGATCTCGATCCCCCCCGCGGCGGCGAAGGCCTCGGCCAGGAGGCGGTTGTGGGTGGCGAGCACCTCGCCGTAGGGGTCGCGCCCAAGGGTTTTCAGCAGCCGAGTCGAGCCCTCGATGTCCGTGAACAGGAAGGTGACCGTTCCCGTGGGGAGCTGCTGTGTAGTTTTGCTCAGTTTTCGACCCCTTCTACCGGCCGGAAGTTGCTCTGACGGGCGATTTTAGTCACCTGGTCCACCGCGGGCAGTTCCCGGCCGCGAAACCTTAGGGGTGGGTCTAGGGGTGCCCCCGATGCGAATGGCCGGGCCCGACGCCGACACTGCAGACAGCCGAACCGGCCAAAGCGAAGAGGAGGAACCAACCATGTCTGCAGCAACAATCACCGCCGAGATTCCCGTCGACGCAGCCGCCGAGGCACCGTCCGCGGTCGTCTCGGCAACAGGCCTCGTCCGGCGCTACGGCGAGGGCGAGACGGCCGTCGAGGCTCTTCGCGGGGTCTCGATCGACGTCGCCCGAGAGCAGATCACGGCGATCATGGGCCCGTCGGGCTCCGGCAAGTCGACGCTGATGAACATCCTCGCCGGGCTGGACCGCCCGACCGAGGGAAGCGTCCTCGTCGACGGCGTCGACATCACTGGTCTCAACGACAAGAAGCTGACCCTGCTCCGCCGGGAGAAGATCGGCTTCGTCTTCCAGTTCTTCAACCTGCTCCCGATGCTGACGGCAGAGGAGAACATCCTGCTGCCTCTCTCGCTCGCCGGCCGCAAGCCGGACGAGGTGTGGCTCGACGAGCTGATGCACGCGGTCGGGATCCAGGAGCGCCGCAAGCACAAGCCCGCGGAGCTCTCCGGCGGGCAGCAGCAGCGCGTCGCGGTTGCCCGCGCTCTCGTCGCGCGGCCGGCCGTGCTGTTCGCCGACGAGCCGACGGGGAACCTCGACTCGGCGTCGAGCAACGACGTGCTGAACCTGCTCCGCCGCTCGGCCGACGAGCTCGGGCAGACGATCGTCATGGTCACCCATGACCCGAAGGCGGCGGCGCGGGCCGACCGCATCCTGTTCATCGCGGACGGCCGCATCGTCAAGGATCAGACTGAGTCGCAGGGCGCCGAGGTCATCGCCGCCATGCAGGAGGTGACGGGACGATGACGGCCGTCGCGCTCAAGGGCCTTGCTGCCCGCCGCCTGCGCGCCGTCCTGACGGCGTTCGCGATCGTGCTCGGCGTCGCGATGGTGAGCGGAAGCTTCGTCCTCACCGACACCATCTCGAAGGCGTTCGACTCGATCTTCGCCAGCTCGTACAGCAACACCGACGCGGTCGTCAGCGGCAAGAAGCTCGTCGACTACTCGAACACCGGCAATGCAACCGTCTCGCGCGAGCTGCTGAACCGGATCAAGAGGATGCCGGACGTCGAGGCGGCCGCCGGGTCGCTGATCGACCTGAACGGCGATTCGACGCACGCGAACCTGATCGACCGCGACGGCAAGGCGATCCAGGCGAACGGCAATCCCACCTTCGGTTTCGGGGTCGACCCGTCCCAGCCTCGGTTCAACCCCCTGAAGCTGAAATCAGGCACCTGGGCCACCGGCCTGCACGAGGTCGTGATCGACTCCGAGACGGCGAAGAAGCACGACTTCGCGATCGGCGACACGATCGAGGCTTCCGCGAACGGGCCCAAGCAGCGGTTCCGGATCGTCGGCACCGCCACGTACGGGGACGTGAAGTCGCTCGGCGGCGCGACGATCGCGGTCTTCTCGATCCCCACGGCGCAGCATCTGCTCGCCCTCGATGGCTTCACCTCGATCTCCGTCGCGGCCGAGCCGGGCGTCTCCACGGACAAGCTCGTCAGGGAGCTCGAGGACGTGGCGCCCCGGACGGCGCAGGTCCGGACGGCGGCAGAACAGGCCGACCAGGACAAGGAAGGCGTCTCGACGTTCATGAGCTTCATCCGAGGCTTCCTGCTCGGGTTCGGAGGGATCGCGCTCTTCGTGGGCGCGTTCGTGATCTTCAACACCCTCTCGATTACGGTCGCGCAGCGGACGCGAGAGCTCGCGACGCTGCGCACGCTCGGGGCCTCGCGGCGCCAGGTGCTCCGCTCGGTCGTGGTCGAGTCCTTTGCGATCGGGTTGCTCGCCTCCGTGATCGGCCTGTTCCTCGGCTTCGGCCTCGCGAAGGGCTTGAGCTCGCTCTTCGGCGCGCTCGGTCTGTCGCTGCCCGAGGCTTCGGCCGTCTACGCCACGCGGACGTTCGTGGTCTCCTTGATCCTCGGTGTGGTCGTGACGGTGCTCGCGGGCTTCGTGCCGGCCCTGCGCGCGACGCGCGTCCCGCCGATCGCGGCGGTCCGTGAGGGAGCCGTGATCCCGCGGAGGAAGCGGCTCGGCCCGGTCGCCGGCGTCGTGCTCTTCGGGATCGCCTCGGGGCTGATCGCCTACGCGACGCTGGGCGGCCACCTCGGCTCCGGCAAGTCGCTGCTCGCGCTCGCGGGCGGGACGCTCCTCGGGCTGCTGGGCGTCGCCGGCTTCGCCCCGCTGCTCGTGACGGCGCTCGCCTCGGTCGTCGGGATCCCGGCGAAGCGGCTCGGCGGCGCGGCCGGCCGGCTCGCAACCGACAACGCGACGCGCAACCCCGCGCGCACGGCGGCCACGGCAGCGGCGCTGATGATCGGGCTGGCGCTCGTGTCGTTCGTCGCCGTGCTCGGCAACGGCGTGCACGGTTCGATCGACCGGGCGACGAGGGAGCAGGTCACCGCCGACTGGGTCGTGACTTCCCAGAACGGCTGGTCCGCGTTCCCGGCCGGCGCCGGCCTCGCGGTCGCGAAGGCGCCGGGCGTCGAGCGAGTCTCGGCGATCCGCTCCGACCGCGGCAAGATCGGCAAGGCGAACGTCGGCGTCAACGGCGTCGACCCGGCGACGATCCGCGGCCTGTACCACTTCGAGTGGAAGCAGGGCTCGGACGCCACGCTCGCCGAGCTCGGCGACGGCGGCGCGGTCGTCAAGCAGGCGTTCGCGAAGAAGCACGACCTCGCGCTGGGCGACCGCTTCACGCTGAGGGCTCCGAACGGGAAGCCGGTGCGGCTGACGGTGGTCGGCCTGTACCAGCCTCCCCGCGTGATGGAGCTCCTGGGCGGCGTCGTCGTCTCGCAGAAGACGTTCGACCGGACCTTCCCGCGGCCGTCGAACTCGCTCGCATTGATCGAGGGCTCGCCGACGCAGGCCGCCGTCGACGAAGCGCTGGCGGCGTTCCCGGACGCGAAGGCTCAGACGAACGCCGAGTACGTCCAGAGCCAGTCGTCCTTCATCAACACGATGCTGAACCTGCTCTACGTCCTGCTCGCCCTGAGCGTGGTCGTGAGCCTGTTCGGAATGGTCAACACGCTCGTCCTCTCGGTCTTCGAGCGGACTCGCGAGCTGGGGATGCTGCGCGCGGTCGGGATGACGCGGCGGCAGGCTCGGCGCATGGTTCGCCACGAGAGCGTGATCACCGCCCTGATCGGCGCTGCGCTCGGACTGCCGCTCGGGATCATGCTCGCCGCGGCGGTGACGCACGCGCTCGGCAAGTACGGCGTCACGTTCTCGGTGCCCGTCGCCTCGCTCGTGGTCTTCGCGGTCGCGGCGATGATCGCCGGCGTCCTTGCCGCAATCGCGCCCGCGCGGCGCGCATCGCGGCTGAACGTTCTCGAGGCGCTGCAGTACGAGTAACGCCTCGGGTGCGCTGAGGCGGCCTCCGCAGGGGCCGCCCTCAGCGGTTTCTCCTCCTCGCTACGCTCAGCCGGTGCGAATCCCGCGCCGGCTCGAGCGTCTCCTGCTGGGCTCGATGATGAGCCTGGTCGCCTTGCTCGCCGAGCGCCGGGTCGTCAAGGCGCTCGGCAAGAAGCGCTAGTCACGAAGCGCCAGGTCCGGCGCGCGTCACACTTCGCGGGAAACCCGGTGTCCGACGTGAAACCGGGAGTGTCACGAAGGCGTCACGAAACACCGAAAGTGCCTGCAGGCGCCCGGGGCCGCGACAGCCACGTCCGGGTGTCGGACACCGTGACGAAAGTGGGGCGGAACTCGTCGGTAGTCGCCCTCCGGGCGGTTCAGTCGCGGCGGCGGAGGCCCACGAGGAGCACGACGGTCAGGACTGCGCCAGCCGTGCCCAACGTGGCGGGGATCCAGCTCGTGACGTGCGCCGATGCGGTCGTGCCCGCGGCGACCAGGCACGAGCCGGCCGCGATCGCCAGGGACAAGGCCCGAGCGGCCGTCCGGATCGTGTCCTCGAGCGGAGTCGTGCCGCGCACGTCGACCTGCATCCGGGCGCCAGGGCGCGCTCCCGCGATCCGCTCGATCGCCTCGACTAGTGCATTGGCGCGGAGCTCGAGCTTCTGCACCTCGTAGAAGAGGCGCTTCGGATCTGCGCTGGTCCGGACGCGAGTCAGGAGGTTCTTGGCGACGAACCCGCCCACGACCGAGAACGGATCGAGCTCCGGGTCGAGTGTCGCCGCCGTCAGCTGCATCTGTGCCAGCGCCTTGCCGACGAGAGCCAGCGACGCAGGCAGCCTGACCCCGTGCCGGCCGGCGATCTCGGTCAGGCCCTGCATGATCGGCCCGAGCTGGATCTCGGACAGCGACTTGTGCCGGTAATCGGCGAGCAGGTCGCCGATATCGTTGCGGAAGGCCTCCAGGTCGAGTTGGTCGGGAAGCTCCGGGGCGAGCAGCAGCAGGATCTCGGCGAGGAACGGCACGTCCTCCTGCCAGAAGGCGAGCAGGAGCAGCAGCACGCGCTCGCGGACGTCGGGCGTGACCTCCCCGACCATCCCGAGGTCGAGAAAGTAGATCGTCCCGTCCGACCAGAGCATGTTGCCCGGGTGGGGGTCGGCGTGGAAGAAGCCGTCCGTGAGGATCTGCCGGTAGAACGCCTCCAGGAGCTGCGCCGCGGCCTCCTTGCGCTCGGGCCCCGCCGGCGCGTCGCGCACGGGCCCGCCCGGGATCAGTTCAAGCACGAGCAGCCGCTTCGTGGTGAACCGGTGGTGGACGGCGGGCGCGTCGAGTCGGGAGAACGGAGCCAACACCTCCCGCATCCGGTCGATGTTCGCGCCCTCCTGCTCGAAATCGAGCTCGCGCTGGAGCGAGGTCGCCAGATGCTCGACGACCGCCGGCAGGTCGACCAGCCGTCGCAGCGCCTCCCGCTTCTCCGTCTTTTCGGCGAGCATCCGCAGGAGACCGACGTCGCGCATGATCTCGTCGCGCGCGCCCGGCCGCTGCACCTTGACCACGACGCGCTCGCCGCTCTCGAGCGTCGCCGTGTGCACCTGGCCGATCGTCCCCGCCGCAAGCGGCTGCGCGTCGATCGACGCGAAGACGTCCTCCCACGGAACGCCGAGCTCCTCCTCCATCACGTTGACGACCTCCGCCTCGGTCAGCGGCGCGACGTCGTCCTGAAGCGAGGCGAGCTCCGTGACGAACTCGGGCGGCAGCAGGTCCGGTCTCGTCGAGAGGATCTGCCCGAGCTTCGCATAGGTCGGGCCGAGCTCCTCGAGCGCGTCGCGCAGCCGGCGGGCTCGAACCTCCGGCGCATCGTCGCCGCCACGGGTCTCGCGGAGGCCGTACTTCGCGAACACAGAGGCGACGCGAGTCGCCCGGCCGAGAAGACTGCCTTCAACCTCGGCCTGCGTCACCGCTTACCGCCCTCGAGCTGGGTCTGCACGATCACGACGGTGCAGCGCGCGTTGTGCGAGACCCGGTTCGGGATGTTCTCGAGCAGGAACTCCTTCCGGCCGCTCATGCCGACGCTGCCGACGACGATCACGTCGATGTCCTCCTCGTTCGCGATGTCGACCATCTCCAGCGCAGGATCGTTCCCCTCGCGGACGACGACCCGCGCGCCCGGGCCCACGAGATCCTCCGTGTACTCGGCGAGCTCGCGCTGAACCGTGACCCGTTCCGTGCCGTCGCGCACAGACTGGGTCACGAGCAGCTCGGCGCCGTAGCGCTCCGCCATCTCGGCCGCCCAG
Source organism: Gaiellaceae bacterium (assembly GCA_035554095.1). Taxonomy (GTDB): domain Bacteria; phylum Actinomycetota; class Thermoleophilia; order Gaiellales; family Gaiellaceae; genus 13-2-20CM-68-14. The sequence goes on along the minus strand of DATMIX010000051.1, from coordinate 5,630 downwards.
CGGACGGCGCGTGTCGCGGTCTCCGACTGGTCCGTGCCGACGAGGATCCGGCGCACCGGCGCAGGCCCTTGGGATCGCCGCCGCAACCGCATTCCACCTACTCCGGCGTCACCCAGGCAGCCGTGAGGCCGCCGTCGACGAGGAGGGCCGCGAAAGGCATCGGGTTATTGAACACGCAATGCCTCAAGCCTGACGGCCCGCCGGCCGATCAAGAAGGCATGAGCGGCGCGGGCTACGACCCGAAGATCATCGAGAGGTTTGCGGACCAGCTTCTCCGCAAGGCCGACACCGTGCGCGTCGGCTGCGCGGTCGCAGGCGGCATCTTCGGCGTTTTCGTCGGCTCGATCCCGCTCACCCCGCTCAAGACGGTCTGGGGCGTTCCCCCCGGCTTCGGCGTCGCGACGATCATCGTCGGCGCCTTGCTCGGAGTCCTCATCGGCTACGTCATCGGCGAGGGCCGCGCCTTCCGCTTCCGCGTCCAGGCCCAGAGCGCGATCTTCCAGCTGGAGATCGAGCGCCGCGTCACCTCGGCCGTCGCCGAGGCGGTGGCCCAGGCTGCGGCGACGCCCGCCGAGACTCCTGCGGAGCCGGCACCTGAGCGGGCGCCGGTGCCGCCGCCACTCCCGTTCACGCCAGTCGAGGCACCGCCCCTCAGCGAGCCGCTCCTGCGGCCGCCGGGCGAGTCGGCCCCGCCGATTTCGCCTACGCCCGAGGAGCTGCCGCCGCTGAGTCCAGCGGCGAACGGCTAGCGCGGTACTCCGCGGCCTCTCGCACCAGCTCTTCGAACAGCTTCAGATCCTCACCGGCCTCCGGGTGCCAGAGCACGCCGAGCGTAAAGCGCCGCGAGGGATCCTCGACGGCCTCGATCGTCCCGTCCTCCGCCCGTGCAGCCTCGACCAGACCCTGGCCGAGCCGGCCGAATCCCTGGTGATGGTGCGACTTGACGGGAGCGCGATCGCCGAGCACCGATCCCAGGCGCGTCCCCGGCGCGACGTCGACGTCGTGATCGGCGAACACGCCCGGCGTGTGCTTGTGCTTCTCGTCGCCGACCACCTCCGGCAGGTGCTGGATAAGGTCGCCGCCGAGCGCCACGTTCAGCACCTGGCTCCCGCGACAGATGGCTAGCACGGGCATGTCGCGTTCGAGTGCCGCGAGGAGCAACCCGAGCTCCGCGACGTCGCGCTCCGGGACGACCCCGGTGATTTCCGGATGAGGCTCGGCGTCGTACGTGTCGGGGGCGAGGTCGGAACCGCCCGAGAAGATCAGCCCGTCGAGCGCGTCGAGCGTCTCTGCGAGTCCTTCGCCGCTCGGCGGCACGAGCAGCGGCCGACCGCCGGTTCGCTCGACGGCTTCGACGTACTGAGCCGGCACGAGCGCCGCATCCATTTCCCAGTAACCCCACGTGGCCGGCGTGACGTACGTCGTGATGCCGACTACGGGCCGACTCACGCTCGACATCGCGGCTACTGCTGGGCGTCGTCCTCGAGCCCGTTCGCCTTCTCGACCAGATCGCGGCCGGAGTCGGCGTCGGACCACTCGAGTGCCTCGAGAACCTCTTTCGGCGTCTCGGTCTGAACGTCCGCGGCAGCATCGCCGTTGCCATGGACGAGGCGTTCCAGCAGTTTCGCAGGGCTCATCATCGTCAGGTCACAGCGTACAGCAGGCTTCCCGCGATGAGCATGATCGCGATCACGGCGATCGTCGCGAAGCCGTTCAGCAAACGAACCTTCCACTTGAGGACGTCCGCATTCGAGACGAGCGCCTGCTCGATCGACTCGATCGTGACCTTGAGCGTCTCCTCCTCCGGATGGTCGAGGTAGCCACGGGTGAGCGCGACGATGTTCGGGTTGTAGCGGTAGCGCCGCGGGAAGAGAAGCAGCAGGAGCCCGCCGATCCCGACGGCGAGGAGGATGACGCCGACCGTCAGCGCGTCGTTCCAATGGCGCGTCGCGATCGAGGCGCTGAAGACGAGCCCGAGGAGGACCCCTGCGAACCCGATCAGGGTCGCAGCCTTGCTGTCGAGCGCCTCGATGCTCTCGAGCTGCTGCAGCTGAGCCTCGCGGGCGAGCTCCGCGATCACGCGCGCGCTCGGATATGTCGGCGAGGGCTGCTCTGCCATCGCATCAGAATGCCGTCGGCGCTGGACATCAGCGATCCTCTGCAGATGGCGCTCGCGTCGACTCGTTTGCAGGAACGCAGATCTCGGCGCGTCGCCTGGGCCCTTCCCGCAGCGACGCTGCTTCTTGCGGCCTGCGGATCGTCCGAGCCGAACGCGAAGCAGCCTTCCGTCAAAGCGGTCGTTCTCGACGGAGTGGCGCAGATTCGCGCCTTGCCGGCGACGACGAAGCTCCGCAGGCAGCTCGGCGGCAAGCTTGTCGAGCTGCGCGCAACTCGCGCGTCGACGCCGGCCGAACGGCGAGGCAAGGCACTGGCACTGCGTGGTTTCACCGCGACGCTGAAGGGCGTCCAGGCGCGGATCGACATGCAACTGAACGACAGCGGCAAGCTCGAGGCCGCCGTTCGAGACGCGAAGCGGGGTGACCGGTTCCTGAGGCGCGGCGCAAAACTGCTGCGCGCGGCCGGTCAGATGCTCGGCCTTCGGATCGGCAGCCTCAACGGCTACTAGACGGCATGGTCATCGATCACGTCGTGGTGCTCGCACGCGACGCCGAAGAGACGGCGACGTCCCTCCGAGAGCAGCACGGGCTCGGCTCGGAGCGCGGCGCCCTCCACCCGTTTTCAGGGACCCGGAACCACAACGTCCCCTTGAAGCCTCCGACGTACCTCGAGTTCCTGACGATCGAAGATCGCGCTCTGGCCAAGACGACCGAGGTCGGGCAGCGAGTGCTCGCGCGCGAAGCCAGGGGCTTCGGAGTCTTCGCCTGGGCAGTCCGCGTCGACGACCTCGAAGGCCTTTCGAAGCGGCTCGGAATCGAGATCGTCGATTACACGATCCCGCATGGTGACGGGACACTCCGCGGATGGCGAACCGTCTCCGGGCCACCGCATCTCCCCTTCTTCATCGACTATCCGAACAACGGCGACCGGGTCGGCCGGTGGCGAGCGATGTACGAGCGCGTCGGACACACCTGCTCGCCGGGCGAGTTCTCCGAGCTGACGGTCCGCGGCGATGCGACCGAGATGCGCGACTGGCTCGGCCCGCACGATCTACCGCTTCGCTTTTTCCCCGGCCGCGAAGGGATCTGCGAAGCGCGCATTTCCACCGCGAAGGGCGACGTGATCATCGTCTGACGTGTCGCGTCTACTTCGTCCGGAGGCGGGCGCGCGTCCGGTTGCGTAAGGGGCCGCCCTCGAGCCCATCTCTCCCCCGAGCGAATGCGTCGACATGCCCCCAACGCCCGGGGATGTCGAGCAGTGCGAGGACGGCGATGCTGCTCGGCAGCAGGGGGTCGACGACGAGGTTGTCGCCCACCGGCTCGAGACCGAGCATCGTCCGAACCAAGAGCAGAGGCGCTCCGGTGGACCAGGCCTGCGGGCTACATGCCGTCGGATACTGCACGGGATACTTGGTCACGCCCCGCTCGTAACCGCCGAACGCCTCCGGGAGACGCCCGTTGAAGACCTCGGCGGCGTCCAGAATCCCGCCTGCGAGCGCGGCGGCCTCTGCCTTGAACCCGTATCGGCGCAGACCCCAGGCGATGAACGAGCTGTCGAACGGCCACACCGTCCCAACGTGGTAACCGATCGGGTTGTACCGACCCTCACCCTCGGCCAGTGTCCGTATCCCCCAGCCGGAAAAGAGCCTGGGCCCCATCAGGTGGGCGGCCACCGCTTTTGCCTTCGATTTGTCGACGATGCCGCTCCAGAGCAGGTGGCCGTTGTTCGACGTCAGGGAGTCGACCTGGTTCCCCTCGGTGTCCAGGGCGAGGGCGAAGTATTCGCCGTCCTCGACCCAGAAGTCACGGTTGAAACGCCGTTTGAGGTCAGCCGCCTGGCGCTCTAGCTCGTCGGCGAACGCGGGATCCTTCCAGACGCGTCGCGCCAGGCGTGCGCCGCGCATCTTCGCGTCGTAGGCGTAACCCTGGAGCTCGCAGGTCGCGCGGGGGAAACCGGGAAGCCGACCGTCGCGGTACGAGATCGAGTCCCAAGAGTCCTTCCAGCACTGGTTCTCGAGCCCCGTCTCCTCGTTCCTGCGCTGGTACCAGATGTAGCCGTTGCCCATCAGGTCGCCGTACTGGTCGATCCAGTTCAGGGCGGCCCGCGCTTCGCGCTCCAGTTCCCGAACGAGTCGCGTGTCGCCTGTCCAACGCTCGTACTCGTCCAGCAACACGACGTACAGCGGCGTGGCGTCGGCGGAGCCGTAATACGGCGAATGAGGCCGCTCCTCGAATGCCGACATCTCGCCGTAGCGCATCTCGTGGAGGATCCGGCCCGGATCCTCATCGCGGAAGTCGTCCCTGCGGCTCCCCTGCCAGTCGCCGAGTGCACGAAGCGTGGTCGACGCAAGCTCCGGTGCGAACGGCAACGCCTGCAGGCTCGTGAAGATGCTGTCTCGTCCGAACATCGTCATGAACCAGGGGAGGCCGGCTGCCGGAAGGCTCTTTCCTTTCGCGACGGGCGGCGAGAAGCGCAGTGCGGCGAGATCGACGAGGCTTCGCCGATACGTCGCCTTCAGCGGGTCCGAGTCGGATTCGAGGCGGGGTGCATCGTCGAGCCACCGCTCCAGACTGCGCTCCATGTTCGGTCGGGCTCGTCGTTCGCCCCGCTCGTACTTCGGCCGGGTGTATGTCCCGCCCACACCCGCGGCCGTGACCACGTCGAGGTCGGTCGTCCATCCATCGTGCGGTTCGATGTGAACTGAGAATGTCAGGCCTTGCTCGTCGACACGGGCAGGTGCCGTAGCAGAGATTGCGGTGACGCGACCGAACGTCTCACGCTCGTAACCGAGCAGCAGTCGGTTCTTCTCGACCCGCGCGTAGTAACGCCCCTTCTTGTCCAGCGCGTCCTTGACCTCGAAAAGGTCGGCGAAGTCGCTCCCGGCCTCGACACGAACGACGACGTCGACCGGCGCTTCGTCGTGATTGAGGATCGTGAGCTCCTCGTGAAAACCGTCGCCGACTGCACGCCGCCTGATCACCGAGAGCTTCGCATCGACGTACACCGTTCCGGTCCCCGGCACGAGAAAGAAGCGTGACTCGAAGTACTGAAGATCGTCGACCGAGAGGGGGTTCAGTCTTTCCCCGTCCACGGTCAGCACCCATCTGGACAGGAAGCGGCTGTCGAAGGAGAAAAGACCCGTCGGATCGGTGAGCGATGCCTCGATATCGCCGCGGGAGTCGCTGACGACGAAGGTATTGCCGTCCAGCACCTTGACGAGGTCGTCGTTCACGACCCCTTCCTCGGCGGTGCCGGGAACAGTCGCTGGAACGAGATGATCAGCTTCGCGTCGCCCTCGACGCGCATCGCGCCGCGTAGCACGGCGGCGAACGGATTCGCCTCGCCGCTGGCAATCCTGTCGAAGGATGCCTTGTCGGCCCGCACCACGCAGTCGGCCTTCACGTTCTTGCGCGAAACGGCGACATCGCCCTTCTCGATCGCGACCAGCCACCGCGTTGTGCCTCCGTCCCCCCTGAGGTCGAATCGGACGGTGCCGGTCATCCTCTCCAGGG
>DATMIX010000050.1:0-28021 GCA_035554095.1 Gaiellaceae bacterium | reverse complement strand
TACTGCCCCGGCCCGCCGGTCGACCACTTCGCCGACACCCCCGACCAGATCGTCCTCAACTTGGCCTCGGTCGGCATCGACGTCGAGCGCTCGCACCACGAGGTCGGCACGGCTGGACAGCAGGAGATCAACTACCGGTTCAACACGTTGCTCCAGGCCGGCGACGACATGATGAAGTTCAAGTACACGGTGAAGAACACCGTGTGGGAGTTGGGCAAGACGGCAACCTTCATGCCGAAGCCGATCTTCGGCGACAACGGCTCCGGTATGCATACCCACCAGTCGCTGTGGAAGGACGGTCAGCCGCTGTTCTACGACGAGAGCGGCTACGGCGGCCTGTCGGACATCGCTCGCTGGTATATCGGCGGACTGCTCGCGCACGCGCCGGCGCTGCTCGCCTTCTGCGCGCCGACGACGAACTCCTACCGGCGGCTCGTGCCGGGCTACGAGGCTCCGGTCAACCTCGTCTACTCCCAGCGCAACCGGTCGGCGTGCATCCGGATCCCGATGTACTCGGACTCGCCGACGGCGAAGCGCATCGAGTTCCGGTGCCCCGACGCGGCGGCGAACCCGTACCTCGCGTTCTCGGCGATGCTCATGGCCGGCCTCGACGGGATCGAGAAGGGCCTGGACGCCGGCGAGCCGGCCGACTGGGACCTCTTCGAGGAAGACCGCGGAGTCGCGCAGGTGCCCGGCTCGCTCTCGGAGGCGCTCGACGCGCTCGAGGTCGACCACGAGTTCCTGCTCAAGGGAGGCGTCTTCAGCGAGGAACTGATCCGCACGTGGATCGACTACAAGCGCGAGAACGAGGTCGACGTCGTGCGGCTGCGGCCTCACCCGGCCGAGTTCGCCCTCTACTACGACTGCTAGCGCTTGCTGTCGACTGGAGTGAGACTGCGAGACCTCAGGCCCGAAGACTGGCCTGAGGTCTCGCGAATCTTCGCCGAGGGGATCGCGACGCGAAACGCGACCTTCGAGACCGAGGTGCCGTCCTGGGAGTCGTGGGACGCGGCTCACTTGGCCGAGCACAGGTACGTGGCGCTCGAAGAGGGACGGGTCGTCGGGTGGATCGCCCTGGCGCCGACGTCGGAGCGCGCGTGCTACTCCGGCGTGGCGGAAGTGAGCGCGTACGTGGCGGCACGAGCCCGTGGGAGAGGCATCGGCAGCGCCCTCACGCAGGCCGTTGTCGAGGGCAGCGAACGCGCCGGCATCTGGACGCTCGAGACGGGCGTCTTTCCCGAGAACGAACCGAGTCTCGCGCTCCTGAAGCGCTTCGGCTTCCGCGAGATCGGCATCCGAGAACGGATCGGGGAGATGGACGGCGTCTTTAGAGACGTCGTCCTCCTCGAGCGACGAAGCGAGGAGGTCTGATGATCAAGGTCGAAGCCGTCGTCCTCCGCGAACGCGTCGAGACGGTGATCGACGCGGTCGAGGAGGAGACGGGCCATGTCGGCGTCACGGTCGTCGAGGCGATCGGGCACGGGCGCCAGCGGGGTGTCACGCACGAGTACCGCGGCCGCGTCTTCGAGTCGCGGTTCCTGCCGAAGGCACTGCTGACCTTCATCGTCGAGGACGGCCTCGCAACCGCGGTCGTCGAGGCGATCGCCGATTCCGCCCGCAGCGGCAACGAGTCGGGCGACGGCCTGGTCTGGACGACCCGCATCGAGAACGTGCTGCACAACCGCACCGGACAGTCACTGGAAGGGGTCGAGGCGCGATGAAGAACACGGACCTCCTGATCGCCGCGAACACGCTCTGGGTAGTGGTCGCGGCCGTCCTCGTCATGTTCATGCAGGCCGGTTTCGCGTTCCTCGAGGCCGGTCTGACGCGGATGAAGAACGCCGCGCACATCGCAGGCAAGAACGTGCTCATCTTCGGGATCTGCTCCCTCGTCTACTGGGCCGTCGGCTTCGGGATCGCGTTCGGGGACGGCAACGGCCTCGTCGGCACGCACGGCTTCGCTCCCTCCGTCGACTCCTTGCTGGCCGTCGGCGCGGCGCCCTACTCGTTCTTCTCGACAATCCCAGGCGCCGGGGCCTACCTGTTCGAGGTCGTGTTCGCCGGCGTCTCGCTCGCGATCGTCTGGGGCGCGATGGCCGAACGGGCGAAGCTCTGGGTCTACTTCGTCTTCGGCGCCGCCTTCACACTGATCTACTCGGTCACGTCGCACTGGATCTGGCATTCGGGCGGCTGGTTGTTCGGGCTCGGAATGCAGGATTTCGCCGGCTCGACGGTTGTCCACTACCAGGGCGCGCTTGCGGCGCTGGCCGGCGCGATCCTGCTCGGGCCGCGGATCGGCAAGTTCGGGCACGACGGACGCGCGAACCCGATCCCCGGCCACAACATGCCCTACGCCGTTCTCGGCACGCTCATCCTTTGGTTCGGGTGGTTCGGCTTCAATCCGGGCTCGACCCTCGCCGTGATCACGGGCGACCGGATCGGCTACTTCGGCTACGTCGCCCTGACGACGAACGTCGCGGCCGCGGCCGGCGCGCTCGGCGGGATCGTGACCGCCTGGCTCGTCCTCAAGAAGCCCGACGTCTCGATGATGCTGAACGGTGTCATCGCGGCGCTCGTCGCGATCACCGCCGCCTCCGGCTTCGTGGCCCCCTGGGCGGCGATCGTGATCGGCTTCCTGGCCGCAGCGATCGCCGTCATGGCGGTGCCGCTCGTGGAGCGGCTCGGGATCGACGACCCCATCGGCGCGGTCGCCGTCCACGGCCTCGCGGGTGTCTGGGGCACCCTCGCGACCGGCATCTTCGCCGTTCCCGCGCTCGCCTCGAACCTCGCAACCGGCTCCGGCGGCCTCGTCTACACCGGCTCGTTCCACCAGCTCGGGATCCAGGCGATCGGCCTCATCGCGGTTGGCGCCTTCACGTTCGGCGCCTCGTTCGGCTGCCTCTGGACGATGAAGCGGCTCTGGGGCATCCGCGTCGAGGAGCACGTCGAGACGGCCGGCCTGGACGTCTCCGAGCATGGCATGTGGGGCTATCCCGAGTTCTACATCCCGGTGCCGGGCGGCTACGGAACGGAGTCGCACGGCCATCTCGGCGTCACGCACGTCCACCGTCCGGCACCCACGCCAGAGTCGATGCCGACGACCCGACCGGCCGAGGAGGCCGCATGAACCCACAATCGAAATGCGAGTGCGAGAAGCCGATCCTCCGCGAGCGAGCGGAGGCGAAAGGCGTCTCGGAGAGCTTCTGCGGCCGCTGCAAGCGGCCGCTCGGGCTCAGGCTCGCCGCCGTGCGGCCCTAGACCCGGCTAACGGGCGCCCCGCATCGTCGGCAGCCACGCCGACACGGGGTGGAGCTCCCAGCCCGAGTAGTCGTGCCACTCGTCGTACAGGTGGACGGTGTCCCAGAACACGAAGCCCTGGACGTCGATGCGCGCCGGTTGCGCCGGGAAGTCGGGCAGTGCGAGGCCGGCCCGGAACCACGTTCCGTCGAGCTCGAGCTGGACGGTCTTGAAATACGGATTCTTGATGTCGGGCCGCCGCGTGTCGAAGACGTGGGTCGTGACGTCGCCGTCCGCCTGAACGTGGTCGACGTCCCCGGAGATCGCGACGTCGTCGAGCTCGACGAAGATCCCCTTGCCGCCGAGCCGGCACGGCGGGTTCAGGAGATGCTGCTGCGCGGGCCCACGCAGGTGCGGCTTGAAGCCACCGCCCTCCTCGGCCGGGCCGCCGGTCGGGCTCAGCCTCGAGCCGACGATCTCGGCGATCGTCGTCTTGATCGGCCGGCAGGGAGTGTGGAAGCTCCAGGACTGCAGGCCGCGGTCCCCGGTCTGCGCAAACCTCGCGATCACCCTCTTCGAGGCGGCGAGCGACGGGTGGCATCGCTTGCCGCGGCAGTCCCCCTGCCAGCCGAGGAAGCGGACCCCGCGCGCGGGTGTCACACGAAGGCGGACGTCCTTGCCCTGCTCGTACCGCCAGACACATCGGGTGCGACAGACGCGTCCACCCGGTTCGGCGACAACCTTCGCGCGGCCGGAGACGACGACTCGCAGGGTGACCTCGCGCGCAGCCTCCTTGCTCGAGTGGGCCGCCGCGATCGCGACCAGGACCGCGATGCCGGTGACGGCAGCGACGACGACGAGCCGGAGAGATCTGCGCCCCCTGATCGATCCATAGTGCCAGTCGTGCAAGCAGGACTTCTCCGTCGATCCGGCATGATGAGACGGTGGTGCAAACCCCCGCGATCTCCGCCCGCCATGCGGATCTCTGGGAATGCGTGGACGCCGTGCTCGACCGGCTCGAGCCGCAGCACGCGCTCGCGCACGACCTCGGCCCGCTCGCCGCCCGGCGATTGCGTGCCCGCGGCCGCCCGGTTCCCCCGGCACTTGCCCAGGAGGAGAAGGGGGCTCGCCTCGCCGCGATGGTCGCGCCGCGGATCCTCGAGCAGGCGCGGCGGGCGCAGGACGGGCCGCTGCTCCTTCTGAAGGGGCCGGAGCTTGCGGCGCGCTATCCGGGCAGCACGCGTCTGTTCACCGACCTGGATCTGCTTGCTCCGGACGCGGCCGCGACCCGGGCGGCGCTCCTCGCAGGCGGGTTCGACGAGGTGGACGATCCAACGGGGCAATACGCGGTGCTCGAACACCACCTGACGCCGGTCAGGCTGGGCGGGCTGCCGCTCGAGATCGAGCTGCACTCGAAGCCGAAGTGGCCCCGGCACCTGCCCGAGCCCGCCATGGACGAGCTGTTCGCCACCGCCGTCCCGGCCTCGGTCGGCGTGGAAGGGCTCGAGACTCCCGATCCGGCACACCACGCGCTCCTGCTCGCCGTCCACGCCTGGGCTCACGGGGCGTTCCGGTCGGCGCGCGACCTGCTCGACGTCGCCCTCATGACAGCGGAGAGCGACCGCGCCGAGATCACGCGGATCGCCGACTCATGGGGCATCGAGCGCCTCTGGCACACGACCATTTCGGCGGCCGACTGGCTGTGGGGGCCACCGGGACAACAGCCGCCGAGATCGGTCCGCGTGTTCGCGCGTCACCTGCTGACGCTCCGCGACGCGACCGTCGTCGAGAACCATTTCGAGCGCTGGGTGTCGAGCTTCTGGGCGCTGCCGCCGGGGCCTGCGGCGAAGCGGTCGGTGCTGGAGCTCCTGCGCGACTTCCAGCGCGACGAGCGTGGCGAGCTGCGGCGAGCGAAGCTCCGGCGGATCGCCCGCTCCGTCAGGCACGCCTTCACGTCCGCCACCTCGGAATACGGTTGGAAACGCTAGGGCGCTGGTTCCGCCGGGGCCCGGTGGAGGGCGCCCAGCGGATCCTGATCACCGGCGCCGGCGGCCTGGTCGGCGGCATCCTGCGGAGGGGACTGAGGGACCGCTACGAGCTCCGGGGCCTCGATTCCCGGCCCGGGAAGGGCGTCGACCTCGTCGCAGACATGACGGATCCGGCCGCGATCGGCGCGGCTTTCGAAGGAATGAACGCCGTGATCGACCTCGCGGCAGATCCAGACGCCGGCGCGTCCTGGGAGGCGATCCGCGAGAACAACATCCCCGCGACCCTGAACGCCCTCGAGGCAGCTCGCGCGGCGGGAGTCGAGCGCTTCGTCTTCGCGAGCTCGAACCACGCAACGGGCCTGTACGAGGAGGACGAGCCCTACGCCTCGATCGTCGCCGGACGCTACGACGGCGTGCCGCAGGGCTTCGATCGACTGACGGGAACGAGCCCGATCCGCCCCGACGGCCCCTACGGAGTCGGCAAGGCCCTCGGCGAGGCCGCGGCCCGCTTCTATGCGGAGGCTCATGGCATGACCGCGATCTGCCTGCGGATCGGCACGGTCAACCCATCCGGCCGTCCCCAGAACGCCCGCCAATTCGCCACGCTCCTCTCGCACCGGGACCTCGTCCACCTCGTCGACCGCTGCCTCACGGCTCCGCACGAGCTCCGCTTCGCGATCTACTACGGCGTCTCGGCGAACACGTGGCGCTTCTGGGACATAGACGCGGCCGCGCGGGAGATCGGCTACGCGCCGCAGGACGACGCCGAGCGCTGGCGCTAGTCAACCGCCCAGGGCGACCCAGACGAACTCCCGCTCGTGGCCGTCGGAGGCCGTCCAGTCGAGCGTGAAACCGCGCCGGTCGAAGGACGAGACGGAGGCGGCGGCATGGATGCCACCGGTCTGCGTGTTCGTGACGACGAGGCCCTCCCTCGTCGACGACCGGACGTGGGTGGCCGTCGCAGGTTCCTGCGTGTCGCGGTCGTCCCAGGAGAGGCACCCCTGGGCGTCGGGCGTCGCCGCGCCGATGCAGAGCCGGCCGATGTCGGCCGGCCCCGGCCGGTGTGAGAGCCCCCAGGTGAAGAGCAGGACGCCCTCGGGGCGGAAGCCGACACGCACCTTCCGGGAGCCGGGCTCGGTCGGGCCTCTCGCCGTTCCCACCCGCGCCTTCATTCCGCGGAGCGCGAGGTAGGGGACACGCCGCGGCGTGGGCCACACGGTCTCCCAGTCGAGCGCGCCTCCCTCGAGACGGGCGAGCGCCGCGAGGCCTCCCAGGTCGGCCGCCGTGACCACCGCGGCGCCTCCGCGCTGGGCGCCGCCGACCTCGGCCTCCACCGCCCCGTCGCGGGAGACGTACGAGGCGCCGGCCTGCCGCCTGCCCGCGGCCGCGCCGACCGCGGCGCAAAGGCCACGTTGGGCCTGGTCGAACGACTCGGGGCCCGTGGGCGCGAGCAGGACGAGGTCGGGCTCCGAGCCGAGACCGTTCACGGCGGCCCGTCCGGTTACCCGCGGCGACTCGAGCGAGCCCGCGGCCGCCTCCACGTCCGAGCCGCCGACGGCGACGTAGTGGAGCGTCCAGGGCGACCTCGCGGTGCTTGACCAGTCGACCGCGAACCCGCCCGCCTCCAACGCCGGCTCGCCGCGCAGGATCACCCCGCCGGCTGCGTCGATGCCGAGGACGCCCGACTCGGCCGCACGCCTCGCCGTCTGCGTCGGCGCGACGGCGTCGGCCGACGCCCAGGCGACGGCCGCCTGTCGCCCGGCGCAGAAGCCGAGGCCCCCGCCGTTCCCGGCGCGGACACCGTCGGGCTCCGTCGCGCCCCACCACAGCACCAGCGCGGTCGGCGCGAAGTCGAGCGGGACGGTCAAACGGTCGGTGCCCGGCTCGATCACGGCCGCCCCCGTGGCGACCCTCACGTCAGCAAGGCCCGAAGGATGGGAACTGCGATGCGAGTCGCTCCCGCGGAATCGGCGACGTTGTAGTGGTGCGTCAGGCCGGGAACGGGGTTCGCCTCGAGCACGACGCCGCCCGTCTCGGCGACGGGCCGAGCCGGGTCTGTGGTGACGATGTCGACGCCTGCCAGCCTGACGCCGAGGGCGCCGGCCGCGATGCGGGAGGCATCGGCGAGCCCGGGGGGCGCCGGCCCGTCGAGCGTCTCGGTCTCCTCCGGACCGTTGTAGTTGGTTGCCGTCTTGATCACCGCCGACTCTCCGTCCGCGAGGACCGACCTCGGGGTCCTCCCGCCTCGTTCGAGCGTGAACAGGCAATCGAGATCGACCGCCAGATGCTTGAGGCCCGACGGGCCCTCGCTCGCGATTCGACGGGCGTACTCGGCGAAGATCAGCTCCTCGATCGTCGAGCGGCCGTCGCCGGTGATCCGCGGCCTCCTGCGGCGGATGACGTCGAGGATCTCGCCGTCGAGGACGAGCACGCGGTAGGTGTCGCCCTCGGCCTGCTGCTCCACGATCGCCGCCGAGTCGTATTTCCACGCGTGCACGAGCGCCCGCCCGAGCTGCTCCTCGGTGCGGGCCTCGCCGGTCACGCCCGCGCCGCCCGCGCCGCCCGCCGGCTTCACGATCCACGGCGACGGCACGTCGGTGCGCAGCTCGCCGGCTCCGGCATCGAGCACGGCGTGGAACGGCACCGGCAATCCGGCTTCCGCGAGAATCCGCAACGCGAGGGCCTTGTTCTCGGCGACCTCGGTCGAGACCGGATCCGCGAGCGGGGTCGTCTGGCCGCGGATCCTCGTCTTCGCCCCGTTGAGGCTGAACTCCAGCAGCGTGGGCGCGAGCTCGCGGACCTCGGCGCCGAGCTCGGCGGCCGCCTCGCGCCACATCTGCTCGGCGACTCGCGGTGCGCGCCCGAGCAAGACCCGGCGGTGACGCCGGTCGGCACGGACCCGCCTCCACGCAGGTCCGACGCCGATCGCGCGCACGAGATCGGCGCGCGCCTGGAGCCGGTAGCGCGCCTGCGAGCGGAGCGGGTTCACCCGAGAAGCTCCGTCGCGGTCACGCAACGAAGATCCCGTTCGGCAAGCCTGGGCAGGAACGCCTGCACGGCGTCGACGGTCGCCTGACGGTCGCCGTCAACGTCGTTCGGCGGGATCCCGTCATGGAGACACAGGATCGAACCGGCCTGTGTCTGGTTCGCGACCATCGCGATCGTCAGCTTCGCAGCCCAGTTCGGATGCCAGTCCGGCGGATTGACGTTCGCGGGCGTGTGCCGAAGGCCGAGCTCGCGTCCGATCGACTCGACGCGGTCGTCGACGTCGAAATGCGGCGCGCGGAAGCGGGACGGGGCCGAACCGAGTGCTTCCGCGAGGAGGTCGTTCGTCCGTGCCAGCTCGTCGCGCACCTGCTCGTCGTCGCAGTCGCGGGTGAGCGACGGGTGCGACCAAGTGTGGTTGCCGAGCTCGTGCCCCTCGTCCCGCATCCGGCGCAGCAGCTCGGGTTGATCCGCCGCGCTCGCGCCGACGACGAAGAACGTCGCCCGGGCGCCGTGGTCACGCAGAACCCCGAGGAGACGCTCGGTCCAGATCGACGGCCCATCGTCGAAGGTGAGCGCAACGTCGCTCACGACGGCCTGCCCCGGACGGCATGCCATGCGCGCCTCCCGACCGCGACCGGGAGCTGCCGGCCGTGATCGACGCTCCATCGCTCACGGAGCACAGCCGGCAACGTTCGCAAACCTCCTCCCGCCCCGAGATGCTCGCCCAGCGTGTGCGGAAGACCGCCGAGGCCCCTGAACCTCGTCGTGGTCAAGCGATGAGCCGCCCGCTCGCGTCCCGAGACCGGGGCGCTCCCCAGTCCCTCGCGCACGTGCGTGGGCACGTCGATGCGCCCAGCCAGGTACTCGAGGGCTTGGCGCACCCGGAGCGTCTGGCCGAACGTGAGAGTCCGGTCGACCACGCGGTCCCAGTCGACCGAGCCGCTGCGGATGACGAGGACCGCGTCCGGAATCCACGTGATCGAGTGAAATGCGGCCGCGCGCGCACCGAGCACGCACGCCGCGAGCAGCTCGTCGGCCGGCGAGAGGGCGAGCAGCTTCCCGCCGCGGAGCTCGAGCGGCTCGACCGCGTCCCAGACGACAGCGGCGAAGTCGGGCGAGATCGCGGAGCGGATCGTCAGCAGACGCCCGTCGCCGTTCTCGTACCAGCGGACGGGCCCGGCCGAGGTGAGCCGCCAGCCCGCCGGCTCCACACTTTCGGCGGCACGCTCGACCAGGAGGTCGACCGCCGGAGTGGGCCGCAGGGCGAGGTCGCCGTAGAACCGCTGAGCGGTGGAGATCCCCCCGAGGACGGCGACTCGCCCGCCGAGCTCCGATGCCGCCTCCTTTGCCCGTTCGGCGAGCAGGTTGTTCTTCGCCCAGGTGCTGCGATAGATGCCCTTGAGCCGCTCCAGCCTCGAGTCCTTGGCCTCGGCCTGCGAGAGCGCCCGGTACACGAGCGGCATCAGCGCGAACGAGCCCGGCTCGAGCCGGTCGAGATCGAGCTGCAGCCGCACTTCCCGCCAGGCGGCAGTGGCCTCGTCCTCACCGCCGAGGGCGATCGCGAGCAGGAGCTCCTGCTGCGGCGTGGGCCAGAAGGACTCGGTCACGCCGTCCGTCAGCCGCCTTCCGAGCGGGCGCGGTCGAGCTTCTCCTTCAGGGAGCGGAAGACGGGATGCTCGTCGGGTCGCTGGAACGAGAGGTTCTGCCCGTGGAACTTGCGCCGCAGCACGACGTTCGGAAGGAACTCGATGCGCAGGCCACGCTCGCGCATCCGGACGAGGAGGTCGCGGTCCTCGGCGATCCGCAGCGAGACGTCGAAGCCCCCAAGCTCGCGGAGTGTCTCCCGCCGCGCGACGAGGGACATCAGCGGCACACCGGCGAAGTCCCCGTGGACGTTGTCCGGACCGAGCCACTGCGGGGCCCCCTCACCCTCGATCTCGACCTCCTGCCGGCCGAGCACGCAGGCGACTTCCGGATGCGCGAGCAGGTACCCCACCTGCACGGACAGCTTGTCCGGCGGCGCTTCGTCGTCGGCGTCGAGAAAGCCGACGAACTCGCCTTTGGCTTCTTCGATGCCGCGGTTGCGCGCCGCCGAGGGACCGGCGTTCTCCTGTCGGACGTACCGCACCTCCGGGAACGAGCGGATCACGTCCGGCGTCTTGTCCGTGGAGCCGTCGTCGACGACGAGCACCTCGACCGGCTCGTAGTCCTGGGCCAGGGCGCTCTTCAACGCGACCGAGATCGACGGCTCCGCGTTCCACGCCGCGACGACGAGGGTGGCGAGCGGATCAGGCATCGGGGCGGGGCGCAGCGCGCCGCCGCTCGAGCGACGCCCTGAGGACATGGAGGTACTGCGAACGGGCGTCCGCCTCGCGGAGCCCGTTGTTCTGGGTGTGCAGCCGGCGTTCCAGCACCACCTCCGGCAAGACGTGGCTCTTCAGGCCCGCCTCCTGCGCGCGGGCGAGCCAGTCGACGGTGACGCCCACGCGGAGGTCGGTCGCGAACGGGCCGACGCGCTCGAAGGAGGGGCGGCGGATCAACATCAGGTTCGGGGCCGTCCAGGGCGAGACCGCGGCCGGAGGCCGGATCTGCGCCTGCACCTCCGGAGGGAGCTCCGGGGACACGAACTCCTGCACATGGCCGAAGACCATGTCGAGCGAGGCGTCCGCGCGCAGAGCTGCCAGCTGCAGCTCGAGCTTGCGCGGCGTGAAGCGATCGTCTGCGTCGAGAAACGCGAACAGCCGTCCGCGCGCCTCCTCGAGGGCGCGATTCCGCGCAGCGCCGTTGCCGCCGCGCTCCTGACGGACGAACGTCAGCCGCTCGCCGTACGCCCGCGCGACCTCGCCGGTGCCGTCGTCGGAGCCGTCGTCGACGACGATCAGCTCGAGCGGCTCGTGCGTCTGGGCGAACACGCTCTCGATCGCCTCGCCGAGGTAGGGCTCGGCGTTGTAGGCGCCGATCATGACGCTGATCAATTCCGTCATCCGTCGCCTCCGGAACGTGCCGCGCGCTCGCGGTCGAGCTTCGCCTTGAGCGAGACAGGCGGCAGCGGGCTGAGGCCGCGTCCCGCGACGAGGTTGCCGCCGTGGTAGCGGCGATGGAGAACGATCTCGGGCAGCACGTGGTGGCGGTAGCCGCGTGCGCGCAGGCGCACGAGCATGTCCATGTCCCCGCCCTGCTCCTCGTCGAAGTCGCCGAGCTCCCGCAGCACATCGGCGCGGATCACCATCGACATCAGCGGGATGCCGTCGAGGTCGCCGAAGACGACGTCTCTCGCGAGGCCTTCCGGCGGGTTCATCCACTCCTGCCGCCCGAGCACGCACGCGACCTCGGGGTGCTCGAGCAGGTATCCGACCTGCAGCGAAAGCTTGTTCTCGGGCACGAGATCGTCGGAGTCGACGTAGGCGAGCAGCTCGCCGCGCGCATGCCTCGCGCCCGTGTTGCGCGCCGCACTCGCCCCCTGGTTCGCCTGCTCGAAGAACCTCACACGTCGATCGGCGCGCACGATCTCGGCGCTGCCGTCGGTGGAGCCGTCATCGACGGCGATCACCTCGAACGGCTCGTAGTCGAGCGCGAAGATGCTGTCGAGGGTCTCGCGGAGGAAGGCCTCGGCGTTGTAGACCGGCAGGATCACGCTGACGAGCGGGCCCTTCACGCCGTCTCCAGATAGCTGCGGATCACGTCCGGGATCCGCCCGAGATCCGTGCCGAGCTCGAGACCCAGCGAGGGGACCTGCCGCACGAGCGCGGCCATCTCGGAGAGCGCGTTCTCCTGCGGGGGGTGGAGCTGGAAGATCGTGCTCGGCGCGAGCGCCGCAAGCGCATTGCTGCCCGAGGTGGGCACGATCCGCGTCTCCTCCCCGCCGGCGATCCGCGGCACGAGCACGGCTTTGAGCGGGAAGCCTGCGATCGTGGCCTCCGGAAAGCGGGCATGCGCATAGACGATCGCCTTGTCCTGATCGCCGCGAACCGGGTTGGCTAGCGCGGGCTCGAGCTCCGGAAACCGCTCGAGCTGATGCGGCTCGAGCTTCCCGGAGCTGTAGAGGCTGTGGATTCGCGGCTCCGGCCGAGGCTGCATCGCGACGTAGTCGTCGCCCGCATACCGAAGCCCGCCCGCCAGGCACGCCAGCGTCGTCGTCGATTTCCCGGAGCCGCCGCGGCCGACGATGATCACCCCACCGGCCTCGGTGCCAACCGCACCGCCGTGCACCTGGAGGATGTCGTGACGGCCGAGCCACCAGTGAAGGATCGCCCGCAGGGGCGAGGCCCAGTCCCACGAGAGCATCCGGTCGGGCGACGGGGCCCAGAACCAGCCCTCGCCGGGCGCCGCGTAGGCGCTGAGTGTGCCCCAGCGGCTGAGCGCCTGGACACCGTCGACGTCGTAGTAGTAGATCGGCCCGGTGCCGTCGGCCTCGAGCTCGGTGCCGAGCACGGGCGGCGCCTGCGTGCCGGTCGACGCCGCGTCCCAGACCTTGATCGTCAGCTCGGCGTGCTTTGAGCCCGGCGCTTCGAGATGGGCGAAGGAGCCGCCGATCCGCTCGAGCATCGCGTCGCCGGCGAATCTGACTCGGACGGGCATACCGGCGAGCTCGTAACGCCGCTCGACGGTGCCGCGAGCGTCCGTCGCGGCCGCGAACAGGTGGTCGAGCGCCTCGACAGGGCTGCCCGAGCGCGGGGCGCGTTCGACAGCGCCGGTCATCGACAGAAGGTGTCTACGCCGGCTCGGCCTGGGCGGCGTGCGGCCAGCCCCGGTCGTCGACCTGGTGCACGGGGTCGAGCAGGATGATGTCCTGCATGTCGGTGAACTTCTCGAGCTTCGGAGGAGCGAACGGCTCTCCACCGGGCGAGTCCGTCTCGGGGACCTCGACGGCCACGGTGCCGTTCGTCGAGACGACGAGACCCTCCGCCTCGAGGTCGCCCAGGAACGCCTCCACAGCGGCCACGATCTCGGCCGGGGAGGCATCGTAGGTCTCGGTCAGACGCGCGACGACCGCCTCGAGCGGCTCGCTGCTACCGAGCGCGTTCCAGATCTCCGAGCCCGAGCCGCGCAGGCTGTAGTAGGTCCCGCTTGCAAGATCGATGATGATCGTCTCGCCGTCGATCGTCTCGTGAATCGCTTGAGGATTGGTTGTATAAGCCGCCATTTTCGACCCCTTCGGTTTTCGACCCCGTCAGATCTGCATCATAGGGTCGACTTTTGCATCCGTCGAGAGCACTTCACCGCATGTTTACGAGCTCTCAGCTGGTCGAGAGGCCCGCGAGGTACGGCTGCCAGCCGTCGGGGATCTTCGGCGCCGCCAGGCGGATGAACAGCACAGGCGCGGGTGGGCGCGGCTTGGCGTGCAGCACCATCGACGCTTCGTGCAAGAGCCGGTTGCCCTTCCTCAGGTTGCAAGGCGCGCAGGAGGTGACGACGTTCTCCCAGATCGACTCGCCGCCTCGGCTCTTCGGCACGACGTGATCGAGCGTCAGCCGGCCGCCGCCGCTGCCGCAGTAGACGCAGCGCCAGCCGTCGCGCGCGAAGAGCGCCCGTCGGGAGATCTTCCTCTGCACGGTCCGTGGGACGCGGACGTACTGGACGAGCCTGATGACGTGCGGCCACGGGAAGGTCGTCGTCGCCGAGTTGAGCGCCCGGTCCAGCTCCTCGATCACCTCGGCCTTGCCCTTGAACACGAGCACGTGCGCGCGTCTCACCGTTGTCACGTTGAGGGGCTCGTAACTCGCGTTCAGGACGAGAACCTGCTGCAAGACAGCGAAAAGGTACCAGCGAGAATGCCCCTGATTACCGCGACATCGCGCGCAACGCGCTCGCTTGCGACGCCGACCTGGAGGCCGGCCGGGCTCGGCCCGGACGGCCGTCTAATCCCGAGCCGAAAAGCCGCTGCCGGACGGGGCTCATCGCGACATCGCGCGTTCTACCGCCTCTTCCTCCTCAGGCGAGAGCGCGACCGAAGCGCGGCCGTGGTCGAGCTCCTTCATGTAGATCCGGGCGTAGTCGCGGCCCTGGATCGCGCTGACGACGATCCCGCTGCGCCCTCCGTCCAGCAGCGCCACCGACGCGGACTGGTGCCCGCCGGTGCCCTCGTAGGCGTCGTAGCGGACGATCGATCTCTTCGAGACGGACTCGTCGACGCGCCGGTCGACGCGCGAGAGGCCCGCGGCGATCTCGTCGACGGCGCGGTGGAGATCGTCGATCCGGCCCTGCAGCGAGACGGCGAAATCGACGAGGTCGTCCTTGCCGCCTCCGAGCATCACCTGCTGCGACCGCCGCACCCGCCTCAGCTGCAGCCACGCGGCGAAGGCAAGTGCCACCGCCGCCCCGGCCGCAACGGCGGCCGCAATCGCGATGACGGCGCTCGTCGAGTTGGAGAAGCTCATGCGCCGCGAAAACCTACTGCGGCGGCAGCGAGAAGATGACCGGGTACTCCTCGGTGTTGTTCGAGGTGTTGGTCTCGCCCGGAACTGCGCTGACCGTCACCTTGACCGTGACGGGCGTCGTGAACTGGACTGCGCCGATGTTCCGGAAGATGACGACCTTCTCTTCGTCGGCGTTGATGAATGGCAGCGTCTTCCGCTTCACGATCTGCGGGGTCTGCTGAATCGTCAGCGTGACCGGGATCCGCACCTCCGGCGAGTCCCCGGAGTCCTTGATCGTGACCGCGAAGGCGAGCCTGGTGCTTGCGATGACCGGTTGCTGCGAAGACGTCGAGAGCTCGGTCCCCTGTGGCAGCGCCTTCACGGAGACGATGTTCGTGCCGTGCAGGCCGCCTGTCTTCACCGAGACGTTCCCGCCGCGCAGCCGGCCGATGATCGAGTTGAGGGAGCTCGCGCTGTAGAAGTCCGGGTTCTGGACGAAGGTGGAGTCGGGGACACGGATGTCGCCGACGCCCTGCTTCCGTAGCACCTGCTTCGACGGGTCCTTGAAGCTGTCGTCCCAGACGACGTCGCTTGCGAGGAGGCGACGGGCCGGCACCTCGACGGCCGCTCCGGCACCGCTCGAGCTCTTCACCTTCAGGACCTGCGCCAGCGCGTCGGAGATCCCGACGATCCCGCTGTAGCGGTATTCGAGTGCGTCGATCAGGCGCTGATGCTGTTCCCGCAACCGGCCCGGCGGGTCGATCCCGCGGGCGGCATCCGCGTCCTGCTCCTCGTCGCGGGCGAGCCCGGCAAGCCGGCGCTGGAGATCGGTCGTCTTGATGCCCGCCTGCGTGAGCACGCCGTCGAGCTGGCGGCCGACCGACTGTGAGTGCGCCGCGATCTGAGACACCTTCGACATGTAGTTGTCGTACTTCGAGTGCTTGCTCGACGACTGGCAGCCGGCGATCGCGTAGACGAGCAGGACGACGATGACGATCGCGAAGGCGATCAGCCCGACCAGGCGGAGCAGCGGGGTCAGGCCTTGCGGCGTGCGCATCGGCGGGCGAGGCCCGCCGCGCTGCGGCGGCCGCTCCGGACGCACGGCTTCGCGTGTCTCCGGTTCCTCGAAGAAGTCGAACTCGATGTCTGCGTCGCGCTCGCTCATGGCTCCGTGCAGGGAAAACCCGGCGCGCCCACTGTATCGGGTGGTTCGGAGCGAAAGGCTTTCGGCCGCCCGCGCCGAACGGAGCGGCCGTGTCCGAAGCGGCCGTAGCAGTCGCGCCGAACGAGCTCGTCCTCGGGCGTTACCGCCCTCTGCAGCCGCTTGGAAGCGGCGGCTCGGGCTCGGTGTGGCTCGCCCGCGACGAGCCCACCGGCGTCGAGGTCGCCCTCAAGATCGTGCCTCGGGAGGGCAAAGCGGCGTCCAGGGCCGAGCGCGAGGCGTCGGCGGCCGCACGCCTCCGCCATCCCGGCTGCCAGCGCGCGTACGCGCTCGCGCGCGACGCGCGTCACGTCTACATCGCCTACGAGTACATACCCGGCCGGACCTTGCGGGAAGCGATCCGCGCCGGCGAGATCGACGACGCGGCGGCGCTCGAGGCGGCGGCGCAGATCTGCGAAGCCCTCGCGCACGCGCACGCGCACCGGATCGTCCACCGCGACGTCAAACCGTCGAACGTGCTGCTCGCCGCGGGCGACGGCATCTCGATCCGCCTGCTCGACTTCGGCCTTGCGCGGATGGACGGCGAGGAGACCCTCACGGCGGCGGGAGACGTGCCGGGCACCCTCGCCTACATCCCGCCCGAGCGGCTGCGAGGCGAGGAGTCGGGCGCCCCAGCGGACGTCTGGGCGGTCGGTGTCCTCCTCTGGGAGGCGCTCGCGGGCTGGCACCCGTTCTGGAAGGGCTCGCTGCTCGACACCGCGCGCCGCATCGAGTCGGGGGCGATCTCGCTCGGACGCGCGCGACCCGACCTGCCGCGGCCCCTGATCGCGCTCGTCGACCGCGCGCTGTCGGTCGACCCGGGGAAGCGACCGACCGCCGCCCGGCTCGCCGTAGCGTTGCGCGCGACGGGGCACCGGCGTGGGCGAGAAGCGCGCTCCCTGCCGAGCATCTCGCCGCCGCCCGTCGGACGGTTCGTACCGGCGGCCGCGGCGGGCGTGTTCGCGGGTGCGGGTGCGGCCGCTCTGCCGTTCTACCCGGCAGGGTGGGCACTCGGCCTCGCCGCGGCCGCGGTGGCCGGAACCCTGTTCCGCGAGCGCCTCGGGCTCGCGCTCGCGCTGGCGGTGCCGATCCTCCCCCTCGGCAACCTGTCTTCCGGGCTCGCCTGGGCCTACACCGCTTTCGCCATCGCGTGGTTCGTGCTCAGCTGGGGCAATGCGCGGGCAGGGCTCTTCTTCGCCTCGGGAGCGGTCCTGGCGCCGCTCTCGCTGCTCGGCCTCGTGCCGCTTCTCGCCCAGGTCGTCCGTGGCCGCGCCCGCCGCGCGGTGCAGGCGCTCGCAGCGGTGTTGTTCGGCGCGGTGGTCGCGGGAATGCGCGGCGACGCCTTGCCCTTCGCCGGCACCTCCGTCAACACGATCGACGTGGCGAGAGATCGCGAACCTGCCGGGGTCGTGGGCATGCTCTGGCACACGTTGGCCGCGCAGCCGGCCCTCCTCGCAGAGGCACTCGTCCTGGCCGCGGCGGCGGCCGCGCTGCCTCTTGCCCGCAGGCGGGCGATTGCCCCGTTCGGCCTGCTGCTCCTCGCCGGTCTCGTCGCACCCGACCCGGCCGTTCCGGATTCGGCGCTGGTCTGCGCAGTCGCAGCCACGTGTCTGGGGCTGGCGGCCAAAGCCGAGAGTTAGACTCGTGGCCGGGGGTAGACAGCCCCTGCAATGACCATGCTCCGGAACATCGAGGCGAAGATCGAGTCGCTGTTCGAAGGCGTCTTCGGACGTGCTTTCCGCACGAACGTTCAACCGGTCGAGCTGGCGCGGAAACTCGTCAAGGAGATGGAGGACCACCGCGTCATCTCCGTGTCGCGCCTCTACGTGCCGAACGAGTACACGGTCTATCTTTCACCCGCGGACCGCGAGCAGTTCGAGAGCTACGAGCAGTCGCTGATCGGCGAGCTGCAGGACTACCTCGCCGAGAACGCGAGGCGGGAGAAGTACGTGATGCTCTCGCCGCCGAAGGTGCTGCTCGAAACCGACGAGGACCTCGACGTCGGCGAGTTCGGGATCGCGACCCGGATGGCCCAGGGCGGCAGGCCGATGACGCCGGACGAGGCGCCGGCGCCGGACGTGCCGCCGGGCGCCACCATGGTCTACAAACCGAAAACACCGGAGACGGAGGCCGTCTCCGCGGAGGACCTCGGTCTCGAGCGCGAGGTGGCGACGCTCACCGTCGACGGGAGGCGCCACGAGCTCGACAAGCGCCGGGCGGTGATCGGACGGTCGAAGGACTGCGACATCCAGGTCTCGGACCCGAATGCCTCCCGGCGTCACGCCGAGATCCGGCAAGAAGGCGCCGCCCACTGGGTGATCGACCTCGACTCCACGAACGGCACAGAGGTGAACGGCCGGCGCCTGAAGCGGGCGAAGCTGCGGCCCGGCGACACGATCACGATCGGCGCGACGGAGCTCGTCTTCCGCCGGGAGTCGGTGACCTAATGACGGCCCTCGGCTCAATTGCGGTCGAGGAACTGCTGCTCGTCCTCAAGATCGCCTTCATCGTGCTGCTCTATCTGTTCATCTGGCGGATCGTCCGCACCGCGAGCAAGGATCTCCGTCTGCCGCAGGAGAGCTTCATTCTGGCGCCGGGCGCCGCGGGCGCAGTGCACGACGACGTGCCGTCGGTGGACGCGGGCCGGCTCGTCGTCGTGACGAGCCCCACGCTCGAGGCGGGTGACGAGCGGACGCTCGACTCGTCGGCGGTCACCATCGGGCGCGGGCCGCAGAACGATTTCAAGCTGCACGGGGACGATTACGCCTCGGCGCTGCACGCCCGGATCGAGCCCCGCCGTGACGGTGTCTGGGTCGAGGACGTCGGCTCGACGAACGGGACCTTCCTGAACGGAATCAAGCTGACGCGGGCTCGGAAGCTGACGCCGGGGGACGTCGTCCGCGTCGGAGAGACCGAGTTGAGGTACGAGCGGTGAGCGGCATCAGGCGCTACGCAGGCGAGACGGACACAGGCAAGAAGCGGAGGCGGAACGAGGACGCCTATGTCGTCGAGCCGCCTCTGTTCGCCATCGCCGACGGCATGGGCGGAGCGCAAGCCGGGGAGCTGGCGTCTGGGCTGGCCGCGGCGGCCGTCCGCGAGGACGACGCCGACGCCGGGGGCGAACGGCACGTCGCGGAGCTGATCCAGGAGGCGAACCGGCGCGTCTACCAGCGCTCGGCCGAGGACGCCGCCGTGTCGGGAATGGGCACGACGATGACGGTCGCGCTCGTCGAGGACGGCACCGTCGCATTCGGGCACGTCGGCGACTCGCGCGCGTACCTGATCAGGTCGGGGAAGCTCGAGCAGCTGACGGAGGATCACTCGCTCGTCGCCGAGCTTGTCCGGAGTGGACAGCTCTCCCCCGAAGAAGCGGAGACCCACCCCCAGCGCTCGGTCATCACGCGCGCGCTCGGCAGCGATCCAGACGTCGACGTCGACACGTTCTCGATCAGGGCCGAGTCGGACGACCTCTTCATGATCTGCTCCGACGGCCTCACGTCGATGGTCGAGGACGACGTGATCCTCGAGACGGTCGAGACCAACCGGAACGACCTCAAACGCGCCGCCAAGGCGCTGATCGGCGCGGCGAACAAGCGCGGCGGCGAGGACAACATCACGATCATCTTCTTCGAGATCGGCGACGGCTCCGCCGAACCGCTCGAGGAGACCGCGCAGTACCCGGTGCTCGCCCACGACACCCCGGCGGACGACGACACCCTCGACGAGCTCGACCGGGTGCCGGCCGTCGACACGATGGTCGTGCCGCCCGAGGAAGCCGAAAAGTTCGCGGCCGTCCGGGCCGAGCCGCGTCGTCGCACACGCGGCCGCGTCCTGCCGGCGCTCGTGCTGATCCTGATCGCGCTCGCCGTGGTCGCGATCGTGCTGTGGACCCTCTCGACCCGCTAGCGGCTTGAGTCTGCGCAACCGGGAGCTGCTCAACCTCGTCGTGGTCGGCGCGCTCACGGCGCTCGGCTTTGCGAGCGTCTACATCGCCCGGCAGTCGGTGATCTCGACCGCGTCACTCTCGTACGCCGCGTTCTTCCTGGGCCTCTACCTCGCTGCCCATCTCGTCGCCCGCTACACAGTTCCGTGGGCCGACCCGTATCTGCTCCCGATGGCGGCCCTCCTGACCGCGATCGGCCTGACGGAGATCTACCGGATCAACCCCGACGACGCCTTCAAGCAGGGCGTCTGGATCATCGTCGCCGTGAGCGTCTTCTCGGCGACGCTCTGGGCGCTCCGGCGCGACTACCGGCGCCTCGAGGGCTACAAGTATCTCTTCGGCCTCACGGCGATCGGCCTGCTCGTGCTGCCCGCGCTGCCCGTGCTCGGGACCACCGTGAACGGAGCACGGCTGTGGGTTCACGTCGGCTCGCTCCAGTTCCAGCCGGGCGAGATCGCGAAGATCTGCCTGATCGTCTTTCTCGCCGGCTACCTCCGTGAGAAGCGCGAGGTGCTCGCCCAGGGCCGCCTGAAGGACTTCGGCCCGCTGCTCGTCATCTGGGGCGGCGCGATGCTCGTCCTCGTCGAGACGAACGACCTCGGCTCGGCGCTCCTCTACTTCGGGATCTTCCTGGCGATGCTCTACGTCGCCACCGGCCGGATCCTGTTCACCGCGATCGGGCTCGCGCTCTTCGTGGCCGGCTCCGCCTTCGTCTACACCCAGGTCACCCACGTGCACGAGCGGGTGACGATCTGGCTCCACCCGTGGACCGACGAGAAGGTCTACTGCGCCCTCAACGGCCACACGGCGCTGCGCCAGGACTGCGGCAGCTACCAGCTCGTCAAATCCCTCTACTCGGTCGCGAACGGCAACTGGTTCGGCACCGGGCTCGGCAAGGGCACATTCGAGACGGCCGAGGGCAAGGAGCTGATCCCGTACCTCAACACGGACTTCATCTACTCCGCGCTCGCGCAGGAGCTCGGCCTGATCGGGATCGCGGCTCTGCTGCTCCTGTTCATGGTCTTCGTCGCGCGCGGCATGCGGCTCGCGCTGCTGGCTGACGACGGCTTCTCGAAGCTCCTGGCCGCGGGCCTCACGTTCGGCTTCGCGCTGCAGACCTTCATCATCGTCGGCGGCATCCTGCGCCTGATCCCGCTGACGGGCATCACGCTGCCGTTCGTGAGCTACGGCGGCTCGAGCGTCGTCGCCAACTTCGTCCTGCTCGCGGGACTGCTTCTGATCTCCAACCGCGCCAACGCGCCGAGGGGCGGATGAACCGCCAGATCACGAAGCTCGCGGTCGCCGCGCTGATCCTCCTTGCGGCGCTGATCGTCGCCACGACGTGGTGGCAGACGTGGGCGTCGGCGAGCCTCGCTGCGAAGCAGGACAACGCGATCCAGCGCGTGGCGCAGTTCCGCATCAAGCGCGGGCTGATCAGGGCGGCCGACGGAAGCGTGCTCGCAAGGAACGTGCGCAGGAAGGTCGGCGGCCAGACGCTCTTCTTCCGGCGCTACCCGCACGGGCCGCTCTACGCCCACCTCGTCGGGTACGCGACGCAGGTTCGGTCCCGCGCCGGGATCGAGCGCTCCGAGAATGCCTACTTGACAGCCTCGAACAGCAACCTCGGCACCGTCCTCGACAAGACCCTCGACAAGCTGAAAGGCGTCACGATCGAGGGCAACGACCTGATCCTGAGCGTCCGGCCCGGCATCCAGCGCCTGGCGATGGAGCAGCTCGCCGGCAAGTGCGGCGCCGCCGTCGTCATGAACCCGAAGACGGGGAAGATCTACGCACTCGCATCCCAGCCGACGTACGACCCCAACCTCGTCGAGAAGCACTTCAATCGGATCAGGACGACGAGCCCAGGGTGCCGGCCCGCTGCCCCGCTGCTCGACCGGGCAACCGCCGGGCGGTTCACACCCGGGTCGACCTTCAAGGTCGTCACGGCCGCGACGGCGCTGGACTCGAACCGCTTCTCACCCGATTCGACGTTCGAGGATCCCGGTTACTGCATCGAGTACGGCGATCGGGTGTCGAACGCCGCCAGTCCCGACGGGCCCGTGGAAGCCTTCGGCACGGTGACGTTCGCCCAGGGCCTTCAGCACTCGATCAACTCCGTCTTCTGCAACATCGGCAAGGCGCTCGGGGCGGGCCTGATTCTCGACTTCTCGAAGAAGTTCGGTTTCTACAAGGACCCGCCGATCGAGCTGCCCGACGACGAGAAGGCCGCGAGCGGCCTCTACGACCACGGCCGCCTCTTCTTCCCGAAGGATCCCAACACGCAGGTCGACCCCGGGCGGCTGGCATTCGGGCAGGAGCGGCTGTCGGTGACGCCTTTGCAGATGGCGATGGTTGCCTCGGCCGTCGCAAACGGCGGCGAGCTGATGCAGCCCTCCGCCGTGCTCCGCGTCGTCGACCCGGACGGCCACACGATCGTGAGGGTGAAGCCGAAGAAGCTGGATCGCGTCATGTCGAAGGGGACGGCGAACGAGATCACGTCGATGATGGTCGCCGCCGTCAACGACGGCACCGGCGGTGCCGCGGCGATCCCCGGGGTCCGGGTCGCCGGCAAGACGGGAACGGCCGAAACCGGCGCGACCGGGATCAACACGACGTGGTTCATCTGCTTCGCGCCCGCCGACGATCCCAGGGTCGCCGTCGCCGTGGCCCTCGAGAACCAGCGAGGGTTCGGCGGCACGACGGCCGCCCCGATCGCCAAGGTGTTGATGCAGGCCGTGCTCAATCGAGGGTCGAAGTAACAAGATCGTGGCCATCACGGGCGACACGCTGATCGACGCCGTCTTCGACGGGCGCTACCTGATCATCCGAAAGCTCGGTGCCGGCGGGATGGCGAACGTCTACCTCGCCGAGGACCAGGAGCTCGGCCGCCGGGTCGCGATCAAGATCCTCGACGACCGTCACGCGGCCGACGACTCCTTCATCGAGCGCTTCCGGCGCGAGGCGAAGAACGCCGCAGGGCTGTCCCATCCGAACATCGTCTCGATCTACGACCGCGGCGAGGCGGAGGGCACCTACTACATCGCGATGGAGTACCTGTCCGGCCGCTCGCTCAAGGAGCTGATCGTGAGCCGCGGCCCGACGCCGATCCGGATCGCGATCGACTACACGCGCCAGATCCTCGCCGCGATCGGCTACGCCCACCGGCACGGGATCGTGCACCGAGACATCAAGCCGCACAACGTCGTCGTCGACGGCGATGGCCGGTTGAAGGTGACGGACTTCGGCATCGCCCGCTCCGGCGCCAGCCAGATGACCGAGGTCGGCTCGATCATCGGCACCGCGCAGTACCTCTCGCCCGAGCAGGCGAAGGGGGCCCCCGTCGATCAGCGCTCCGACGTCTACTCCGTCGGGGTCGTCCTCTACGAGATGCTGACGGGCAAGGTCCCGTTCACCGGCGACACCGCGCTCGAGATCGCGATGAAGCACCTCTCGGAGGTGCCGGTGCCGCCGAGCGAGGAGCGTGAGGACGTGCCCGAGGATCTCGACCTCGTCGTCCTGCGCGCGCTGGCGAAGGATCCCGAGGACCGTTACCAGACGGCCGAGGAGATGGACGCCGACCTGGCCCGCATGGCGCGCGGCCTCGGCGTCTCCCCCGAGACGGCGGATGCGGCGACGGCCGTCCTCGCAGGCGCGGGCATCTCGGGCGCGCCGACGATCATCGCGCCGCGGCCGACGAAGGTCGCGCCGCCGCAACCACCCACCCGCACGCCGCCGGCGGCCTACTACGGCTACGAGGGGCCGCCACGGCGCTCGCGGTCGATCTGGCCGTGGCTGCTGGCACTGCTCTTGCTGGTCGGCGCCGGCTTCGCGGCCTGGTTCGCCTACGAGAAGATCAGCGACCAGCTGAACGCGAACAAGCCCGTCTCGGTCCCGTTCGTGGTCGGCCTGCGACAGGCCCAGGCCCAGGCGAAGATCCGGGACAAGGGTCTGAAGGTCAGGGTCCTGAAGCACACCAACGAGACGTTCGCGCGTGGCATCGTCATCGGGCAGAGCCCCGAGGGGGGCGAGAAGACCGACAAAGGGAACGCGGTCCGGATCACGGTCTCGACCGGGCGGGCTAAGGTGACCGTTCCCGACGTCGTCGGCAAGACGCAGGGCGACGCGGTCGCCCAGCTCACGGCGGCCCACCTGAAGGTCTTCGTCGCAAAGGTCTACTCGTCCAAGACGACCGACACCGTCACGGCCCAGGACCCGCCGGCGGGGAGCAAGGTCTTCCGGGATGCGAAGGTCCGGATCAACGTCTCGCAGGGCGTCCAGCAAATCGAGATCCCGAACGTCGTCGGCCAGTCGTACGCCAGCGCACGCTCGGCGCTCCTTGCGGCGGGTCTGAAGGTCGCGAAGAGCGTCGTCGACTCGAACCAGCCGGCCGACACCGTCCTTTCCCAGTCACCCGGCGCGGGCACCAGGGTCGGCGCCGGCACGACCGTGACGCTCACCGCCTCGCGCGGCACGACCGCCACGACGCCGGTGCCGGACGTCACGGATCAGGACGAGCCGACGGCGAAGGCCCTGCTCGAGGGGTCGGGGTTCAAGGTGAAGGAGACGTTCCAGGACGTGGCGGACCCGAGCGGTGACGGGATCGTGATCGACCAGACTCCGGCCGGCGGGGACGACGCCCCCACGGGCTCGACCGTCACCATCGTCGTCGGCCGCTTCACGGGCACGGTCCCATGAGCCGGCGTGTCCGCATCGCCGTCCTCATGGGAGGCCGCTCGAGCGAGCACGACGTCTCGGTCGAATCGGCGCGGTCGGTGCTCGGGTCGCTCGACCCCGATCGGTACGAGCCGGTCACGGTCGAGATCGGGCGGGACGGCCGCTGGGAGCTCGGCTCCGGCAACGGCCGCGAGCTCGCCGCGGGCAACCCGGCCGAGACGCTCCCGGTGCCGACCGCGAAGGTGCCCGAGACGCTGGGCGAGGTTGACGTCGTCATCCCGGTGCTCCACGGCCCGTTCGGTGAGGACGGAACCGTCCAGGGCCTTCTCGAGCTGGCGAACGTCCCCTACGTCGGGGCGGGGGTGCTCGGCTCCGCTCTGGCAATGGACAAAGACAAGTTCAAGGCGGTCATGCGCGACGCGGGCATCCCGGTGACCCGGAACATCACGTTGCGGATCGGAGACGAGCCGGCGAACCCGTTTGGCTACCCGGTCTTCGTCAAGCCGGCCCGGCTCGGCTCATCGGTGGGGATCTCGAAGGTTCGCTCGGAGGAGGAGCTCGCGCCCGCGGTCGAGCTCGCCTTCCGCCACGACGAGAAGGTGCTCGTCGAGGAGTTCGTCGCAGGGGTCGAGGTCGAGTGCGGTGTGCTCGGCAACCGCAACCCGATCGCGTCGCTTCCCGGCGAGATCGTCTCGCACGGGTTCGACGCCGAGGACTGGTACGACTACTCGGCCAAGTACGACGAGGGCGGCATGGACCTGATCGTCCCGCCGCGGATCCCGCAGGAGCAGATCGAGCGGGTCCAGCGCCTGGCCGTCGAGAGCTGCGTCGTGGCCGAGGTCGAGGGCATGGCGCGCGTCGATTTCTTCGTCCGCGAGGGCGGCGAGGTACTCGTCAACGAGCTGAACACGATCCCGGGCTTCACCGCGACGAGCGTCTACGCGGAGCTCTTCGAGGCGTCGGGGATCCCGTACTCGGAGCTGCTCGACCGCCTGGTCGAGCTCGCGCTGGAACGACACGAGCGCCGCGCCCGGCTCGAGTACTAGGAGGGTCTAGCGCGCTCGCACCTCGTTGATGTGGACGCTCTCGTTGTCGCCCAGATCCGTGATCCAGATCACGAAGTAGCGGCCTCCGCGGTTGAGCGAGTACCCGGTGGTGGGGCCGGCCGTTCGTGGACCTGAAGCCCGGCTGAACGGCCCCGACGGCGAATTGCCCGACTGAATCTCTGCCGTGAATCCCGGGGTGTCGGTCGTGAAGGTCAAGGTCTTGGGCGAGACGGCACGGCGCGCCCTCAGGATCAAACCGACGCCCTCCTTGTCGAAGCTCTGGTAACGCTCGGTCGTCCAGTACGTGACTGGATCGCCGTCGATCGCGTTCGGAGCCTCGGCGTCGTGCTCGGTCTGGTCGCCGTCGGGGTCGTAAGCAGTCGCGTCCTGCCAGCGGACGGGTCCGGACGGGCGAGGAGGCGTGCCCTTCGAATCGTCGCCGCCCAGTAGAAGCACCCCGAGCAAAGCTCCGGCGAGTGCGGCCAGTGCGACGCCGAGCAGGACCGCAGGCCAGATGGCGAAGCCCCGGCCGCGACGCGCCGCCCGACCCTGCCGCTGCCTCGGCCTCGACTTCGGCGGGCGGCGTGCCGGAGGCGCGATCATCGTGGCACCTTCCTCGCTGCCGAGGTCCATGTAGCAAGCCTCCAGCTCCTCGGCGAACTCCTCCATCGAGCCGTAGCGCTCCTCGTGGTCCTTGGCCATCGCGCGCTGGATCGCCCAGTCGAGCCTCTGCGGGACGTCCGGGCGGTAAGTCCGCACGCTCGGAACCGGGTCGTTGACGTGCCGCATCGCCACCGTGACGAAGTTGTCGCCCTCGTAGGGGACGTCTCCGGTCAGGAGCTCGAAGAGGACGCAGCCGAGCGAGTAGACGTCGGTCTGCTCGTCGACCGGCTGCCCGCGCGCCTGCTCCGGCGCGATGTAGTTGCTCGTCCCCATGATCGTCCCGGTGACCGTCATGCCGTCCACGTCGAGCGACCGCGCGATGCCGAAGTCCGTCACCTTCGCCCGCCCGTCGGCGTCGAGCAGCACGTTTTGGGGCTTGACGTCGCGGTGGACGAGCCCCTGGTCGTGCGCGAATGAGAGGCCCCGTGCCACCTGCAGCGCGAGCTCGATCGCGTCGTGCGGGTGCAGCGGTCCCTCGCGGTCGGCGAGCTCCTTGAGGTTCTCGCCGTCGACGTACTCGAAGACGATGAACTGGCGCCCGTCCTGCTCGCCGCGGTCGATGACCGTGACGATGTTCGGATGCGCGAGCTGCGCGACCGACCGAGCTTCGCGGCGAAAGCGCTCGACGTAGTCGTCGTCGCGCGTGTACTGCTCGTGCAGGATCTTCAGCGCGACGCTGCGTTCGAGCAGGCGATCGTGCGCGCGGTAGACGCTCGACATTCCGCCGGAGCCGACGAGCTCCTCCAGCTCGTAGCGGTCCGCGATCAGTTCCCCGACCACGGATCTCAGCGTAGCCGTGTGCGCCGCTAGTGGCCGAGGGTCGTCTCGAGCGCCTCTTCCCAAACGGCGAGGGCTTCGTCGACCTCGGCGTCCGTCAGGACGAGCGGCGCGAGCACGCGAATGCAGTTCGAGTAGATGCCGGACTTCAAGAGCAGGAGGCCCCGTCCGGACGCCGCCTCGACGATCGCGGACGCCGTGTCCGCGTCCGGCTCCTTCGTCGCGGGATCGCGGACGAGCTCGATCGCGAGCATCGCCCCGAGCCCGCGGACGTCGCCGATCTGCGGCCAGCGCTCGCGCCACGAGTCCATCCGAGCGCGGATCGTCTCGCCGATCTGGCGCGCGCGGTCGTTGATTTCCTCCTCCTCGAAGACGTCGAGGACCGCGAGAGCGGCGGCCTGCGCCACCGGGTTGCCGACGTAGGTGCCGCCGATCGCGGAATCGCCCGGGGCGTCCATGATCTCGGCCTTGCCGAGCACGCCGGAGAGCGGCAGCCCGGCCGCGATCGACTTCGCGATCGTCATCAAGTCGGGCTCGATCCCGTAATGCTCGATCGCGAACAGCTTGCCCGTGCGCCCGAAGCCCGTCTGGACCTCGTCGACGACCATGACGATCCCATGCTCGTCGCAGATCCGGCGCACACCCTCCATGAATTCCCTGGGCGCGACGACGAAGCCGCCCTCGCCCTGAACGGGCTCGATCACGATCGCCGCGACCGTCTCGGCCGCCACCTGCGTGATCAACGTCCGCTCGAGGGTCTCGAGCGCCTCGGTCGCGGTGGGGCCGCGGTAGTCGTTCGGGAAGGGCACCCGGTAGACCTCCGGCGCGAACGGCCCGAGACCCGCCTTGTAAGGGTGGGTCTTCGAGGTCAGCGACAGGGAGAGCAGCGTTCGGCCGTGGAAGCCTCCTTCGAACGCGATCACGGCAGGCCGGCCCGTGTGAGCACGCGCGAACTTGATGGCGTTCTCGATCGCCTCGGTACCCGCGTTGAAAAAGGCCGCTTTGGCGGGCCTGCTGAAGGGCGAGGCAGCGAGCAGGCGCTCCGCGAGCGTGACGTAGACCTCGTAGGGGACGATCGTGAAATCGTTGTGCGAGAACCTCTCCAGCTGCTGCTGCGCCGCCTCGACGACGCGCGGATGCGAGTGGCC
>DATMIX010000049.1:0-15267 GCA_035554095.1 Gaiellaceae bacterium | reverse complement strand
GACCGTGCCGAACGCCGGCAGGCCGTCGACGAGGAAGGTCTTGCCCTCGGGCGTCTGCGTGAGCTCGAGCCGCTCGCCGTCGGCCGCAAACGTGGCCGTCTCGATCCGCCTGGCCGAGACCGCCCAGAGAACCTCGGTCTGCCTCGCGGCGGCGGCGCGGTAGGGTGGGTCGAGCCGCCGCTCGACAGCGGCCGCGAGCGGCTCGAGCGACGCGTCGCCCTGCTGCTCCTCGACGATCAAGGAGCCGTCGTCGAGTGCGACGAAATCGACCTTGTCGCCCTCGAGTGCCGGAGCTTCGGCGACCGCGACCACGTCCCACTGGCGCGGGCGGGCGATGCCGTGGATGCCGACCTCGTCCCAGGTCGCGCGGACGCCTTCGTCCAGCATGCCGCCCTCGCGCGCGAGCCGCTCGTGGAGGCGCTCGCGCCTGAACAGACCCACCGCTACTCGGGCTCGATCAGCCCGTAGCCACCCTTGTCGCGGCGGTAGAGGACGTTGATCGCGTCGCTGTCGGCGTTCCGGAACACGAAGAAGTCGTGACCGACGAGCTCGAGTTGCAGCACGGCCTCCTCGGCGGTCATCGGCTTCACGGCGAACTGCTTCGTCCTGACGATCTGCGGGTCGTCGGTGTCCATCGGAATCCCTCCATCCGGTGGCGGCTGAGCGCCGCGGCCGTGACGGCGGTCCTTTCGCTTGCCGCGGTAACGGGTGATCTGGCGTTCGAGCTTGTCGACGAGCTGATCGATCGAGGCGCGCATGTCGTTCGAGCTCTCCTTCGCGCGCAGGACAGGGCCCTTCGTCCACACGGTCGCCTCAGCAACGTGATGGTTCCGGATCGACGGATTGTGCTCTTCGGAGAGCTCCAGCTCGATGCGTGGATCCGGCAGCTGGCGTTCGAGCTTTCCGAGCCGCTTCTCGGCATAGGAACGGATCGCGTCGCTGACCTCGACCCCGCGGCCCTTCACGCGAAGCTGCACAGGTTCAATCTATCGGACGACCCGCGCGAAAGTCACGACCTCGACGCGTCGCGCGCCCGCCTTCCGGAGCGCCGAGGCGGCCGCATTCGCGGTCGCGCCGCTCGTGTAGACGTCGTCGACGAGGACGACCTGCGTGGGCACCCGGCCCGGCGCCGCGAAGGCGCCCGCGACGTTCCGGCGGCGGTCGGCACGCGAGAGGCCGCGCTGCGGTTTGGCGATGCGCGTCCGCCGCAGCAGCGCCTCGGCCGGCAGCTCCCAGCGCAGCGCGAGTAGCTCCGCGAGCCGGCGAGGCGGGTCGTGGCCGCGGTGAAGGCGCCGGTCGTCGTCGGCCGGCACGAACGTCACGGCCGCAGCTCTCGGCCGTGGCACGGCTTCGGCGGCGAGGTCGGCAGCAGCCGCGTCCAGCCGCCGCAGCCCGCGATCCTTCCAGGCCGCCACGACCGCCCGCACCCGCGGGTCGTAGACCACCGCGGCCCGCGCGCTCGCGAACGCCAGGCGGCGCCCCGCACACTCGCGGCAACGCCGGACCGGCCAGGCTGTCGGCGCGCCGCAGCGCGCGCAGAGCGGCGGCGTCACGCGCGGCAGCTCTGCGAGGCATGCCTCGCAGAGCTGCGTCCCACCGCGGGCGCAGACGACACACCGCTGGGGCAGCAGCAAGTCGAGCACGCCGTGACGGTAGGCCGGCTCCTGTGCCGAGGGTGTGAAAGAACGCCGCCGGAACTTCACCCCGGTCCGAAACAGGCGTGTCCCGGGGTCAGACCCCAGGACACGCCTGAAACGGCCAAAAGACCTGCATTTGGGCTGCTTACTCGTTCGAACACGGACCTGTCCGAGGGCCTCTCCGGGGTCAGACCCCGGGACACGCCCGAAGGGACGGAGCGGCTAGCTGGGGAACTCGCGCTCGGCTTCGGCCAGCGTTTCCTTCGAGCCGATGTCGTACCACCGGCCCGGGACGCGCCAGGTGTAGAAGGGGCGGCGCGGGTAGAGCCACTGGACGAGCCGGCCCGGCTGGTCTGGGTTGTTGCCCTCGTCGACGTACGTCCGGATCTGGGGCAAGACCGCGCGCGGATAGAAGTAGAGCGCGATGCCCGCGAGCGTGGTCTCCGGCTCGGCGGGCTTCTCCTCGAACGCGACGATGCGCCCGTCGCCGTCCACCGTGATCGCGCTGTAGCCCTTGATCGCGTCGGCGTTGCCGACGTCGTACACGGCGATCACCGGCGCGTCCTTCGCGAGCCCCGCCCGGGCGAAGTCGGCAAGCCCGCCGCTGAAGATGCTGTCGCCGGCCGCGACGATGAGGTCATCGTCGAGGCCCTCCCGCTCGATCACGAGCGCGAGATCGCCGATCGCCCCCAGCTTGTTCTGGTCGTCCGTGGTGCCGTCGTCGACGACCGAGATGCGAAGCCGGCCCTCCCAGCCGGCCGCGAAATCACGGAACGCCTCGGCGAACCGCGAGTTCGTGACGACGTAGACGTCCGTGAGCGCCTCGACCTCCGCGAGCTGCTCGAGCAGCCGCTCGAGAATCGGGCGTCCCCCGACCTCGAGCAGCGGTTTCGGCCGGTCGCGCGTCAGCGGGTAGAGCCGGGTCGCGTAACCGGCGGCGAGGACGACCGCCTTCAGCTCAGGTTCCCTCGTCCCAAGAGGCGAGATACTTGGCCTGCTCCTCACTCAGCGTGTCGATGTCGATCCCCAGCGTCTCGAGCTTGAGGCGCGCGATCTCGGCGTCGATCTCGTTCGGCACCGGATACACCTTGCGCTCGAGGCTGGCGGCGTTCGAGACGACGTACTCCGACGAGAGCGCCTGGTTCGCGAACGACATGTCCATCACGGCCGCCGGATGTCCCTCGGCGGACGAGAGGTTGACCAGCCGGCCCTCGGCGACGAGGTAGATCCTGCGCCCGTCCTCGAGCTCGAACTCCTCCACGAACTCGCGTGCCTTCCGCGACTCCTTCGCGATCGACCGCAGCGCCGGGATCTCGATCTCGACGTTGAAGTGCCCGGTGTTGGAGAGGATCGCGCCGTCCTTCATCCGCTGGATGTGCTCGCCGGTGATAACGGACTTGTCGCCGGTGGCGGTGCAGAAGATGTCGCCCTTCTCGACCGCCCGGTCCATCGGCATGACCTCGAAACCGTCCATCGTGGCCTCCAGAGCACGGAGCGGATCGACCTCGGTCACGACCACGTGGGCGCCCATGCCGCGGGCGCGCAAAGCGACGCCCTTGCCGACCCAGCCGTACCCGGCGACAACGAACGTGCGGCCCGCGAGCAGGACGTTCGTCGCGCGGAGGATGCCGTCGATCGTCGACTGCCCCGTCCCGTAGCGGTTGTCGAACATGTGCTTGGTGTTGGCGTCGTTGACTGCGATCACCGGAAAACCCAGCGCGCCGTCCCGCTCGAGCGCCTTGAGGCGGATGACCCCGGTCGTCGTCTCCTCCATGCCGCCCAGGATGTCCCCGAGCTGCTCACGGCGGTGCGAATGCAGCACCCCGATCACGTCTGCGCCGTCGTCCATCGTCAGCTGCGGCTTGTGATCGACCGCGGCCTCGATGTGCTGGTAGTAGGTGTCGTTGTCCTCGCCCTTGATCGCGAAGACGGCGATGTCGTACTCCTCGACCATGGCTGCCGCGACGTCGTCCTGGGTCGAGAGCGGATTCGAGGCGCAGAGGACGATGTCGGCCCCGCCGGCCTTGAGCGTCCGCATCAGGTTCGCCGTCTCGCTCGTCACGTGCAGGCAAGCTGCGACGCGGTAACCGGCCAGCGGCTGCTCCTGCTCGAAACGCTCGCGAATCGCTGCGAGCACGGGCATCTGCCGATCGGCCCATTCGATCCTGCGAACTCCCTCGGGCGCGAGGGAGAGATCTCTCACGTCGTGGCGCTTGGTGGTGGCCATTCGATCCTCTCGGTTGAGGTTGAAATCAGGCGGCGAGCAGGCGTTCGTGCTTGCGCTGCTCCCAGTCGAGGGCGGACAGCTGCGTCCCGGCAAGCCACGTCGTCACGGCCGCCTGCAGCGCCGGCTCCTGCTGGAGCCGGATCGTGAAGGCGAGGTCGTCGATGCCGACGCCGAAACGTCGGCGAAGCTCTTTCAGCGACCGGAGCTGGTTCAGCTCCAGGAGGCCGTAGCTGCGGTATCGGCCCGGGGTGCGGCGCGGAACGACCAAGCCGGCGCGTTCGAGGTAGCGGAGCATCCGGGGCGACCACCCCGTGCGCGCAGCGGCCTCGCCCACCGTCAGCCCGTCCACGCGCCGAACCTTAACAGAGATATGTCAGGGTTCTGCAGTGCCCTCTCGTCCGTAGGAATCCTCGAGCCTGACGACGTCCTCGAGCTCGGGCGTGGAGACCTCGAGGATCGTCGTGTCCTCCACGGCCCGAACGCGGTGGACGGTCCCGGGCTGGAAGTGGAACGCGGCGCCGGCGGCCACCACCTCGGTCTTCGTGACAGCCTGACCGACCGCGCCGAGCTCGAGCTCTGCCCTTCCCTCGAGGACGTACCAGCTTTCGTCCTTCACGCGGTGGAACTGGAGGCTGAGCGCCTCGCCCGCACGGATGAAGAGGATCTTGCCCGCGTAGGCGTCGGTCTTCGCCCAGACCAACTCGTAGCCCCACGGCTTGTCGACCCGGTCGGGTGAGAACGAGAAACGATCCAAGGTTTCCAGGTTCGGCGACGTCAACGGCCGGTCCACGACGGAGCGATCCTACGCCCCGCCCCGTTCGTTCGCTCGACCGGCCGCCAGCCACTCAGGGTGGGCGGAGACGTATTCCTCGGCGCGCCGCAAATCCTTGGGCGTGTTCACCGTCAGCCAGGGGCCCTCGTGGCGGAAGGCGTGCAGCTTTCCCTCCTCCGCGAGCTCCGGGAAGGCCGTCGACTCGTGGTCTCCGCGTTCCGGGAAACGGTCGAGCGCTTCGTCGCCGAGGACGTAGATGCCGCAGCTGACCCAACAGTCGATCGTGCCGCCCTCGGCGAAGCCGGAGACGCGGTCGTCGTCGAGCTCGACGACGCCGAAAGGAGACTTCGGCTGCGCGACGGTGATCGTTGCGGCCGCGCCGTTCGCCGCGTGGCGCTCGAGCAGCGCGCGGAAGTCGACGTCGAGCAGCTCGTCGCCGTTCAGCGCGAGGACGTCGCCGGTCTCCCGCCGCTGCCGGGCGGCGAAACGGATGCCGCCGCCTCGCCCGAGCCGTTCCTGCTCCTCGGCGATCGCGATCTCGGCTCCGAAGCCCGAGAGCTCCTCGCCGAACCGGTCTCCCGTGCCCGCCGCGCAGCTGACGATGACCCGCTCGATACCGGCGCGGGCAAGCAGGCCGATCTGCCAACCTGCGAGCGGACGTCCGGCGACCTGCACGAGGGGCTTCGGCAGTCCGCCCGCGGCGTCGCCGAGCCGCTCGGCCTTGCCGCCCGCCAGGATGATCGCTTCCACTACTCGGCGAGCTCTGGCTCGCGCTCGTCCGTCTCGGGCAGCGCTGCGAGAGGTGACGACGCCCGGCCGATTCCCTCGTAGGTGAAGCCGGCGGCGCGGGCCTCGTCCGGATCGAGCAGGTTTCGGCCGTCGATGATCAGTGGCCGCCGCATCGAGTCGCGCAGCTCCGCAGAGACGATCGACCGGAACTCGTCCCAGTCCGTCACGATCACCGCCGCGTCGGCGTCGCGCACGGCCTCGGCGACGCTGTCGCACGTTGCCATCCCGCTGACCAGGTCGCCGGGCTTCGCGACCGGGTCGTACGCCCGTACGTCGGCGCCTTCGGCGAGGAGCCGCGAGGCGAGCACGACCGACGGCGCCTCCCGCATGTCGTCGGTGTTGGCCTTGAACGCGAGGCCGAGCAAGGCGATCCGCTTCCCGCGGAGCCGGCCGAGATACTTCTGAAGCTTGTTGATCACACGCCGCTTCTGCAGCTCGTTGACCTCGATCACGGCCGAGAGCAGCTGGAAGTGGTAGCCCGAGTTCGAGGCGAGCTGTTTCAACGCAGACGTGTCCTTGGGGAAGCACGACCCCCCGAAGCCGACTCCCGCTTTCAGGAAATGCGGCCCGAGCCGATGGTCGAGGCCGACGCCCTCTGCGACCTTCTCCACGTCGGCGCCGGTCACCTCGCAGACGTTTGCGATCTCGTTGATGAAGCTGATCCGTGTCGCGAGGAACGCGTTGGCGGCGAGCTTGATCATCTCGGCGGACGCGACGTCGGCGCGGACGATCGGCGCCTCCATCTCCGCGTAGAGCCCGGCGACCCGCTCGCCGTCTGCGGCGGCGAAGGAGCCGACGACGACTCGGTCGGGATGCATGAAATCGCGCACCGCCCCGCCCTCGGCGAGGAACTCGGGGTTCGACACGTAGCCGATGTGATCGAGCCC
The DNA here is from genome assembly GCA_035554095.1 of Gaiellaceae bacterium. Lineage (GTDB taxonomy): Bacteria > Actinomycetota > Thermoleophilia > Gaiellales > Gaiellaceae > 13-2-20CM-68-14. The sequence continues at coordinate 8,955 of DATMIX010000049.1, read as the reverse complement.
TCGCGCCTCGAGGGCCGCCCGAACCTTGTCGCCGGTGCCCACCGGAACGGTGCTCTTCATCACGAGGATCACCCGCCGCTCGAGTCGCGGCAGCTCGTCGATCACGGTCCAGACGCGCGAGAGGTCGGCGTCGCCCGAGTACGTGGGCGGCGTGTCGACGCAGACGAAGAGAAGCTCGGCCGCCTGGGCGGCCTCGGCCGCGTCCAGCGTGAAGGTCAGGCGCTTGCGGTTCTTCTCCACGAGCTCCGCGAGGCCGGGCTCGAAGAACGACAGCTCGCCTTCCCTCAGGCGCTCGATCTTCTCTGGGACGACGTCGCGGATCGTGACGGTGTGGCCGAGGTCGGCGAAGCACGCGCCCGTGACCAGCCCGACCCAGCCGGCCCCGAAGATCGCGAGCGGCTCTTTCCGCTCCCCGTTCACGCGCGTCAGCTTAGAGGCCGCAACCCGCGTGCGATCGCGATCATCGTCTCATTCGAGAGCGAGTCGACGAGCGTGTTCACGACCCAGTAGGTGGCTCCATGCTCGCGCAGGACGATCATGTGCAGGTGCGCGCCGGAGTAGTAGAAGTCGAAGGTCCGCTTGCCGAAGTGCCGGTGGAAGTTCTTTTCCGACAGCACCGGCGCGGCCGCCCAGTTCGTCTCCTGGATCCCCCAGAACTCGCCCGGCGTGCCGGTGCTGAAGACGAGCCGCACCGCCTTGTGCCCCTGGATCGTGTAGACGCGCGGATTCGGCGGCTCGTTGTCGACGCGTGAGCTGCGGTCGATCACCGTCGGGTACTCGAGCCTGAACGGGACCTGGCGCCGGATTCCGCGCATGAGCGCGAGCGTGGCGCTCGGGTACCGGGTGGTATGGGGCGGCTGGTGCTTCGGGATTGCCGTGCCGGAGCTCACGCCGACCAGCGAGCCCGTGTACGACTTGCCGACGACGACGACGAGCGTGGCACCGTTCGCGTAGGGCCGGAAGCGTGGGGTCAGCCGCCCGATCGAGACGTTGGAGAAGAGCTTCGCGACCTGCGCCGCGGCCCGCCTTCCGCGCTTCGCGGTCGCGTCGAAGAAGATCCGCGTCCGCTCGTGGTTCCACCCGTCGGGCGAGTCGGCGCGGAGCGTGTCCGGCGGCTGGAGGATCACGTAGCCGCGCTCCTTTAGCTGCGTCCCCGCAACCGCGGCCGAGCCGGTGACGCCGTTGCCGTTCAGAACCGTGGTGAAGATCGACTTCGGATTGATGCCCCTGACCTTCGGGCGGTATTTCTCCTTGAGCGCGGCGGCGTTCGCCTTCTGCGGCTCCTCGGGGTCGGGGTTCATGAACGCCTGCACGGCGTCGCTGATGTTCTGGGGCGCTGTGGTGAGATCGGTGAAGCCTTCGAGCCCCTGGATGCGGACCTGGACGAAGTGGCCGCCCGGCAGTCCGTGGAAGAACTGGGCGTAGTTGACCATCGTCGAGAACGTCACGCCCTTGCCGCCGGATCGCCCGATCTCGACGTTCTTCTTGATCGCCTTCAGCAGCGAGGGGACGCGGAACCTGGAGAAGCGCGCAATCCGCTCCTTCGCGGCCCGCACGAACATCTGCTGCCGCGCGACGCGGTAGAGGTCGGAGTCCGTGTGGCGGTAGCGGACGAAGTCGAGCGCCTGCTTGCCGTTCAGCTTCTGATAGCCGGGCTTCAGATCGATCGCCGCGTACCCGAACGGGCCTGTGCGGTCGTTGAAGTAGCGGCGGTCGACGTCCATGTAGACGCCGCCCAGCTTGTTCACCGCGTCGACGAAGCCGACGAAGTTGACGCTGATCAGGTAGTTGATCGGGACGTTCGTCAGCGCCTTGACCGTCTCGAGCGGGCCGCTCGGGCCGCAGGTCGAATAGGCGGCGTTGATCTTGTCGACGAACGTCCCCCGGCCCGGGCAGTGGATCTCGACTCGCAGGTCTCGGGGGAAGGAGAGCATCGAAACGGTTTTCGACGAGGGATCGGTCCGGATGAGCATCAGGGTGTCTGAGCGCCCGGGGTCCTTCCCGTCGACGAAGCGGTGGTCGGAGCCGATCACGAGCGCGACTGCGGGCTTGTCGGGCGACACGTAGGCGAGCCTGGTGGACGCCTCCTTCATCGCACGCGAGTGCGGTGCGGTCGCGGCCGCGAAATCGTGCCCGTAGAGGTAGAGGCCGCCCGCCGCGCCTCCGGCGACCATCAGCACGATCACGAGCAGTCCGAGGAAGAACTTGCCGACGCGCGCCGCGAAACTCGGCCGCGACCGCGCCGGCTGCCGGTAGCGCGCGACGGGCGTCAGGGCGCCAGGCGGCAGCGTCACATTGCCGTTGCCGTTCGTCCCGGCCCCGCGGCCGATTCCTCGCTTAAGTGTGGTTCGCATCAGGGCCTAGATGTGCAAAAGCGCCACGAGGGCGCCCGCCGGAGGTCGAGAATAGCCAAGCTCTCGGCTAGGCCCTCGCCCCTGCGGTGGCGCCGCTAAGGGCCTCTTCCGCGAGCTTCGTACCCTCGACCATGTTCCTGAGTTTCTCGTAAGCGACCTCCCAGCTACGGGTCCGCAGACCGCAGTCCGGACAGACGTGGATTCGGGCGGGATCGCCGAAGACCTCCACGGCATAGAGGATGCGGTCGCGGACGAGCTCCGGCGACTCGACGAAGTCGGTGTGGATGTCGAGGACGCCGAGGCCGAGGCTTGGTTCGTACGGCAGGTCGCGGAACTTGGAGATCACCTCGTAGCCCGGCCGGTCGGCGCCGGACGTCCCCAGCTCGCGGCTGTCGTAGTTGGCGAAACCGACGCAGTATTGCTTGCAACCGTTCATCTGCTCGATCGCGGGGAAAAAGAGGTCGTAGTCGGAAAAGCAGAGGTGTGTCGAGAAGAAGCAGTCGAGGCCCTCGACGCTCTCGTTGAAGCTCTCGACGAAGATGTCGAGCTCGTCGGCCTCCGTCGAGGCGCCGGGCTCGTCGATCTGGATCCACTTCGCGCCGAGGTCGATCAACGCCTCGAGGTTCGGGCGGATGACGTTGCGGGCGACGTCGACCGCGAACTCGCGACGCGCGGCGAGCTCCTCGTTCCGGCCGTGCCCGACCCCGAGCCGGCCTGTCTGGGGGGCGTAGTGCTCGTCGTACGACCAGACCGCGATCGTGTAGGCGCCGGTGACCGGGATCTTCAGGTCGTGATTGGCGACCGACTGCATGAACTCGAATTCGTCGTTGTGGTACGGCTCGCCGAGCGACGGCTCCTCGGTGACCGCCGACTTGGCGTAGTACTTGTTGTCGAAGCTGCGGACGGTGCCGCGGGGCGCAAACCCGTGCGAGTGGGCAACGGCCCAGTTGTACATCTCCGTCCGCTGCTGCTCGCCGTCGTAGACGATCTCGAGGCCCGCGCTCTCGAGCAGCCGAAGCGCGTAGCGGCTGGCCCAGCGGCCGAGGTCGTCCTTGTCGAGGTCCGTGCCGCCGCGAAGCTTCTCGACGAGCTCTTCGTGGCCGTCGACACCGACCTTTTCGCCCCATGTTCTCGCGTGCTCGACGTCGCTCTCCTCGAGCGGCGTCCCGGCCGACGTCTTCACCAGCCAAGGCGGTTTCGCGAGCGAACCGATCTCGTGCGTCAGGAAGTTCATGCTGCCGCCGCTACCGTAGCCGTCTTCGCCTTGCCCAAACGGAGCAGCTTCTCCCGCGCGATCCGCTCGGAGACGAACTGGAGATCTCCGTTCGGCACGAGGGCCAGATTCTCGACACCGTGCTCGACCCGCAGCTGCCGGGCGAAGGCGGCCAGCTCGCGCGGCTCCTCGACGGTCGAGCTGCGGGCGTCGATCACGCCGGCGAGCACGAGCTTCCCTGTGCCCTGCGGGACGTCCGTCAGGTGGGTCCCGTAGAAATCGATCCCCACCGCGTCGGCCGGGAGGTCCGCGAGCCCCTGCTCCAGCGGCTTCCGAGCGTCGCAGAACGTCAGCTGCAACGCGATCTGGACACCGCCCCTGAGCGCCTCGACCGCCTCTTCGAGCTCGGCGACCTCGGCTGTCTCGCTACGCCCGAAGAACGGCTCGGCGAGAACCACCAGCTCCGCGTCGACGGAGTCGATCACGGGCTTGAGCACGTTCTCGGCCATGGTCTTCGGCTTGACGCCGGTGCCCTCGGCCAGCGCCCAGGGCGACGGCAGGGTCACGAGCCGCGGCCCGGGCAAGGGCGCGATGTACCGCTCGTCGAGAGGGCGCGCGAGCTTGGGCCTCGCGCTCGTCGCGTGCGGTGCGCGGTAAAAGGTGTTCGTGTCGAGGAAGCGCGTCAGCGCGCCCGGCTCAAGCCCGTCGCTCGCCTCGAGCAGAGGGCGGAACAGGTCCTGCCACGTGAGCATCCCGTCGCTGAGCAGGTCGAGACCGGCCTCCTGCTGAACCGCGACCAGCTCGTCGCGGTCCTTCCGGACCTGATCGTCAACCGCATCCGGCGTCGTCCGCCCACGGTCGAGATCTCGGGTTGCCTGCACGAGCGACTCGGAGCGGGGATAGATGCCCGGAGCGAACGCCCGCATCAGCTGCGCCCCAGAGCCGAGAGCTGGTTCTCGGCGTGCTTGAGCCGCTGTTCCACCTGCCAGCGGTCGATGTCTTCGGACTCGCCGCGGTCGAGGCGCTCGAGCTGCTCGCGGGCCTCGTCGAGCTGCCGGCGGGCGACTTCCTCGTCGATCTCCTTGACGTCCACCGCGGCGTCGACGAGGGCGAGAGCCCGGTCTTCTTCGACGGTGAAGAAGCCGGGGCCCGTGGCGAACTCCTGGATGTCCGCGCTGTCGACGCTCTTGTACACGCGCGTGGACCCGGCCTTCAGGAGGGCGATCAACGGAGCGTGCCTGGCGAGCACGCCGACCTCGCCGGCCTCACCGGGCACGACGATCATCTCGGCCTCGTCGTCGAAGACCGGCCCGTCAGGCGTCACGAGCGAGACGGAGAACGTCTTTCTGTCGTCAGCCAACGGGCGCTAGGCGGGAACGGCTTCGGTTTCCTCGGCGGCGGGCTGTCCCTCTTCGTCCGGCTCGGGCTGCTCGTCCTCGGGCTCCTCCGGTGTCACCTCGCCCGACTGCTCCCGTGCCTTCGCGACAGCTTCCTCGATCGTGCCCACCATGTAGAAGGCCTGCTCGGGCAGGTCGTCGTGCTTGCCTTCGAGGATCTCGATGAAGCCTCGGATCGTGTCCTCGAGCTTGACGTACTTGCCCTCCTGGCCCGTGAAGGCCTCGGCCACGAACATCGGCTGCGAGAGGAAGCGCTCGATCTTCCGTGCGCGCTGCACGACCAGACGGTCCTCGTCGGAGAGTTCGTCGATGCCGAGGATCGCGATGATGTCCTGCAGCTCGCGATAGCGCTGGAGCACCTCCTGAACGCGCGTCGCCGTGTCGTAGTGCTCGTCGGAGACGATTCCCCGGGCGAGCGCGCGCGAGCTCGAGTCGAGCGGATCGATCGCCGGATAGATCCCCTTCTCGGAGATCGACCGGGAGAGCGTGATGAATGCGTCCAGGTGGGCGAACGTGTTTGCCGGGGCCGGATCGGTGAGGTCGTCGGCGGGGACGTAGATCGCCTGCACGGACGTGACCGAGCCGGCGCGGGTCGACGTGATGCGCTCCTGCAGCTGGCCCATCTCGGTCGCGAGCGTCGGTTGGTAGCCGACGGCGCTCGGCATGCGGCCGAGCAGCGCGGACACCTCGGAACCGGCCTGGACGAAGCGGAAGATGTTGTCGATGAAGAGGAGCACGTCCGCCCCTTGGTCGCGGAAGTACTCCGCGATCGTCAGCCCGGAGAGGCCCACGCGCAGGCGCGCGCCGGGCGGCTCGTTCATCTGGCCGAAGACGAGGGCCGTGTCCTTGAGGACGCCGGACTCCTGCATCTCGAGGTAGAGGTCGTTCCCCTCGCGCGTCCGCTCGCCCACGCCCGCGAAGACCGAGTTGCCCTGGTGCTCGCGCGCGACGTTGCGGATCAGCTCCTGGATGAGCACGGTCTTGCCCAGACCCGCGCCGCCGAAGAGACCGACCTTGCCGCCCTTGATGAAGGGCGCGATCAGGTCGACCACCTTCAGCCCGGTCTCGAAGACCTCGGTCGTCGGCTGGAGGGCCTCCATGCCCGGTGGGTCGCGGTGGATCGGCCAGCGCTCGTCCGCCTCGACGGGGTCGTCGGTGTCGATCGGCTCGCCGAGCACGTTGAAGATCCGGCCGAGCGTCGGCTTGCCCACGGGGACGGAGATCGGCTCGCCGGTGTCGACGATGTCGACGCCGCGCGGGATGCCGTCCGTGGAGTCCATCGCGACGGCGCGAACGCGGTCGTCGCCCAGGTGCTGCTGCACCTCGGAGATGAGGTTGATCGGCTCACGGCCGTCCTGCGCGGGGAGCTCGATCTTCAGGGCGTTGTAGATCTCCGGCAGGTTCTCGGTGAAGGCCGCGTCGATGACGACGCCCTTGATCTCGATCACCTTGCCGACGTTCTGCTGCTCAGGCATGCGTCTCCTCGAGAGTCGGAACAGGGCGACCCCGGAGGCGCCCAACCAGCGCCCGCAGTTTATCGAAGGCTCCTTCTTTCCGGGGCAGCGTTTCGGCGTCGTAAGCCCTCTCGATGGCCGACACACGGTCGGCGTGATCGAGGCTTCAGACGTACGAGGTGACGAGTGACGGAATCGGCATGGGACCTCAGGGTACTGGTCTCGTTCGGGGCCACAGCGTTACGGACCCGTCCCGCGCGGACGCGCACGTCGCCAAAGGCGCCGTGGCCGCACAGGCCGCCCCCCTCACGTCCGACACCGAGCAATCGTGGCGCTGAGCAGCGTTTTTCCGGGCCCTGGTCACACTTCGGTAACGGTGTCCGACGTCAAGACTGGTCTAGACCCGGCCCGGCCGCAAGAGACGCGGGCTGCGAGGCGGCGACGAGGGTTCGGCTAGACGGTCTGGCGGCCGCCGGCTCGGCCGACGGGCACGCGCGGGATCAGCTCGGCACGGCGGACGGCCCGGAGGGCGTCGACGCCGTCCGCGGGGCCGCTCTGGGCGAACGGCGGCTGTGCCGGGGTGTGCGAGCGAACTGTCCCCACGAGGCCGGCGAGGCCGGCTGCGACTGCGATCGCGGCCGCGGCGGCGCCGACCTGGAGCGGCCGGAGCGACCAGCGGACGCGCTGCGGGAGCGTGATCGGGCGCTCGAGCTGCTCCAGCGGAGCCGCACGCAGCGCAAGCGTCAGCTCGGCCAGCTCGGACCTGAGCTGACGGCACGCGCCGCACTCTTCGAGATGCGACTCGAGCCGTGCGGCCTCGAGCTCCGAGAGCTCACCGTCGAGCTCGAGCGAGACGAGCTCTCGGGTTTCCCCGCACTGCGCGACAATTTGCCTCATTGCTCCCACACCGAATTCGACGGCATTGACGTACCTTAGTTAGCAGAAACCGGAAACAATCTTCTACACAGTGTCGGCTAGAACGCCGACGATGATTAGGGCGAAACCGAGCGAGACGTAGACCGCCGAGGTGTTGATGGTCTCGTTGAGCTCGTCGGCGGTCGCCCAGCGGACGAAGCGGGTTCCGAAGACGGGAATCGGCTGATCCCGCTTTGCGCGCACAGGACCACGGTTTCCAACGAAGAAACCGCCGATCAGCAGCGTCGCGCCGACGAGGTAGAAGCCGACCGCGACCGAGCGCGACACGTCCGAGCCGAGCATCAGCGCGGCGATCAGCGAGACCACGGCCGTGCCGAGCGCCGCGATTCCGAAGACGGTGAAGAACCGCCGCAGTCCCGCGACGAGCACAGCGCGTTCCACGAAAGTCTCCGGCTAGCTCGCCGCCACGGTCTGCTGCGCCGATCGGATCTCGTCGGCGGTCATCGGCCAGCGCTCGAGCGGGTAATGACACGCGGCGACGTGGCCGTCGCCGAAGGGATAGAGCGGCGGCGTCTCCACGTCGCAGTGCCCCTCGTGGAACCGCGGGCAGCGCGGGTGGAACCAGCACGCGCTCGGCGGGTTGATCGGGTTCGGGACGTCCCCCTCGAGGACGATCGGCTTGCGCTCGCGGCCCACCCGGGGATCCGGGATCGGCACGGCGGACAGAAGTGCGCCTGTGTACGGGTGCTTCGGCTCCGAGTACAGCTGCTGGCGCGTGGCGATCTCGACCGCGTGGCCCAGGTACATGACCATCACCCGGTCGGAGATGTGCCGCACGACGTTGAGGTCGTGGGCGATGAAGACGTACGTGAGGCCGAAGTCCCGCTGCAGGTCCTTGAGCAGGTTGAGAATCTGCGCCTGCACAGAGACGTCCAGTGCGGAGACGGGCTCGTCGCAGACGATCAACTTCGGATTGACGGCGAGCGCGCGCGCGACCCCGATTCGCTGGCGCTGGCCCCCCGAGAACTCGTGCGGGAAGCGGTTGTAGTGCTCCGGGTTGAGGCCGACGACCTCGAGGAGCTCCTGCACCCGGCGCTTCGTCTCGGCCTCGGTGCCGAGCTTGTGCACCTCGAGCGCCTCGGCAACGATGAAGCCGACGCGCTTGCGCGGGTTCAGCGAGGCGTACGGATCCTGGAAGATCATCATCATCTCGCGGCGCAGAGGCCGCATGTCCGAGCGCGAGAGCTTCGTGATGTCCCGGCCGTCGAAGACGACCTTGCCGCCCGTCGGCTCGAGCAGCCGCATGATGCAGCGGGCCATCGTCGACTTCCCGCAGCCCGACTCGCCGACGACGCCCAGCGTCTCGCCCTCCCGGACGGTGAAGGAGACGCCGTCGACGGCCTTCACGGCCGCGATCTGCTTCTGGAAGATGATCCCGCGCGTGACCGGGAAGTGCTTCTGAAGATCCTCGACGACGAGGAGCTCGTCCCCCCGCCTGCCGTCGGTCGCCGCCGGAGCTGCCGCAGTCTCGGTCACTAGCTCGCCTCCGCCAACGTGCCTTCGAGAAGCTTGCGGGCCTCGCGGTCCTTCGTCTCCTCGTCGAGGTGGCAAGCGGCCGCGTGACCGTCGTCGCCGGTGACCGTCTTGAGCGGCGGATCCTG
>DATMIX010000048.1:0-14254 GCA_035554095.1 Gaiellaceae bacterium | reverse complement strand
CATGATGATCGCGACGGCGCGCGCCGCCTCGGGCAGCTGAGGCTCCGCGGCGAGCTTGACGCCGCGAAGACTCCGGATCCTGGTCAGCAGCTTCATGCCGAGCTCGGCTCAGACTTCGAGGATCTCGGCCTCTTTCTTTTTCAGCAGCTCGTCGATCGTGTGCGTGTGCTCGTCGGTGAGCTTCTGGACGCGCTCCTCGGCGCGATGCTCCTCGTCGCTCCCGACCTCGCCCTTGTCGACGAGCTCCTTGAGGTGGTGCATCACGTCTCGGCGGACGTTCCGGACGGCGACGCGGCCGTCCTCGGCCATCTGCCGCGCCACCTTGACGAGCTCCTTCCTGCGCTCCTCCGTGAGCTGCGGGATGGGCAGGCGGATGATCTTGCCGTCGTTGGAAGGCGTGAGGCCGAGGTCTGACTCCTGGATCGAACGCTCGATCGCCGTCAGGGAGCTCGGATCGAAGGGCTGCACGGTGAGGAGCCGCGGCTCGGGAGCGTTCAGCGTCGCGAGCTGGTTGAGCGGCGTCATCGTCCCGTAGTAGTCGACCTGGATTCGATCCAGGAGGGCGACGGACGCCCGGCCGGCCCTCAGCGTGTTGAGCTCGTGGTGCGCCGATTCGACGGATTTGTCCATCCGCCGGGTCGCGTCCTGGATGAATTCGTCGATCGTCATGAGGCCGCTCCGGAGGTCGGGGTCGAGACGATGGTGCCGACGCGCTCCCCGTCGACGACACGACGGATGTTGCCGTCGGCGAGCGCGAAGACGTGAATCGGAAGGTGATTGTCCATGCAGAGCGACAGCGCTGTCGTGTCCATCACCTTCAAACCGCGCTCGATCGCCTCGAGATGCGTGATCTCGGGCAGGAACTCCGCGTTCGGGTCGACACGCGGGTCGCCGCCGTAGACGCCCTCGACGGCGTGCTTTGCCATCAGGATCGCGTCAGCCCCGATCTCGAGGGCGCGCAGGGCCGCGGCCGTGTCGGTCGTGAAGAACGGGTTGCCCGTGCCCGCAGCGAAGATGACGATGCGCTGCTTCTCGAGGTGGCGGATCGCGCGGCGGCGGATGTACGGCTCGGCGACCTCGGAGACCTCGATCGCCGAAAGCACCCGTGTATGCGCGCCGCGCCGCTCCAGCGCGTCCTGCAGTGCGAGCGCGTTGAGCAACGTCGCCAGCATCCCGGCGTAGTCGGCGGTCGCACGGTCCATCCCCTCGGCGGCGGCGGCCATCCCGCGGTAGATGTTCCCCGCGCCCACCACGATCGCGATCTCGACCCCCTGCTGCTGGACGTCGATGATCTCGGCCGCGACGGATTCGATGCGCTCGGGATCGAGCCCGTACTCCTTCTCGCCCATCAGGGCCTCGCCGGAGAGCTTGAGCAGGATCCGGTGAAAGGCGGCCCGGCCGCCCGGGGCGCTCGTCCGCGCTTCCTCGACGCTCGCCACGGCTAGCCGAGCTGAAGCCGCTCGAACTCGAGCACTTCCGCTCCCTCGCCCCCCAGCGCCTCGCCGACCGTCTTCCCGGTGTCGTGGATCCACGGTTGCTCGGTCAGCACCTGGGCGGCGAAGAAGCGCTTGTTCAGCATGCCTTCGACGATCTTCTCCCGCGCCTGCTCGGGCTTCGATTGGACCTCGTCCGAGTTGGCGTAGATTTGGCGCTCGACGGTGACGACGTCGTCGGGTACGTCCTCCCGGCCGATCCACTGCGGCGACGAGGCGGCGATGTGCATCGCGACCTTCCGCGCGGTCTCCCTGGAACCGCCACGAAGCTGGACGAGGACGCCGAGCTTGTTCGCGGGAGGATGGGCGTAGCCGTCGATCAGGGCGCCGTTGACGGCCTCGAACCGCGCCGCGCCGGTGACGACGATGTTCTCGCCGAGCTTGCCGGAGAGCTCCTGGCGCTTCTGGTCGAGCTTTGCCTCCGCGCCCGGCCCCTCGTGCTCTACCGCCTCGAGCACCTCCTTTGCGAAGGCGAGGAACTCCTCGTTGTTCGAGACCGGCTCGGTCTCGCAGCCCACGGCCACGATGACGCCCCTGCCGCCGTCATCTGCGACCCGGTACCCGACCTTGCCCTCGGTCGTATCGCGGCCGGCCCGCTTCGCCGCGCTCGCCATGCCACGCTCCCGAAGCAGCTTCTGTGCAGCCTCGAGGTCGCCGTTCGTGTCCTGAAGGGCTCGCTTGCAATCCATCATCCCCGCGCCGGTGAGGTCGCGGAGCTCCTTGACGAGTGCCGCCGAAATCTCCGTCACGACGGCTGCTCCGTCGAGGCCTCGGAGGGGACCGGCGGCGACGCGACACCGCTCGGGACCTCCTCACCCGCGCTTTCGTGCGCGCCGATTTGCTCGTACGCCGGGTCCTCCGCGACCGCGTCGACCTCGGCGGCCTCCTCGCCCTCGGCCGCAGGCTCCGGCGCCATCTCCTTGGGCGTCACCTTTGCTTTGCCGGCCTCGATCGCCTGCGCGATCACCCGGGTGACGAGCGAGCACGAGCGGATTGCGTCGTCGTTGCCGGGCACGACGTAGTCGGCCTCGTCCGGATCGCAGTTCGTATCGACGAGGGCGATGATCGGCAACCCCAGCCGGCGGGCCTCGCGGACCGCGAGCTGCTCCTTCCTCAGGTCGACGACGAACACTGCGTCCGGCTGCTTGCGCATGTCCGCGACGCCGCCGAGGTTCGTGTCCAGCTTCTCGAGCTCGGCGAGCATTGCGATCCTCTCCTTCGAGGGGAGCAGGTCGAGCTGCCCGTCGTCACGAAGCCGCCGCAGCTCGTGGAGGCGCTCGATGCGGTTGGAGATCGTCCGCCAGTTCGTGAGCAGGCCGCCGAGCCAGCGGTGGTTCACGAACGGCATTCCGACACGCTCCGCCTCCTCGCCGATCGCGTCCATGGACTGCTTCTTCGTCCCGACGAAGAGGACCGAGCCTCCTCGCTCGGCGAGGTTGCGCGCGAACGCCGCCGCCTCCTCGAGCCGCTCGAGGGTCTGCTGCAAATCGATGATGTAGATCCCGCCTCGTTCCCCAAAGATGAAGCGCTTCATCTTGGGGTTCCAGCGGCGAGTCTGATGGCCGAAGTGAACACCGGCCTCCAGAAGCTCTCGCATGCTGACGACTGCCATGGGCACGAGCCCCCTTCTCTGGTTTGCGTTGGACTGCTGCCGGCGGAACTGGATGGGACCGGCGCGTCGAAGGCGCCGGCACCGCCACCCAGCCGATCCGCCGGGTCGGTGGCAGAAACCGCTGCATGGTACCAGCGGCCAAGTGGCTCGAATCTGGCTCGTTCCTCACGTTCTCGGTCACGAGTGCCGATACGTAAAAACGTGACGGTGGGGACCGGAGAAACCTCTCAGGCACTTTCAAAGCTCGCCGACGAGATCCGTGTCGAGGCGTGGGAGCTGGCGCTCGGCGTGGTCGAGGAGGGTCTCCGCGACGACACCATCCCTCCACTCGCGCGGCTCGGCCGGATCGGCCAGCTCGGCGACATGCCCGCCTTCATCGCCGAGCTCGCGCAACAGCTCGTCCACCCGCAGCCGGACCGCCTCCGCCGGGGCAGCCCGCTCGCCGCACTGGTACGCGACCACGCCAGGGAGCGTGAGGCGCTGGGGTTCGCGCCCCGCGACATCGTCACCGAGTTCCTCGTCCTGCGCCGCGTCCTCTGGCGCCTCGTTCAGGAGCGCAGCGCCAGCCTCGAGGCGGGCGACGTGCTCGTGCTCGAGAAGCGGTTGAACGACGTGATCGACCAGCTCGTGACGGAGTGCGTCGTCGCGTACTTCGACCGTGCCACGTCCGAGCTCGCCTACAAGGCTCGGCACGACGCGCTGACGGACCTTCTGAACCACGCGGCCTTCAGCCGCGAGCTCGAGCTCGAGCTCGAACGCGCCGGGCGTTACGGACACGGAGTCACGCTCGCGTTCTTCGACTTCGACAACTTCAAGCAGATCAACGACACGTACGGCCACCGCGAGGGGGACCGCGCACTGCGCCGGATCGCCCAGCTGCTCCAGGTCGAGCTCCGGCGATCAGACCTCGCGGGCCGGATGGGAGGCGACGAGTTCGCGGCCTTCCTCATCGAGTCGGACGAGGAGACCGGGTCCAACTTCCTCGACAGGCTGCACGGCAGGATCGAGGACCTGTTCGCCTCCGGCGAGCTCTCGGTTCCCGTCGCGCTCAGCGCCGGCCTCGCCCAGTACCCGACCGAGGCCCGCAACGCCGACGCGCTGTTCAGGCTCGCAGACGAGCGTCTCTACGAGGCGAAGCGCGCCAAGGCCGCCTGAAGCTCCGCGGGCAGCGGCGACTCGACCGCGACGCGCTCGCCTGTGAAGGGGTGCGCAAAGGCAAGCGACCCTGCGTGGAGGAACTGACGGCCGAGCTCCGTGTCGGGGACGCCGTACAGAGGGTCCCCGACCACGGGTAGGTCGATCGCCGCGAGGTGGACTCTGATCTGGTGCGTGCGGCCGGTCTCCAGTGTCACGGCGAGAACCGCGTGTCTCGGCAGCAGGCGCTCGACCTCGAAATGGGTGACCGCCTCCTTCGGCGCGTCGGAGTCCAGCGAGCGCCGCGTCGGCTCGTTGCGGTCGCGCCCGATCGGGGCGTCGATCCGGCCGCGCCGCGACCGCGGTCTCCCTTTGACGAGAGCCGTGTAGCGGCGCTCGAGCTGCCGCTCCCGGACGAGGCCCTGAAGCCGCGCGTAGGCCGCGTCCGAGCGCGCGACGACCAGGAGCCCGGAGGTGTCGCGATCGAGACGGTGGACGATGCCGGGCCGCTCCGGCACGTCCCCGCCCGCGATCTCGTGCGCGAGCAACGCGTGCACGAGCGTTCCCCGGACGTGTCCGGGCGCCGGATGAACGACCAAGCCTGCCGGCTTGTCGACCACGAGCAGATGCTCGTCTTCGTACGCGATCCGAAGCTCGCGCTCCTCGGCCACTAGTTCCGGCCGCACGGCCGGTGCCGCGTCGACCTCGACCTCCTCCCCACCCTCGAGGCGGTGGCTCTTCTGCCGCTGCTCACCGTCGACGCGCACGTCGCCGGCCCCGAGCAGGCGCTCCGCCTCGGCGCGCGAGCCGACCTCCGGCAGGGAGGCGACGAACCTGTCGAGCCGCTCGCCCGCGGCGTCGGCGGGAACGCGAGTCCGAACGGTCAGCTTCGCCGTGTGCCGCCGAACATCAGGGCGGAGAAGAGGATCGCGACACCGACGACGATGAACGTGTCCGCGAGGTTAAACGCAGGCCAGTAGCTGAAGTCCAGGAAGTCGGTTACGTGTCCCAGCCGGATGCGGTCGACCAGGTTCGAGGCGCTGCCGCCGATGAGCAGGCCCAGCGCGACGGGTAGAACGGGATGCCGCGAGCCCGACCGGGCGAAGAAGACGAGCATCCACCCGACCGCGAGCGCCGTCAGTACGGTGACGACCGGGGTGGCGCCGGCGAACAGGCCGAAGGCGATGCCCGAGTTCTCGACGTGATGGATCGAGAACGGCCCGACCACGTGAACGCTGTCGTCGAGCGCCAGCTGGCCCGCGACGATGTGCTTCGTCGCCTGATCCGAGACCACGGCCGCCAGGGCGACCGCCCCGAGGCCGAGCCAGTGCGGCCACCCCGCCGCCAGCGAACGGCTCGCGACCGAGATCGGCGTCAGCGCGTCGGTGGATGACCCCACTCGGACGTCGACGGCCCTCGGCGCCTCGCTCACGCGCGGCCCCTGCGAGCGTCGTCGGCGCACAGGGTCGCCCAGGGGAGGTACTCGAGCCGCTCCGGCTCGACAGGCTTGCCGCAGGACTGGCACGTGCCGTACGTGCCGGCCTCGATCCGCCCCAGCGCCGCGTCGATCTCGCGGAGGACGTTCGACGAGTTCTCCTCGAGCGTGTAATCGATCTCACGGTCGACGGTCTCGGTCGCCGTGTCCGCGGGGTGGTTGTCGGCGCTCCCCGAGACGAGCTCGCCGATCTGGTCCTCCAGCGAGCGGGAGTTCTCGTCGTGCAGGTACGCGATCGCGTTCTTGACCTTCTGCCGCTCGGCGATGAGCTTCTCCCGGAAATGCTCGGTGTCGATCTGCGCGCTCATGATGCGGCCGCCAGGCGGCGGTTCGCCTCCTTCTCGTCGATCCCTGTCAGCTCGACGATCTTGTCCCGCCCCGAATGGCCCGAAACGAGGGCCACGCTCGCCCGCGGCAGCGCAAGGCACTCCGCGAGCAGCCGGAGCACGGCCTCGTTCGCCTTGCCGCCCTCGGGCGCGGCGGCGACGCGCACCTTCCAGGTTTCGCCGTGCCTGCCGATCGACTCGCCGCGTCCCCCGGGGGAAACTCGTAGGCGAAGCCTGCTCCGCGTCATGCGGCAAGTATAGGTTCGGGGACCGAGCCCCCTCAGGCCGCCTCGGCCCGGCCTTCGTCACCATCCTCTCCGGCGTCGTCGACCGCGTCGAGTGCCGCTTCGAGCAGGGCCTTTACCCGCCGGACCTCGGTCCGCAGCCGTTCGCGCTCGGCGAGCGCGTCGTGGGTGATCCGGCGCGCTTCGGCGTGCGCCTCCTCGAGCACCAGCGACGCCTCGCGCCGCGCGTGGTCCTTCAGCTCGTGCGCAGCCTGCTCCGCGGTCGTCAGGGTCGAGCGGAGCAGGCTCTCGAGGTCTTTGTGGCGCACGAGATCGGCCTCGAGCTGCTCGATGCGTTCCGCGAAGTCGGCGCGCTCGCGCCAGACGATCTCGAACGAGTGGACGACCTCGTCGATCGTCCGCTCCACGTCCGCAGATCGATAGCCGAGCAGGCCCCGCTTGAACTCAAGATGTCTCAACTCGACGGGCGTGTAGGCCATGGCGGCCCCTCCTTTTGGGTCAGAAGCTGTCGAAGATCGCGTCGACCACCCGCATCAGCAGGAACAGGACGAAGATCGCGACGACCGGGGAGAGATCGAGCGGCCCGAACGACGGCAGGAGCCGCCGGAACAGACGCAGGTACGGCTCGCAGACGTCGCGCAGGAAGTCCTGGATCCGGCGTAGCCACGGTGAGTACGGGAGCCGCACCCACGACGTGATGATGTAGGCGAAGATCAGGAGGACGTAGACCCAGATGAAGTCGTCGATGAAGCGATTCGCCGACGATGCGGCGTCGAAGAGCAGGACCGATCCGGGGCTTACGCCCATGGAGGGACTTTCGGCTTCACCGCAACGGTTCCTACGCGGCAGCGGGCGGCGCCTCAGGCCTGATTGAAGAAGCCGCCGTGCTCGAGCAGGCGTGCACGCTCTTCGGCCGAGACCTCGACGTTGCGGGGCGTGAGCAGGAACACCTTGTCGGCGACCCGCTGCATCCCCCCGTCCAGCGCGTAGGTCAGGCCGCTCGTAAAGTCGATGAGACGTTTCGAGAGTTCCTGGTCGGTGCCCTGGAGGTTCAGGATCACGGGGATGCCTTCCTTGAACTTGTCCGCGATCTGCTGTGCGTCCTGGAACGTGTGCGGGACGACCAGATGGACGCGCACCGAGGGCACCGGCGTCGGTCCGGGCATCGGGGCGACCTCGGCGCTGCGCCTGCGCGGGCGGATGACCGCCGTACGGGCCGCCGCGTCCGCGTCCGGATCCGTCCAGTCATCGAACTCCTGCCGCCGCCGGGGCGTCAGCCGCCGGACATTCGGGCGCTCGCTGTACGTGCGCCCGAGCTCCTCCTCGGTGACGTAGCCGTCCTCGTCCCACTCGTCGTCCTCCTCGGCGATTCCGAAGTAGACGAGCGTGCGGTTCCAGACGTCGGCGAAGCCCATTTCCAGGGGATATTAACGGCGGTACAGCACGGAGCCTATCCGGATCAGGGTTGCCCCCTCCTCCACGGCGACCCGGTAATCCTGGCTCGTTCCCATCGAAAGCTCCCCGAGCCCGTGCGCCTCTGCGAGCTCGCGCAGGCGCCGAAAGTACGGTCGAGACTCCTCGGGGTCGGTGGCCTCGGGCGGCATCGTCATCAGTCCCCGAACCCGTGGGTACGCCGCGAGCAGGCCTGCGAGCTCCGACTCCCGGACGCCTGATTTCGTCTCCTCGCCGGAGAGGTTGACCTCGACGAGCGCCGGGATCTCGAGCCGCCGGGCCGCCGACTCCGACGCGAGCGAGTGGACGAGCTCGCAGAGCCGGTTGAGCGTCTTGGCCTTCCGGCTCTGCAGGTGACCGATGAAATGCCAGCGGAACCGCTCGCCGTGAACGGCGTGCTTCGCCTCCAGGTCCTGCGCACGGTTCTCGCCGACGACCTCGATGCCCGCCTCAGCGAGCAGCCCCATCTCCTCGACGGACACGTACTTCGTGGCGGCGACGATCGTGACCTCCGGCCCGACCTCGGCGCGAACGCGCTCGTACCGCGTCCGCACCTCCTCAGGCGACATAGCCGATCAGGCCTTGGCGTCCGGTGATCCCGCGGTCGCGGCGATGGGAGAAGAAGAGCTCCGGATGGCAAAACGTGCACAGGTCGAGCCGTTCGACGGTCTCGCAGCCCGCCTGCCGGAGCGTGTCCTCCGTCGCGCTCCAGAGGTCGAGCCTCCCCTCCCCGACGACACCGTCACCGAACCGGGCGCGAAACCGCCCGGCGACGTCGTCCTTCACCTCGTAGCAGCAGGGGCCGATCCCGGGGCCGATCGCCGCCGCTAGGCTGCCCCCGCCGAGCGCCCGCGCCGAGGCGTCCACGATGCCGGCGAGCAGACCGCGCCAGCCGACGTGGAGGAGCGCCAGCGCCGTCCCGGCGCCGTTCGCCCTCGCAAGGGCGACCGGCAGGCAGTCGGCCGTGATCACGAGCATCGCCTCGCCCGGCGTGTCGCTCCAGAGGGCATCGCACGGTTCGTAGTCCGTGCCCGGGGTGACGATCCCGCGCGGCCTCGCCCGCGCGACGTCCGCGCCGTGGCGCTGGTACGCCATCGTCGCGCGCCGGGGGTCCGCCCCGACCTGGAGGCAGAGGCGGCGCCTGTTCTCCGCCACGTTCGCCGGCTCGTCCTGCGTCAGGAGACCGAGGTTCAGCGACTCGTATGCGCCCGCGCTGACACCTCCGGCGCGAGTCGAGAACATGACCACATACGGCCCCGGCGCATCCCAGCGGATCACCCCCGGATGAGCTCCCTGGCGGCCTCGAGCTCGGACTCGCGCCCGTCCAGCTCGCCGTTCAGCTTCCGCCGCCGCAGCTCCGTGAGGATCTCGCCCACACGCGGCGACTCGCCCAGGCCGAGCTCGGCCAGGTCGCTGCCGGTCACCTCGAGGCGCACGTCCCGCAGGCCGCGGAAGTACGCGTGCAGCGGCTCGAGGTCCGCGAGCGCGAGCGCGAACAGCGGCGCATCGGGCGCGTAACGGTCGGCGAGGGCGACGACCTCCGCGGGCTCGACCCGTTCGTCGGCAAGGCGCTCGACCAGTCGGGGGCCGACGGTGACGGCCGCCGCGACCTGCTCCGCATCGCGCCTGCGCACCTTCAAACGCTGCAGCCAGCCGTAGACCTCGTCAGGCGGGAGCTTTCGCGCCAGCGCGGCGAGCCCGAGGCGCCACGCCGGCGCGTCCACGTCGTACTCCCGGGCGAGCGCCCGCATGCGCGCGAACAGGCGAACGGCTTCCGAGTCGGCAGCGAGGTGCGGGTGGATGGCCCGGTCGGCGCCGAGCTCTGCGAGCCTCACGATCGAGTGGTCGACGTCGCCCTCCTCGAGCAACGCGACGAGCTCGTCGCGAAGGCGGGCCGACGAGAGGTCGCCGACGAGGCCCATCTCGATGCACCCGCGCGCGAGACGCACGGTGTGGTCGTCCATCCGGAACCCGTACCGGTTCTCGTAGCGGACAGCCCGGAAGATGCGCGTTGGATCGTCGATGAACGAGAGGTTGTGGAGGACGCGGATCCGCCGCTCGGCGAGGTCCGCGCGGCCGCCGAACGGATCGACGAGCCGGCCGAAGTCGTCGCCCTTCAAGGACACCGCCATCGCGTTGATCGTGAAGTCGCGCCGGAACAGGTCCTCGCGGATCGACGCATGCTCGACGGACGGCAGCGCGGCGGGAGCGTCGTAGAACTCCGTCCTCGCCGTGACGACGTCGATCCGCTGCCCGTCGCCGTAGATCACGACCGCGGTGCCGAACTTCTCGTGCGCCCGCACCCGGCCGTCGAGCGCATCGGCCAGGGCCTGCGCGAACGCGATCGCATCTCCTTCGACCGCGATGTCCACGTCGAAGCTCTGCTCCCCGAGGAGGATGTCGCGAACGGTGCCGCCGACGAGGTAGACGCCGTCGTACGGCTCGCCGAGCGCCGCGATCGCCTCGAACGCGGGCGCGAGACGCTCGAGCCTCCCGAGCTCGTCGGCGAGCGACGCCAACGGCCTTCCCCGCCGTTCCGGGCGCTCGCCCAGGGCGCGCAGGACGTCGCTCCTGGTGACGACCCCGGCGAGCTTCCCCTGACGGAGGACAGCCACGCGACCGTCGCCCGCGCCGAACAGGCGCTGCAGCTCGGTCAGGGGGGTGTCCTCGGCGCACGTCGCCACGCGCGAGCTCATGATCCCCCTCACCGGCGCGTGCGAGAGCCCGTGAGAGATCGCCTTGTCGAGGTCCTCCCGGTCGACCGCGCCCAGCACGTCGTCACCTGCCGTCACGAGGATCCCGCTCTGGCCGAAGCGTTGGCACTCGACCATTGCGTGGGCGACGGTGTCGTCCGGGCCGACGGTTCGCGCAGGCGTCGACATCACGTCGCGCGCACGCGGGGGCTCCTGCACCGCCCGGCCGAGATGCTCGAGCAGCACTCGGCGCGCCTCCTCGAGCGACCCGCGGAAAATCGCGGAAGCCGCCTGGGCGTGGCCGCCGCCGCCAAGCGACGCGGCCAGGGCGGAAGCATCGAGTTCCGGCACGCGACTCCGGGTGACGGCGAACGTCCGCTCGTCCATCTCGACGAGAACGGCGAGCGCCGCGCAGTCGGTGAGGTCGACGATCTTGTGCGCGAGATTCGAGATGCCTTCGACGTACTCGGGCCAGGACGCTGCGGTGACGAGCACCTCCACCCCGGCCGCCTCGTGCGGCTCGAGCGCCTCGAGGAGCGCGGTCAGCAACTCGCGCTCGGGCTCCACCAGGGGCGTGTGGAGGAAGCGGGCGACCAGATCCTGGTTCGCGCCATGACGGAGACACCACCCGAGCGCTTCCGCGTCGCGCTGCCCTGCGCTCGCGTACGTGAGCGAGCCTGTGTCCTCGTGGATGCCGAGCGCGAAGGCGGTGGCCTCGAGCGGGGTCACCTCCAGCTCGCGCTCGGCGAGGACGCCCACGAACGTCGTCGTCAACGCGCCGTCCTCCGAGAGGACGACGTTCTCCCTGGGCGCCCATTCGGGCGCGTCGTCCCCGTGATGGTCGAAGACGACCTTCTCGACGGCCGGGTCGAGCGCGACCGGCTCGAGCTCGCCGAGCCTGCCGGCATGGACGGTCTCGACGACGATCAGCCTCCGGATCGCGCCGAGCTCGAGCCGCGAGGACTCGACGACGAAGTCGAGCTCGTCCGCGTGCAGACGATAGAACTCGCGGACGTTGCGGTTGAGCGAGCCCGCGACGCCGACGACGGCGTTCGGATAGAGGCGCCGGGCGGCCAGCGAGGCCGCGAAGGCGTCGAAATCCGTGTTCCCGTGGGTGGCGATGACCTCGTCGGCCCTCATCACCCTGCATTGTGGAGTCAGAGGGCGGCGATCGCCTCGATCTCGACCTTCGCGCCGGACGGCAGCGCGGCGACCTCGACGGTCGACCGGGCGGGCGGCGAAGAGCCGACGTGGCGCGCGTAGACCTCGTTCATCGCCCCGAAATCGGCGAGGTCGGCGAGGAAGACCGTCGTCTTGACGAGCCGTTCGAGGTTCGTGCCCGCCTCGGCGAGGATCGCCGCCAGATTGGCGAAGACCTGCTCGGTCTGCTCCTCGATCCCGCCCGAGATCTCCCCGTGGTCGGGCTCGAGGCCGAGCTGACCTGACACGAAGACGAACTCGCCGGTCCGGATCGCCTGGGAATATGGGGCGCCCTGGAAGGGCGCCGGTGCGTTCTCCGTCCGGACGACCGACTTCGCCTGCGTCGCCATCGCTACTCCTTTCGTCGGGGACGGCAGCTCTGCGCCAGTGCGACGCCGAGTGCCTTGAAGATCGCCTCGAGCACGTGCTGGGTGTCCCGGCCCTCGACCAGCCGCACGTGGAGCGTCAGCCCTGCGCCTTCGGCCAACTCGTTCAGAAAGCGTGCGACGAGGTCCGTCGCGAGACCTCCGACGCCCATGTCGGACAGGTCGACGTTCGAGACCACGAGCGGGCGGCCGGATACTTCGAGCGCCACGTGGGCGAGCGCCTCGTCGGCCGGGAGCACGGCGGAGCCGTGGCCGCGTGAGCCCTCGAGGCGGAGCGCCTCGGCGAGCGCCTGCCCGAGCGCGCGGCCCGCCGCGGCAACCTCGGCGTCGGGCTCCTCCGGCGCGATCTCCAGCACGAGGTCGAAGCCGGCGTTCACCGCGAGCAGCGTCAAGAGATGGTCGAGCACCGGGATGCCCGTGTCGACCGTCGCGCGCCCTGAGCCGGCGACGTCGATGCGTGCCTGCAGCCGGCCTTCTTCCCCCGCGTAGCCCACGACGGTCATCCCTCGACGCGCTCGATGCGGGCGCCGAGGCTGCGCAAGCGCTCGTCGATTCGCTCGTAGCCGCGGTCGATCTCGCCGACGTTGCCGATCGTCGAGGTTCCCTCGGCGCAGAGGCTCGCGATCAGCAGGGCCATCCCCGCCCGGATGTCCGGGCTCGCCATCCGCTGCCCGACGAGCCTTGCGGGCCCCGTGACGACAGCGCGGTGAGGGTCGCAGAGGATGATCCTGGCGCCCATCGAGACAAGCTTGTCGACGAAGAAGAGCCGGTTCTCGAACATCTTCTCGAAGATCAGGACCGTCCCGTGAGCCTGCGTCGCGACCGCGAGGGCGATCGACGTCAGGTCCGCCGGGAAGGCGGGCCAGGGCCCGTCCTCGATCTTCGGGATCTGGCCGCCGAGGTCGTCCTGGACGACGAGCTGTTGGTTCGGCGGGACTCTGAGCGTGCGACCGTCCATCTCGACGCTGACCCCGAGCCGCTTGAACGAGGGCAGGATCGGCGCCAGATCGGCCGCCACCACGTCGTCGATCCTCACGTCGCCGCCCGTGACGGCCGCGAGCCCGATGAAGCTCGCCACCTCGATGTGTTCGGGCGCGATCCTCCACTCGCCGCCGCCGAGGGCCGAGACGCCGCGCACGGTCAACACGTTCGACCCGATTCCCTCCATCTCTGCGCCGAGGGCGACGAGGAAGCGGCACAGATCCTGGACGTGCGGCTCGCAGGCGGCATTGCCGATCACCGTCTCGCCCTCTGCGAGCGACGCGGCCATCAAGGCGTTCTCGGTCGCCATCACGCTCGCCTCGTCGAGGAAGACGCGCTTCCCGCGCAGGCCGTCCGTCCGCATCTCGTAGCGGCCGTTGACTTCGATCTCGGCGCCGAGCTCGGCCAGAGCGTGGATGTGCGGGTCGAGGCGCCGGCGCCCGATGACGTCGCCGCCGGGCGGCGGCACCGTGGCGCGCCCGGCGCGGGCGAGCAGCGGGCCGGCGAGCAAGAACGAGGCCCTGATCCGGCTCGCGAGCCCCTCGTCGATCTCGCTCGTGGCGACCTCGGCTGCCTGAACCCGAACCTCGTTCGGGCCGGCCCACTCCGTCTCGGCGCCGAGGTGGGCGAGCAGTTCGACCATCGTCTCCACGTCCCTGATCCGCGGCACGTTCGACAGCGTCACCGGCTCCTCCGTGAGGAGGCAGGCGGCGAGGATCGGCAGCGCTCCGTTCTTGTTCCCGGCCGCGGTGATCCGGCCGTTCAAGGGCTGCGCGCCCTCGATGACGAACGTCTCCATGAGCGCGTCGGCGACAGCGGTCGACGGCATCGGCGCGGCTATCGTACTGGCCCGTGGCACCGACCCGCGAGCAGGCCTGGGAAACCCTGACGAAGTACACGCAGAGCGACGCCTTGCGGCGTCACGCGCTCGCCGTGGAGGCGTCGGTCGCGGCCTATGCACGCAAGCTCGGCGGGGACGAGGAGCTCTGGCGGGTCACCGCTCTCCTGCACGACTTCGACTACGAGATGCACCCCACGCTCGACAAGCATCCGCAGGACGGCGCGCCGATCCTCCGGGACGAGGGCTATCCCGAGATCGTGATCGAATCGGTCCTCTCCCACGCGGAGCACCTGGCGATGCCGCGCGACACGCAGCTCAAGAAGACGCTCTTCGCGTGCGACGAGATCTCCGGCTTCGTGCACGCCTGCGGGCTCGTCCGGCCGGCCGGACTCGACG
>DATMIX010000047.1:0-66770 GCA_035554095.1 Gaiellaceae bacterium | reverse complement strand
TGAAAGCATCACGGCCGGAACCTCCCAGTCCCAATCGACCGCCGCATGCAGGACGAACGCCAGGTAGGCCGCGAAGGCGACGCTCACCAGCCGCGTGCCGCGGGCGCGAAACGCGGCGTAGAACGGAACCGCCAGGGCGGTCAGCAGAAGCGCGATCCCGACCAGACCGAGCTCGGCGAGCTGTTCCACGTACAAGTTGTGGGCGTCGCGGACGGCGAGGTCGATGTCGCGATGCCGATACCACTCCTGCTCGTAGGTTCCCGCCCCGGAGCCAAGCAGCGGATGCCGGGCGAAATCGTCCAGGGCGACCGCCCAGAGCTGGCCGCGACCGTTCCCCTGCAGGCTGAACAAGCGCTTGTTCAGATTCGACTCGCTGCCGGCCGTCGGCTTCGAGACGAACGAGTCGTACGCTTTCCTGGCGATGGTCGGAGGACTGCCGTAGCGGACGATCCCGGCCACGATCGCAGCCATGACCAGCGCCAGCAGTGCGCCACCGTAGGCGAGGCGTGCCGTTCGGCCGAGCTCGAAACGCGATTCCAGACTCGCGACGA
Organism: Gaiellaceae bacterium; assembly: GCA_035554095.1. Taxonomy (GTDB): domain Bacteria; phylum Actinomycetota; class Thermoleophilia; order Gaiellales; family Gaiellaceae; genus 13-2-20CM-68-14. Next base: position 66,219 of record DATMIX010000047.1, on the reverse strand, counting down.
GCACCGTCAGGCCGGCGGTCACGACAGCCGATGCGAGCACGACCAGTGCGAACCGCTTGCCGTCGTGCGCCGCCGCGTCGATCGACGTGATCTTGTGGGTCAGCGCGTCGGACCGTGAGGCGATAAGAACCGCGAGTGCAGGCGCGGCGGCCGCGAAGGCGAACGCGGTCACGAGCTGGAGCCGCCGCCGGTCCACCGCGACCGCGGCCAGCACGCCCACCCCGAGGACGAGCCAGGCGCTGCGGCTGTACGTGAAGTAGATCACCGGGAAGAGGATCGAGAGCGCCGCCGCCCCCAGCGCACGTCTCGCGAGGGTCGAGCCACGGGCGGCGAAGCCGAGCCCGAGCAGCGCGCCCATCGAGGCGAGGATCCCGAGCGCGTTCCAATACCCGACCGGCGCTTCGAGGCGGTAGCCGGCGAACGGGTCGAAAACGCCGATTCGGTCCGGGAAGAGGCGCGTCGCCAGGCCGTAGGCCGAGACGAGCGTGATCGCCGTCAGGAGCCCGGCGAGCAGGTGGGGCACCGACCGGCGTCCGACGAGGAGTACCGCGGCGGCGGCCGCGGCCACGTAGACGAGGACGCGCTGGCCCTCGAGGAAGGACTGGGGAGAGCTCCGCGACCACGTCGTCGAGAGCCAGACCCAGCCGCCGAACAGGGTCAACGCGCCGAGGAGCACCAGCTCCGGAGGGCCGAGCTCGACCGCGCCGCGCAGCAGCAGAGCGAGCGCGGTCACCCAAAAGAGCGCGAGCGCAGTCCACCCCCACGCCGTCGGGAAGTAGCCACCTGCCGCGGCCGACACGCCGGCCACCAGCGCACACGAGCCGACGCCGACGATCAGCGTCTCTGCCGCTCCCGCCTTCGGCAGTCGCCGGACGACCGGCGCCGCGGACCCACTCGAGAGAGCCTCGGCCATCCCCCGCCTCAGGCTACTCGCAGCCCGCCTGCTGCTCAACCCCAGGCTGCGCGCGTGACCCGCGATCGCATGACCCAACGGCTAGACTGGGTTCACCCGGCGCATTCGTCTAGTGGCCTAGGACACCGCCCTCTCACGGCGGCGGCACGGGTTCGAATCCCGTATGCGCCTCTCAGCGAGACAGGCATGCCACAGTACGAACGCCGGGACTCGCGAACCGATAAGACACATAAAGAGTGACGGCGAGCGGCTGCAAGAACGGGTCTCGCAGCCGCTCGCCGAAGATCAGCCCGTCGTCACGAAAATGCCCTTGACGCAGTTGATCGCGCCGGGGTTCGACGGTATGCCGGTCTCCTCAGGAACCACCGTGAAAAAGCTGAACTTAATCGCGGGGTTGCTGTAATCGAAGATCGGCAGCCCAGACGCGTCCAGCCCGATGATGATTCCCGTTGCCTGCAACGCACGGAACGTTGATTGCTCCGAGTGCGTCTGGCCGGGTGTCTGACCAGGTGGGTCACCCGAAGCATTGCCGCAAACCCAACCCACCATCAATGGATGAATGGTGGGTGAGGCCGAAGCGGCGAACACCGCTGCGGCGACGGCCACAGCAAAGAAGGCAAGTACCCTCTTCAACACATCCCCCTCTCGTCGCCGGGTACGAACGAGCAGATCTTAGGCAGGCATCTGAAGTGGGTGCAAGCGTCCAGGGGCGGCACGAACTGTTTCGCAAATTGCGTGTTTAGGATCGCCCCAGGGGGAGAGCAGCAACGGACATTCAGAAAAGGGAGGTTGCTGTGCCCAAGCTTCAGGACGCAAAGGAATTGACTGCTCCCCTCGAGGAACTGGTGCGCGAGCTCAAGTCTGAGCTAAGCCAGTCGAAAGGTGACTTTGACCGGCTCGTCGAACTTGCGGACGAGCTCGGCGCCCAGGCCGACGCGCTCGCCGAGACCTTCGGCGGCATCAACGAGACGCTGATGGAGCGAATCCAGGATTTCCGCGCGAACGGCTCGAAGGCGTCTTCTCGTCGGAAATCCGCAGTCGCTAGCTGACCCGTTTTCAATGCGAATCACAATGTCAATTCGGGATTTCGGCTAAGAGGGACACGAGGATGCCGGACTTCAACGAGATCGCAAAGCGGGTAGCCGATGTGGCCCAACGAGTCGCAGACGTTTCTGACGCCGCACGCGGCAAGGGAGCGCGAATTGGCGCAGGCAACAGCTTTGCACGGTGGCTGATCCTGCCGGCAGAGCCACCCAGCCGCTTCGTGCCTCACGCGAAAGAACGCGCTCCCGAGATCGAGCTCACCGGCTTCGCGGAGGAGGATGAACAGGAGAACGAGGGACAGACCTACGGTCAGCTCAGTTTGGGCGCCGGTGAGCTCGACGCGCACCTTCGGGAGCGTGCCGAGCGACGTGAGCGTCGCCGCGCGTCGAGTCCCAAGCGATCGAACTAGATGCCGCAGAGTCGCCTCTGGGGTGGTCTTGCACAGAACGCTCACAGCGCGATACGGAACCCAGATAGGAGGCTGCAGAGTCGATGAATTTCAACAAGATCACGAAGCAGATGGAGGACGTCGATTTCGACAAGATCGCGCAGCAGGTCGGAGAAGCAGCCGAGCACGCCGACAAGATCGCGCAGCAGGTCGGAGACGTTGCCGAACGCGCGAACGAGATCACGCAGCAGGTGGCAGAAGTAGCTGAGCGCGTCGTCGAAAACGTTTCTGGCGCCGTGCGGAACGGTGCGAAGAAAGGCGGGCACGGCGCCCGCTGGCTGATCCTGCCCGCAGTCGGCGCTGCGGTCTACGCCGTGGCGAAGAACGGCTCGAAGTTCGGGCGTTCGACCAAAGCGCTCGCGGGTCAGGCGAAGGATCGCGCTTCCGGGATACCGGACGTGGACTTGCTCGGTCGGGTCAAGGAAGTCACCCGGCTCGGGGACGACGGCCAAGAGGACGAGGTCAAGCCCGCTCGCGCTCGTCAGGGCAACTCGGACGCCCGTGCGTTGGAACAGAGACGCCGCGAGCGCGCCGAGCGCCGTCAGCGTCGCCGCGAGTCGACTTCCACGCCTTGAACTAGGACGCTGCCGGAATCAAAGCCGCTTCCGATGGATCGAGACGCCCGGCTGAAAGAGAACGAGGAACTCTTCCGGGTAGCGAATGAGCGCCTACGGGCCGCCGTCGAAGACCGCCTGTCGGCGCCCGATGTTGTGCCGTTCCTCTGTGAATGTGCAAACGAGACGTGCATGGGCGAGGTCGGTCTCACGCTTGACGATTACCGCAGCCTTCGCTCGCACGAGCGCCGATTCGTGATGTTGAGCGGCCACCTTCGGACGCCCGGCGAAGAGGTGGTTGAGCAACGTGACGGCTACGACTTCACGGAGAAACCCGACTGATGGATCGAAACGGACGACTCGCCCGCAACGAGACGATCTTTCGCGAGGTCAACGAGCGGATCGAAAAGCTGGCGCGGGAAGGCGAGTGGCTCGAGATCGTCTGCGAGTGCGGCAAACCGGAATGCAACGAACCCCTGAGGGTGACGATTGCCGAGTACGAGCGCGTCCGCCAGGGGCCGACGGACTTCCTCGTCGCTCCCGGTCACGCGATCTCGGAGATCGAGGTAGTCCTCACCGGCACGAACCGCTTTGAAGTTGTCAGGAAACGCCCCGGTGAGGGAGAACTCGCGCGCGTGACAGATCCTCGCAGCTAAAGCATCTAGCAACGCTCCCTTCCAGGAACGACACGCTCTCTCTCGAGTGGCCCGCGGACGGGCCAGGCGCTCTTCCAGCGATCGAATGCTCTGCCGAACGCCGCGGACTGACGCTACGCGGCAAGCTCGCGCAGCAGAGGCGCCGTGTCGAGCGCCTGGTAGCCGAGCCGCGCGGCGACCTCTTCGCTCGAGGGACGCGTGCCCTCCGCGAAGAGCGCCCGCAGGCGCTCGCCGGTCTCAGCGCTTCGCCACCAGTCATCGCCGATCTCGCGGACGAGGTAGTCGCGGAGCTGCGCCGAGCGGATCCAGGCACGGAGGTAATCGGCCGAGTAGAAGCCCGCGTCCATGTCGGCCAGATATGCGTCGCCGCGGTAGCCGATGCCCGTCGCCTCCGTCAGGCGCTCCGCGTACCCGTCGGGCGACCCGCCGTCCTCGCCGAAACGCGACCAGAACTCGAGCTCGAACTGCAGCTTGGCCGTGTAGCGGCGGAACAGGAGCGCCTCGAGGAACGTCGTTGCGTCGGCGTTCTCCTGCGCCTGCTCGTCCGAGAGCCCGAAGTACTGGGCGTGCCATTCCGGCTCGCGCGTGATCGCCTCGAAGATGTACGAGTAGATCTCGGTGAGCGCGTGGTCGCGCGAGAGGTTCCTGAACGTGTACGGGAGCTGGGGGTCGCAACCGGCGTAGTGGAGAGCGTGGCCGGCCTCGTGCAGGAACGCTTGGTAGTCGTGGAGCCCGCCCTGCGCGCGCGTGATCAGGTGCACCACGGTCGGCGGATCGGACGGGATGACGCAAGCGCGGGGCGACTTCTGGGGGCGGTCGTCGAGGTCGAGCTTGATGTTCGGCTCGTTCTCCAGGTCGAACCCGAGCCGCTTGACGGTGTCCATGCAAACCTCGACCGCGCGTTCCTTCGAGTACGTGGCCTCGAGTGGCGAAAGCCGTCGCAGGTACGACACGTGGTACGAGGACGGCAGGTCCTCGCGCTCGGGCCCGAGCAGCCGCTCGAACCAGCGGTCACGGAGAAGGACGTACGCGGCCGTGGAGCGTTCGCTCGCCTGCGCGAGCGCCGCCTCGAGCTCGCGGAGCGAGATTCCCTTCTCCTCCTCGTTGCGCGCTACGGGATCCGCCTGGCTCGAGATCTCGGCCTCGAGCTCCTCGCCCGCGCGGAGCACGTCCAGCCGCTCGTCATTGAACTCGGCGGAGCGCGCGGCGCTCAGCTCACCGAGCTGCTCGCGGTCGGCGTATGCGGGAAGAACGGCGAGCTTTGCCTGCGCAGAGCGCAGCGGCAGCTGCTCTCCGCCGAACTCGACCCGGGCGGCGAGGATCGTGTTCTCCAGCGCGTCCTCGCGCTCCGCGAGCTCGGCCGCGACCACTCCGGCCTCGCACGTCTTTCTGAGGCGGTAGAGGCGCTCGTGGTCCGCAGCCTCTGATTCCCCGTCCTCGGCGACCCGCAGGGCGTCGACCTGCTCTCGCGAGAAGAGATCGCGGTAGCGCTCGACGATCTCGGCCCGCTCCGAGACCTCCTTCTCCCCGACGCGTACGGCCCGTCCCTCCTCCGAGCGCTCATACAGGTAGCGCCGAAGCTGCGACTCGTACTCGGCGGGGGTCCTGACGGCGGCAACGCTCATCGGCGCTGCAATCTAGCGAAGCGTCACGCGGTCGCGAGTGCAGCGACCGTCGTCGTCAGCTCCGAAAGCGTAAACGGCTTGGCGAGGACCGCGTCCACCCGCGCCCGATGGCCGGCGTCGACCTCGATGCTGCCGGTGAACAACGCCACCCGTTCGTGGCGGATGCTCCGAAGCACGGAGAACCCATCTCCCGTGCCGACGTGGACGTCGAGGAGCACCACGTCGACGCCCTCGCTGCGCAGGAGCTCGACTGCCCGCTCAACCGTCGGTGCCTCGAGCACGCGAAAGCCGTCGAGCTCGAGATTCACCCGACAGAGGATCCTCATGCTCTCGTCGTCGTCGACCACGAGGACGGTGTGTTTGGACTCCTCCATTTCGGCCGCCGGCGAGTGTAGCGCTAAGATCGGCGCGTGAGACCCGGCGTCGCGGGAGGGCAGCGGGAGGGTTACGTAGCGGCCGTAACCGGCCTCTGGAAGCGCCTCGCGCGGGCGCTCACGGAGCTCGAGGCGATCGCGTCCGACGATGAGCTCTTCGACGAGGACAGCGTCCTCGACCGGCTGCCTTCGCTCCAGTACGCACTGCACGCGGCGGCCGAGCTGGTGCTCGGCCTCCGGCCGCCGGCCGGTGCCGAGGCCGCTCACGCGGAGCTCGCGGCGGCACTCGCCTTCGCGCGCGACACGACGGCCGAGGTGGCCGAGACACTCGAGTACGGAGGGCGGGCAGCGTTCGAGCCGCTCCTGCCCGAGTGGCGGGGTGCGCTCTTCCGCGTCCGCCTGGCGCGCCTCAGGGTCGCGACCCCACCACCCCTGCCGACAGAGCCGCTGCTCGAGCCCGAGCCCGTCCAGGGAGCGAGCGCGCTGGCGGCCACGCTTCTGGCGCTCAGCGGGGCGGCCGTCTTCGCCGCGGGCGCGACGGTCGGAGTCTGGCCCGTCTGGGCGCTCGGCCTGGCGCTGTTCGCCGGCGGCCTGCTCGTCTACACGCCCCGGCAGCGCCCGTAACCGCTCCGGCGTCTGGCGCGTTTCCCGTTCAGAAGTCGTAAAGCGACTTGGCGCCCGATCAGATGCTGCTCCCCCGCCCCACGACCCAGTTTCGCCGCCGTGCCTGGCTCGAGTTTCAGCGGGCGCTGGATCCGCTCGCACCGCCCAAACCGCTGTTGGCAGTGATGCGCGCGAGCGACTCGTCGCGGCCGAGCAGCTCGAGGCTCTCGAAGAGGCCCGGCGAAACCGACGATCCCGTGAGAGCCAAGCGAATCGGTTGAAACGCCTGGCGCGGCTTGAGCTCGAGGCGCGCGGCGAGCTCGCGTAGCGCGGTTTCGATCGAAGCAGCCTCGAACGGCTCGACCCGAGTGAGGGCTTCGATCGCGGCGGGCAGAACCCGGCCGTCCTCGATCGGCTCCGCCGGCTCGACGCGCTCGAAGAGGAAGCGCGCAAAGGCCGGGAAGTCTCCGAACGTCGCGATCTTCTCCTGCACGAGACGCGCGGCGCGCCGAACCTGCTGCTCGTCCCATTCGTAGCCTTGCTCCCGCAGGTACGCGACGAGCCGGTCCGCGTAGTCCTCCGGCGCCAGGTCGCGGAGGTAGACGCCGTTCATGTGGGTCAGCTTCTCGTAGTCGAAGGTGGCGGCGCTCTTGCCCACGCGCTCGAGCGAAAAGCGCTCGACGAGCTCGTCTCGCGTCATCAGCTCGGTACGGTCGTCATAGCTCCAGCCGAGCAACACGAGGTAGTTGACGAGCGCCTCCGGGATGAAGCCTGCGCTGCGGAACTCCTCGACCGTGATCGCGCCGTGGCGTTTCGAGAGCTTCCGCCCGTCCGGCCCGTTGAGCAGCGGTACGTGGGCGTACTCCGGCAGCGTGGCCCCGAGCGCGTCCAGGATCCGGATCTGCTTCGGCGTGTTCGAGACGTGATCCTGACCGCGGATCACGTGCGTGACGCCGTCGAGCAGGTCCTCGAGCGGCGAGACGAAGTTGTAGGTCGGCCGGCCGTCGGAACGGACGAGCACGACGTCCTCCAGCTTTGCGTTCGGGTACTCGATCCGATCGAGCACGAGGTCGTTCCACTCGGTGACGCCTTCGTCGGGCATCCGGAAGCGGATCGCACCCTCGTCCTCGTACGCCTTGCCGGCCTCGACGAGTCGAGTCGCCTCCGCCTGAGCCTGGGCCATCCGATCAAGCTGGAAGCTGACCTCGCCGTCCCAGTCGAGCCCGAGCCAGCGCAGTGATTCCTGGATCTGGTCGACCGCTTCCGCGACCTCGCGGCTCGTATCCGTGTTCTCGATCCGCAGGAGGAACTCGCCGCCCTCGTGGCGCGCGAAGAGCCAGTTGAAGAGTGCGGTGCGGGCGCCGCCGATGTGCAGGTATCCCGTCGGGCTCGGCGCAAAGCGGACTCGGACGGCCATCCGAGTAGCGTACTGCTGTGGCAGAGCGGGTCCTGACGCTGCGCGAGCTGAACCGGACAACCCTTCTCAGGCAACTCCTCCTCCGGCGCGAGCGGCTCTTGCCCGTGCGCGCGATCGAGCGAGTCGGCGGGCTCCAGGCTCAGTGGGCGCCGTCGCCGTACCTCGCGCTCTGGGCCAGGCTGGAGGACTTCGAGCGGCGCGCGCTCGAGCGGGCCGTCCTCCAAGGGCGCGTCGTCAAGGCGCTCCTGATGCGGGCGACGATGCACCTCGTCTCCGCACGCGACTACCCCTTCTTCGACGCCACCGTGCGGGAGGCACGCACCCTCGGGCGTGTTCGCGGCATGAAACGTCCGCCACGCCGGTTGGTCGAGAAGACGCTCGCCCTGACGCGCGAGGAGCCGCGGACGCGAACCGAGCTCATGAGCGCGCTCGGCTTCCATCCACGAACGACGGAGTACGACGAGCTGCGCACGTACTCGTGGGTCGTCGCGCTCGCGCGACTCGAGCAGCTGCCCGAATCCGCCCTGTACGGCTTCCGCGGCTCGCCCCGCTACCGGGCGATGGAGCACGAGCTGCCGCCGCTCCGAGAAGCGGCCGCGCACCTGATCAAGCGCTACCTCACGGCGTTCGGGCCGGCCTCTCGCGCCGACATCTCGCAGTGGAGCGGGGTGCCGATGAGAGATCTCGCACCGGGCCTCGAATCGCTACGTCTCCGCTCCTTCCGCGACGAGAACGGCCGGGAGCTGCTCGATGTCCCGCGCGCTCCTCTCGCAAGAGGCGACGAATCCGCGCCGCCGCGACTCCTCCCACGCTGGGACGAGCTCCTCCTCGCGCACAAGGACCGCACGCGGGTGCTCCCGGACGACTTCCGCAGGACCGTGATCCACAAGAACGGGGACGTCCAGCAGGCGTTCCTCGTGGACGGTTTCGCAGCCGGACTCTGGCACCGGGAGGAAGAGAGAATCCGGCTCGAGCCGTTCGAGCCGCTCCCGCGTCCGGCGCGCCGGGAGCTCGAGGCCGAGGCCCGCCGCCTCGCCGCCTGGCTCCGCTAGCGTCCGGGCGTGGAGCTCGGCGCCCATGTCTCGGCCTCCGGCGGGATACACACGGCGATCGACCGCATCGAAGAATTCGGCGGCGACTCCGTCCAGATGTTCACCCAGAGCCCGAGAACGTGGCGGCCCACCAACCACGATCCGGCGAACTTCGAACGGTTCAAGGAACGCAGGGCCGAAGCCGGCATCGGCGGCGTCGTCTGCCACGCGCTGTACCTCGTGAACCTCGCGAGCCCGAACGACGAGATCTACGAGAAGTCGGTCGCGACCCTGCAGACGACGATGGATGTCGCCTGTGCGATCGAGGCCGACGGCGTCGTGTTCCACGTGGGCTCCCATCAGGGGGCGGGCTTCGACGCGGGTGTCGAGCGGGTCGTGCCGGCGCTTCAGCGCACGCTCGAGCGCTGCTCGGAGACGACCTGGCTCCTGATGGAGAACTCCGCCGGCGCCGGCGGGACGATCGGACGCTCGATCGAGGAGCTCGCGGCGCTCTACGAGGCGCTCGGGGGACACGAGCGGCTCGGTATCTGCCTCGACTCCTGCCACCTTTTCGTCTCGGGCTACGACATCACGGATCGAGCCGAGCTCGACCGCCTCCTCGCCGAGGTCGACGCGAGGATCGGACTCGACCGCCTGCGCGCCCTCCATGTCAACGACTCCAAGGCGCCCCTCGGCTCGAACCGCGACCGGCACGACAACATCGGCGACGGCCTCCTCGGCGAGGAGCTCGGCGTCTTCCTCGCTCATCCCAAGCTTCAGGGTCTGCCCGCGCTGCTGGAGGTCCCCGGCGACGGGCACGGTCCCGACGCCGCGCAGGTCCGGAAGCTGAAGGAGCTACACGCTCGCGCTAGGAAGAGGTCGCGGGGCGGATCTGCGCGAAAACGCGGAAGGTCGGCTCGCCCAAAGGCAGCTCGAAGAACTCGGGGTTGAGGCAGCCGACGTCCTCGGTCCGGGCCTCGTAGCAGCTCTCCACCTCGACCCGGCACATCGGCAGCGGCCTGTGGGTAGCCCTGACCGCGCCGAACTCACCCGTGGCCTCCGCCGCCCGCAGCAGGTCGAAGTCGATCTCGACGTCGAACACCTTCTGCATGCAGCCGACGTACGTGTGGCCGAACTCCTCGTACGAGTAGAGGAACTGGCACCCACGATCGGCACACGACGCCGGGTAGACGACCTTGTCGCAAAGGACGCCGCAGCGCCTGCACTCGACCTCGTCCTGAGGATGAAGCGGAAGCTCGCTCGCCCGAGAGGCGAGGTCGCGCTCGGTCTCCATGGGTGAATTTTGGGTGACGAACCGCATCCACCGCAAGACTTGACAAGTTCGCCGGGACGGGGTAGGCCCGTGCTCAGGCGGCCGCCCGCAGGCGGTCGACGACGTTCAGGACGTCCATCTGCGTGAACGCCTGAAAGTCCGGCTCGCGGCCCTCGGGATGCTCGTCGGCGCGGAACCACAGCGCCTGGATCGTCGTCATCCCGAGCTCGCCCGCTCCGCGAACGTCCTCGTAGAGGCGATCGCCGACGAACACCGTGTCCGAGGCGCGTACGCCGAGCCTGGCGAGCGCCCTCTCGAAGATCGCGGGATGCGGCTTCCGCTTGCCGACCTCGGAGGAGAACACCGCCACGTCGAGCCGATCCGCCAGACCCATCTGCGCAAGGTCGCGCTGCAGCAGCCAACCCGGGTCGAAGGCGTTCGAGACGATCCCGAGCTTCAAGCCGCGGGCCCGCAGCGAGTCGAGCAGCGCGTGCGTGTGTGAGGCGAGCTGGCGGGCCGGGTCCCACTGCGCGTGCTCCGCCTCGAGAAACCGCGTCAGCTCGTCGTCGGTCACCTCCACCCCGAAATCGCCGAGCAGTTCCCGAACGAGGCCGGGATACTCGAGCTCCTCCACCGTTCCGGGTGCCCAGAAGAACGGCTCGTAGCGCTCGCGGAAGTGCGTGGCGACGCGCTCGACCGACGGCAGGTCGTCGCGGCCGAGCGCTTCGAGCCCCGCCCGCTGACCCGCTTCGACGAGCTCGGGCTCGTAGGCGAACTTCATCAGCGTGTCGCCCCAGTCGAAGAGGATCGCCTCAGGCACGCAGCTAGGGTATCCGCGTGGCGCGCAGGCTCCTCTGGGCATCCCTCGCGCTCGCTCCGATCACCTTCCTCGTCGACTTCGCCTTCCACGCCGGTGACGTGGTGCTCTTCGTCCTCGCCGCTGCCTCACTGGTCCCGCTGGCGTGGCTGATCGGCGAGGCGACCGAGCACGCCGCCGAGCACACGGGGCCCGGAATCGGCGGCTTCTTGAACGCGAGCTTCGGGAACGCGCCCGAGCTGATCATCGCTACCTTCGCCGTGGCCGACAGCCTGCCGAACGTCGTCCGCGGCTCACTCGCCGGCAGCGTGTTCTCGAACCTGCTGCTCGTGCTCGGCTTCGCACTGGCCCTCGGCCGTGAGGAGCGGCTCGACCGGCGCTCGCTCCTGTCGCAGCTCGGCCTGGTGGCGCTGGCGGTCGCGACCTTCCTGATCATCTCGATCCCGAGCTGGAGCGGCGACCCCGATCGGCATTCGCTCGCGGTCCTGACGGTGCCCTTCGCGATCGGGCTCCTGCTCGTGTACGTCGTCGTCCAGACGTTGTCGCTGCGGCGCCACCGCCAGCAGCACGTCGCCGGCGAGAACGCCGAGGCCGCGTGGAGCCTCATCACCGCACTCGTCGCGCTCGCGCTCGCGACGGCCGCGACGGCCTTGATCAGCGAGATCCTCGTCCACTCGCTGAACGGGTTCGCGGATGCGGCGGGGCTGTCGCAGTTCTTCGTCTCTGCGATCATCGTCGCAGTCGTCGGCAACGCGGCGGAGCACGGCGGCGCGATCGTGATCGCGCGGCGGGGAAAGATGAGGCTCGCGACCGAGATCGCAATCTCGTCGAGTGCGCAGGTCGCACTGTTCGTCGCACCGGCGATCGCGCTGGTCTCATGGATCGTCAGACCGCCGCTGCCCCTCGCGTTCCGCTGGGAGGAGCTTGCCGCCATGGCCGGTGCCACCGCCGTCGTCGCGGTCGTCGTGTACGACGGCCGCTCGCGCCGCTGGGAGGGCTACCTGCTGATCGCGGCGTTCCTCGCGATCGCCGTCTGGTTCGCGTTCGCCGGCAACCGCTAGCGGCGTCCGGAAGCGGTCGCGGCGTCACGATTTCGTCACCGCTCGGTTCCACACCAGCGCGCGAGGCCGGGGTAGGCTCGCCGCGGGGAGGAGGCCGGCTGCGCCTTAACCAGCGCGCGCCAGGACGCCCAGTGCCCGAGGAATCGCATCGGCCGCACGGTCGATGTCTTCGTCGTCGACGTCGAGATGGGTCACGGCCCGTAGCACCCCGGGCAAGGCGGTCATCGACAGTTTCACCCCCTCGGCAGCAAGCCGCTCGAGCGCCTCGGCCTCGCCGAGTCCCAGGGCTCCGACGTCGATTTGGACGAAGTTCGTCTCCACCTGCTCGAGATCCACCGGCGCGCCGGCGGCGTGCAGCGACTCTGCAAGCCGACGCGCCCGGGCATGATCGTCGGCGAGACGTTCGACGTGGCGCTCGAGAGCGTAGACGCCCGCGGCCGCGACGATGCCGGCCTGCCGCATCGCGCCGCCGAACTGATGCTTGAAGCGCCGTGCCTTCACCATCCCCTCCGCCGAACCCGCGACAAGCGCCCCGAGCGGGCACCCGAGACCCTTCGACAGGCAGAGGGTCACCGTGTCGAATCTGCCCGCGATCTCTGCGGCCCGCACACCACTCGCGATCGACGCGTTCAGCAAGCGGGCCCCGTCGAGATGCACCGACAGCTCGAGCTCGCGGCACGCCGCCACGAGCGCCGCTATCTCCTCAAGCGGCCAGACCCGACCGCCCGACGCGTTGTGCGTGTTCTCGATCGCGACGATCCGAGTCGCCGGCACGTGGGTGCCGTCGGTGCGCCGGACCATACGCTGAACCTCGTCGGGCCCGAACCTCCCATGCCTGCCTCGAACCGGCCTGGTCATGAGCCCGGCGTGAACGGCGGGGCCGCCGAGCTCCGACACCAGGATGTGGGCATTCTCCTCGGCGATCAGCTCGTCTCCCGGCTCGGCGAGCAGCCGCAGGGCGATCTCGTTCGCCATCGTCGCGGTCGGCACGTAAACGGCCTCCTCCTGGCCGAGCAGCTCCGCAGCGCGGCGCTCCAGCTCGTTCACGGTCGGGTCTTCGCGGCGCTGCTCGTCGCCGACCTCGGCGTTCGCCATCGCCTGGCGCATGCCCGGCGTCGGCTTCGTCTTCGTGTCCGAGCGAAGATCGATCACGTCCCTATTCTGCAGCCGTGGACCTCCCCGCCCTCGAACAGACGCTCGCGGCACGTGGAGAGCCCGGCTTTCGCGCCAGGCAGGTGTGGCTGTGGACCGCCCGCGGGGCAACCGGCTACGACGAGATGACGAACGTGCCCGCGTCGCTCAGAGCGGCTCTGGCAGACGAGCTGCCGTTCTCGACCCTCGCGGTCGAGCACGAGGCCCGGTCACGCGACGGGACCGTCAAGGTTCTCTTCAGGACCGCCGACGGGCACCCCGTCGAAGCCGTGCTGATGCGCTACCGCGACGGACGCCGCTCGATCTGCGTCTCCTCCCAGAGCGGGTGTCCACTCACGTGCACGTTCTGTGCGACGGGGCAGATGCGATTCCGGCGGAACCTCACCGCCTCCGAGATCCTCGACCAGGCGCTGCACTTTCGCCGCCTCGAGCCGATCGACCACGGCGTCTTCATGGGCATGGGCGAACCGATGCTGAACATCGACGAGGTCGTTGCGGCAGCGCGCCGGCTGCCCGATGTCGGGATCACCCACCGGCGGACGACCGTGTCGACGGTCGGTTGGCTGCCCGGGCTGAAGCGCTTCGTCGACGACGTCGAAGAGCCGATCCGGCTCGCGCTGTCCCTGCATTCGGCGGAGCCGACGCTGCGCTCGGAGCTGATGCCCGTGAACGACCGCTACCCGCTTCCCGACGTGATCGACGAATGCCGGCGCTACTTCGAGCTGCGGCGGCGCAAGGTGTTCGTCGAGTACGTGATGCTCGCGGGCGTCAACGACCGTGTCGAACAGGCCCGGGCGCTCGCCCGACTCCTCGACTCGAAGACATTCAAGGTCAATCTGATCCCTTACAACCCCACGGGAGCGTTCGACGGGTCGTCGCCGAAGGCGCTCGGGGCATTCGAAGGCGAGCTTCGTCGGAACGGGATCCCGACGACGGTGCGGCTGACCCGTGGGCGGGACATCGCGGCGGCTTGCGGCCAACTGGCCGCGCGGTCTTAAACGCCTTTCGGAGCCTCCACCCCGCTCGCTGTGGGCTCGGCCGGCACCGCGTCGTGCTCGTCGAACCCGAAGCGGACGATCGGCCGCTTCGTCGCGCGGACCTCGTCGAGCCGCTTGACGGGGCGGACGTGCGGTGCCTCCTTCAGCACTTCCGGATCCTCGGCGGCCTCGCGCGCGATCGCGAGCATGGCGTCGGCAAACGCGTCGAGCGTCTCGATCGGCTCTGTCTCGGTCGGCTCGATCATCAGCGCCTCGGGGACGATCAGCGGGAAGTAGATCGTCGGCGGATGGAAGCCGTAATCCATCAGACGCTTGGCGACGTCGAGCGTCGAGACCCCGTGCTCGCGCTTCAGGCCGCGGCCCGAAAGGACGAACTCGTGCATGCAGAGGCGGTCGAACGGAAGCTCGTAGGCGCCCTTCAGCCGCGCGAGCAGGTAGTTCGCGTTCAGAACCGCGACCTCGGACATCTCCTTGAGCCCCGGGCCGAAGGTGCGGATGTACGCATAGGAGCGGACGAAGACGCCGGCCGGCCCGTAGAAACCGCGCACCTTGCCGATGCTCTTCGGGCGGTCGTACTCGAGCCGGAACGACTCCCCGTCCCGCACGATCGCCGGTACGGGCAGGAACGGCTCGAGGCGTTCCCGCACCGCGATCGGCCCCCCACCGGGTCCGCCACCGCCGTGCGGCTGGGAGAACGTCTTGTGGAGGTTGAAATGGACGATGTCGAACCCCATGTCGCCGGGCCGCGAGATGCCGCAGATCGCGTTCAGGTTCGCGCCGTCGTAATACATGAGCGCCCCGGCCTCGTGGAAGATCCGGGTGATCTCCTCGATCCCCTCGTCGAAGAGCCCGAGCGTGGACGGGTTCGTGAGCATGAGGCCGGCGGTCTGCGGGCCGACCTTCTGTCGTAGCTCCTCGAGGTCGATGTTGCCCCGCGCGTCGGTCTTGATCCCGACCATCGTGTAACCGGCCATCGTCACGCTGGCGGGATTCGTTCCGTGCGCGGTGTCCGGCACGACGATCTCGCGCCGCTGATCACCCTCGCCGCGATCCGCGAAGTACACGCGCATCAGCAGCAAGCCAGTGAGCTCGCCCTGCGACCCCGCGGCCGGTTGCAGGGACACCGCGGGCAGGCCGACCACCTCGGCGAGGATCTCCTGCAACCGCCACATCAGCTCGAGCGCGCCCTGCGCGGCGTCCTCCTCCTGAAGCGGATGGAGGTCGCGGAAGCCGGGCAGGTTGACGACGCGCTCGCTGACGCGCGGGTTGTGCTTCATGGTGCACGAGCCGAGCGGGTAGAAGCCCGTGTCGACGCCGAAGGTCCGGTCGGCCAGGGCGGTGAAATGTCGCACGAGCTCGGGCTCGGAGACTTCCGGGAGCCGGGGCGGTCGTCCGCGGCGGAGCTCATCGGGCAGATCGCCGGGTGGCAGATCCGGACGCGGAAGCGAGGACGCGCGACGGCCGGCCTCGGATCGCTCGTAGATCAGCTTCATCCGGCGAGAGCCTCCACGAGCAGGTCGATCTCCTCGACCGTCCGCTTCTCGGTGACGGCGACGAGCAGGGCGTCGTCGAGCCCGGCGTAATCCCGGCCGAGCGCATAGCCGGGATGCACGCCGCGGGCACGAGCCGAGGCAACCGCCTCCTTGGCGGGCCGTCCGACGCGCAGGGCAAACTCCTTGAATGTTGTCTGATCGGGAAACGCGAGTGCGAAGCCGGCGGCGTCGAGCCGCTCCCTTGCGTACCGGGCGAGTGCGAGACAGGTCTCCCCCACCTCGCGCAGGCCTTGCGGTCCGAGCCACGAGAGGTGGACGAGCCCGGCGAGCGCGAGGAGCGTCTGGTTCGTCGTGATGTTCGACGTCGCCTTTTCGCGGCGGATGTGCTGCTCGCGGGTCTGCAGCGTGAGCACGAATCCGCGCTCACCGTCGGTGTCGACCGTCTCGCCCGAGATCCGGCCCGGCATCCGGCGGATGTACTCGGACCGCGCGGCCAGGAAGCCATAGTGCGGACCCCCGTACGCCTGATAGTTGCCGGCGGACTGACCTTCGCCGATGGCGAGCGCGCAGCCGTACGAACCCGGCGCCTCGAGCACGCCGAGTGAGACGGGATCGACGTGAGCGACGGCCAGGGCGCCCGCGTCGTTGGCGGCAGCCGCGAGGTCGGGCGCGTGCTCGAGGCAGCCGAAGAAGTTCGGTTGCTGGAAGATCACGCAGGCAGCGTCGCGCGCGGCATCGCGCAGCTGTTCCGCGTCGATCGTCCCGCGGCTGTGCGGCACCTCGACGACGTCGAGTCCGAACCCCGGCGCGAACGTCTTGACGACCTGCCGAACCTGGGGGTTGAGCGTCTCCGCGAGGACAACCTTGGCCCGCCCCGTCGCGTGCTTAGCCAGGTAACACGCGTCCGCGGCGACCGTCGTGCCGTCGTACCCGGACGCGTTGGAGACGTCCATCCCGGTGAGTTCGCAAATCGCGGTCTGATACTCGAAGATCGCCTGGAGGATCCCCTGGCTCATCTCGGGCTGGTAGGGCGTGTACGCGGTCAGGAACTCGCCCCGCGCGAGAACGGCGTCGACAACCGCAGGGACGTAGTGGTCGTAAATGCCCGCGCCGAGGAACGAGACTTCCCTGCCCGTATCGGTGTTGCGCGCGGCGAGGTCGCTGAGGTGCGCAACGAGCTCGGGCTCCGACAGAGCGGGCTCCAGGGCGAGCTCGCGCCGGAGCCGCACACCGGACGGGACCTGCTCGAAGAGCGCGTCGATCGAATCCACGCCTATGGTCGCGAGCATCCGCTCGCGGTCCTCTTCGGTGAGAGACAGGAAGCTCACGGATCGCGTCGCGCCTACTGGTCTTCGAGCGTCTGCTTGTAGGCCGCCGCGTCGAGCAGCGAATCGGCCTCGCCTGGATCCGAGAGCCGGATCCGCACGAGCCAGCCCTCGCCGTAGGGATCTTCGTTCACCGTCTCCGGCTCGTTGACGGCCTTCTCGTTCACCTCGAGCACCTCTCCCGAGAGGGGCGAGATCACGTCGGAGACCGCCTTTACCGACTCCACCTCGCCGTAGGCTGCGTCCCTCGCGATCGTCGCCCCTGCTTCGGGCGGCTCGAAGTGAACGAGCTCGCCGAGCGCGTCCTGCGCGAACCACGTGATCCCGAGCGTCGCTTCGTCGCCGTCGATGCGGGCCCAGTCGTGCTCGCGGTGGTACTTCAGCTCGTCGGGGTACGTCTCAGTGGCCGCCACTCGGGCTGTCCTCCTTGTTGTAGATCGGCTTCTTGACGACGCGCGCCCGCCGAGGCCGACCGCGAACGTCGATCGTCAGCTCGGTGTCCGCCGCGGCCTGGGCACTCGGCACGTAGCCCATCCCGATGCCCCGGTCGAGCATCGGCGAATGCGAGCCGGAGGTGACCTCGCCACCACCGTCGATCGCCATCCCCTGCCGCGGAATTGCGCGCTCCTCCATCACGAATGCGACAAGTCGCCGTTCCGGGCCCGCCTCCTTGATTCCTCGAAGCTCGGCTGCGCCCGTGAACTCCTTTTCGAGGGTGCACACCCAGCCGAGGCCCGCGGAGATCGCGTCGGTGTCGGGGCCGATGTCGTTCCCATGGAGCGGGTAGCAGACCTCGAGCCTCAGGGTGTCACGCGCACCCAACCCTGCGGGCTTCGCGCCGCGGCGAACGACCGCGTCCCACAAGTCCGCCGCGTCGTCGGCGGGAACCATGAGCTCGACACCGGTCTCGCCCGTGTAGCCCGTTCGGTTGATCATGCAGGCGATCCCATCGACCTCGCCCTCGGCGAACGTGAACGCCGCCGCACCGTCGAGACCGAGCCGCTCCAGGGACCTCGGCCCCTGTACGGCGATCAGCGCGTACTCGTCCGAGACGTCGCGGACGTCCGACCCCGGGATCTCGCGCTCCTTGATCCACTCGAAGTCGGCGTCGCGGTTCGAGGCGTTGACGATGAGGAGATAACGCATCGGCTCGAGGCGGTACGCGATCAGGTCGTCGACGATTCCCCCCTCGTCGTTCGTCAGGAGCGTGTACTGCGCCTCACCCGGCGCAAGCCGATCGAGGTCATTCGAGAGGAGCGATTGCAGCAGCTGATGGGCCTTCGGGCCTTCGACTTCCAGTTCGCCCATGTGCGACACGTCGAAGACGCCGGAGTCCGCGCGAACGGCCTTGTGCTCGGGGATGACACCGTCGTACTGCACGGGCATCTCCCAGCCAGCGAACGGCACCAGGCGCGCGCCGAGAGCGACGTGACGCTCATAGAGCGGTGTCCGGAGCAGCGTCTGCATCCGGCGGCTGATGCTAAAGGAAGCCGCCCCGGTCCCCCCACCTGCTGAAGGGGCCGGGACGGCCGGACCGGGTCATCGCGGGCCCCCGCTCAGCGGTGGCCCGAGAGGGCAATGCGAAAGTACCGCAGGCGGCGCGCTTCTAAACCTCAGCGCTCCGAATCGCGAAGGAAGGACGGCACCTCGAGGATGTCGTCGGGCACCTCGAAGCGCTCCGAGGCGACGGGCTGCGGCTGTTCGTCGGCCGCGGGCTCGCCCTCCTGGATCTCGGCCGGTCGGCGGCGGCGTGCGCGATGCGGACCGAATCCGGTCGCGATCACGGTCACTCGCACCTCGTCGTCGAGCGCCTCGTCGATCACGGCGCCGAAGATGACGTTCGCGTTCTGGTCAGCGGCGCCCGTCACGACCTCGGCTGCCTCATTGACCTCGAAGAGGCCGATGTCGCGACCACCGGTGACGTTGAGGAGAATTCCGGTCGCGCCCTCGATCGAGGCCTCGAGGAGCGGCGACGAGACCGCGGCCTGCGCGGCCTCGGTGGCGCGGTTCTCGCCCGAGGCGGTGCCGATTCCCATCAGCGCCGAGCCGGCGCCTCGCATGATCGTGCGCACGTCGGCGAAGTCGAGGTTCACGAGCCCCGGGATCGTGATCAGATCGGTGATTCCCTGGACGCCCTGGCGCAGGACGTCGTCGGCGAGCCGGAAGGCGTCGACGATGGACGTCCGCTTCTCTACGACCTGGAGCAGACGGTCGTTCTCGATCACGATGAGCGTGTCGACCTGGTCGCGCAGCTCCTCGATCCCGCGCTCGGCCTGCTGCGCGCGCTTGCGGCCCTCGAAGGAGAACGGCCTCGTCACCACCCCGACCGAGAGAGCTCCGAGCTCCCGAGCGGCCAGCTCGCCGACGATCGGCGCGCCGCCGGTCCCGGTGCCTCCGCCCTCGCCCGCGGTCACGAACACCATGTCCGCACCCTTGAGAGATTCCTTGAGCTCGTCGCGACTCTCCTGGGCCGCGGCCTTACCGACGACGGGGTCCGCCCCGGCGCCCAGCCCGCGCGTCGCCTGCGACCCGATGTGGATCTTGACGTCCGCGTCGCACATGAGCAGCGCCTGGGCGTCGGTGTTCACGGCGATGAACTCGACCCCGGCCAGGCCGGCGTCGACCATCCGGTTGACGGCGTTCGTACCGCCCCCGCCGACACCAACAACTTTGATGACGGCTAGGTAGTTGCCCGATTGATCGCGTACGCTCAAGATTCCTCGACCTGAAGCTTTACTGGAGCGTCGGCCTGACGCTCCCCATCCCGACGCCGCAGGGTACGCACGAACTTCCGCCCTGTCAACGGCCTCCCGGACTCGTAACCCTAAAGCTCAATCTTCGGGTTGAGGGTCGGCGCCGGCGACCGGACGTTCGGGCACGCTCACGTCGACGTAACCCGTGTCCCCGGCTAGTGGGAGGATACGCCGCGCGACGGCGAGCTTTTCGGCGAATGCCTCGGCCCCCCCGAAACGCAGGTCGATGCCGGAGGCGAGCACGAAGGTCAGTTCGTCGTCGCTCGCGCGGACGGCCGCGATTCTCGTTGCGAAGCCGGCCGATCGCGCACTGGCCACCGCCCGAATGGCCCGAATGGCGTCCTCGTCGGCGAGCGTCGTCCCAACGTCGACGTCCGCGGCTCTCGGCAACCAGATACGCGGAAGCATCGGTGCAGAGAACACGCCGGACGTCCTCACGATCCGGCCGGTGCTCGAAGCGATCCAGGCGAACGCGCCCCGTCGCACAACTGCGACCGAGTGGGCCGGGGTGACCTGAATGCGAATCGTGTGCGGGAAGTCGCGGTCGTAGGTCGCGCTGCCGACGTCCGGCAGGCGCTCCAGCCGCGCAGCGATGTCCGCGCCGCTGACCGAGAGGAGGCTGGTGCCGCTGAGCGGTCGCAAGGCGGCACGGACATGCGCCGCGACGCGCGGCGGTGCACCCGAGACCTCTACGGTGCGGACGGCGAAGACGGACGTCTCGCGGGCACCGACGTACGCGACCGCCGCGCCAGCGAGAAGAGCGAATCCGAGCAGCACGGCTCGTCCCGAGGGCAGCAGTCGACCGAGTGGCATCGCCGTCAGCGCGCCGGCATGCGGAAACGGGAGCACGTTCGCACGCGCCCGTGCGCGACCCTGTTTCGAGACCGCCTTCATGCTCTCCGATTTCGGCGCCGTAACGAGCGCTCCTACACACGGGCGCGCGCCCCCCAGTCCGCCTCCCCCACCCTGGGTGGGGCTCGTTCCCGCCTCCCTCTGCGTCGAGCCTAGCGCGCGAGCTGTGCCCGGATGCGTACGGGGCTGCGCCGACTCTGAAGAAGCTCGTGCCTTGCGCCTACAGAGGCGGCAGCTCGAGCGGGCCGAGGAACTCGACCTCGTGGCGGAGCTCGACGCCGTACTGCTCGCGCGCTCGGCGCCTCGCTTCGGCCATCAGGGCGACGGCGTCTTGGGCGCGGGCGCCGTCGGCGTTCTCGATGAAGTTCGCGTGTCGCGGTGAGATCTGGGCGCCGCCGATCCGGTGGCCCTTCAGGTTGCAGGCTTCGAGCATCCTCCCGGCCGTCAGCTCGTGCTCGGGGTTCTTGAAGACGCTCCCGAACGTCCGCTTGTTCGTCGGCTGAGCCGCCTTCCGCAGCGCCTGGAGCTCGGCGACCTTCGCCTTGATCGCCGCGGGCGCTCTCGGCTCGAGGCGAAACTCGACCCGGGCGACGACCTGGCCGTGGCGCAGCTCCGAGTGCCTGTAGGTCAGGCCGAGCTCGGCCGGCGTCAGCCAGCGTGCGCCCTTCGCGTCGACGACGAGCGCCCGCACCAGCACATCGGCCCAGTCGCTTCCGTAGGCGCCCGCGTTCATCCACACGCCGCCGCCTGTCGTACCGGGGATCGCGCAGGCGAACTCGAAGCCGCCCAGGCCCGCCGCCCGCGCCCGGTGCAAGCAGACCGCGTTCGCTGCGCCGCCTCCGGCGACGAGCAGCTCGCCCTCGGTCCGCGCGACGGCGAGCTCGCCGTCGAGCTTCAGCACGAGCGCATCGACACCCTCGTCGGCGACCAGGAGGTTCGAGCCGAGGCCCACCGTCGCGACGGCGAGCTCCCGTTCGCGAGCCCAGGCGAGTGCCTCCTCGAGGTCCTGCTCGGTCCTCGGCCTCGCGAAGGCGCGGGCCTGCCCACCCGCACCCAGCGTCGTCAGCCGCCCGAGCGCGACGTCGCGCTCGATCTTCATCCGAGCGCCTCGAGGATGAGCGGCACCGCGCTGTCCACGTCCCCCGCGCCGAGCGTCAGCACTCGATCTCCGGGCCGCGCCCGGCCGGCCAGGAACAAGGCCCCGTCCGCCACCTCGGGCATCCACGCGACCTCCATTCCGGGACGAGCCGCCAGCAGAGCGTCGACAACGAGCTTGCCGGTGATGCCCTCTACCGGGTCCTCGCGCGCGCGATAGACGTCCGTCACCGCGGCCACGTCCGCGTCCGCGAGCGCGGCGCCGAACTCGGACGCGAGGTGGCGCGTGCGCGAGTACAAATGGGGCTGGAAGAGAACGAGCACCCGCCCGCCGTTCCTTGCCGCAGCGATGTCAGCCGCCAGCTCGGCGGGATGGTGCGCATAGCTGTCGATGACTTCGACCCCGCGCACCTCGCCGCGTCCTTCGAGCCGGCGGCCGACTCCCCGAAAATCGGCCAGCGCCTCCGCCGCGGCACCGTGGTCGGCACCAGCCGCCTCGAGCGCGGCGAGCGCGACCGCCGCGTTCCGGCGGTTGTGCTCGCCGGCCACCGCGAGCTCGACCTCGACCGGCGCGAGCTCGTCGCCGCGAACGGCCCTCGGAGCGGCGGCGGCCCAGCGCTCGAACATTCCGAGAACCTCCGCCCGCGATGCGAACTCGGTGTGATGATCGAGATCGACATTGGTGACGACGGCGATCTGCGGGCGCAGGGACTCGATCGTCCGGTCGGACTCATCGCCCTCGACGACGAGCCATCCACGGCCGGCGCGCGCGTTACCGCCGAGCTGTGGGACGTCGCCGCCGATCAGAAACGACGGGTCGTCTCCGAGCCGGTCGAGGCAGAAAGCGATCATCGCGGCAGTCGTCGTCTTGCCGTGCGCACCCGCGACCACGATCGATCGCTGCAGCGAGAGGAGCTCGGCGAGGAACTCGGCGCGCGGCTTCCCATGCGCCTGGTCGCGGAAGGCCGTCGAGACGACGACCTCGTCCCAACCTTCCGGCACGACCGGCTCCGGCGAGAGCTCGACGACGACGCCTTCGAGCGGGCGGAGGTACGGCGTGTCGACACGGTCCCAGCCGCCGACCTCGGCGCCCCACGCTTTCGCGAGCAGCGCGTAACCGGAGAGTCCCGCACCCCCGATCCCGACGAACCAGATCCTCCGGCCGTCAAGGGGACGCAAGCGCAATCAGCTCCTCGGCGATCTCGGCGGCGGCGCCTGGTCGTGAGGCCTGCCCCATCGCACGCCGCATCCGGTCGCGCCTCGGAGCGTCGAGCAGCAGCTCGTCCACCAGCGCCGGCACGCGTTCGAGCTCCGGCTCCGGCACGACGACCGCGCCGCCTGCGGCCTCGAAGTGGCGCGCGTTCTTCATCTGATGGTCGGCGGTCGCATGGGGGTACGGAACGAGAACCGCGGGCAGCCCCGCCGCGGCGAGCTCCCACACCGACCCGCCCGCCCGGGCGAGGGCGAGGTCGGCGGCCCCGTATGCGGCACCCACCGCGTCCGTGAACGGAAGGAGCCGGTAGTCGGGACGCGTGATGCGCTCGCGCAGCGCCGGGTAGTCGCGCGCGCCGCAGAGGTGGAGCACGGCCGGCCCGGCTTGCCCCCACGTAGCCACCGCCAGCTCGTTCAGGCGCACGGCTCCTTGGCTGCCGCCGAGGACGAGCAACACCGGTCCTTCGGGCGGCAGCTCGAACTCGCGCCGCGCCCGCTCGACCGGCACGCGCTTCGAACGGCGCGGCACGGGCCGGCCTGTGACCCGGTACTTCGAGCCTGAACGCCCGCCGACCGGCAAGGCGAGAAACACCCGCTCCGCGAACGGTGCCGCGAGACGGTTCGCGAGACCGAGATGGGCGTCCGCCTCCATCACCGCCGCGGGCGTCCGCCGAAGGGCGGCCGCGAGCACCATCGGTCCGGAGACGTATCCGCCTCCGCCGAGGACGACGTCCGGTCGTCGGCGGCGGAGGATGCGAAAGCATGCCGCGGGCGCGCCGGCTGCAGTCACGAGCGAGCGTGCGAACGCGAGCCCGGCTCTGCGTGGCAGACCCACGCTTCGGAAGGGGTCGAGCTCGTAGCCGGCCTCAGGAACGAGCCGCGCTTCGACGCGATCCGGCGACCCGGCGAACGTCACTCGCACGCCGCGATCCTGCAGCGCTTCGGCGACGGCGAGCGCCGGCAGCACGTGCCCTGCCGTCCCGCCCGCTGCGATCACGCATGCCAGCTCTCGCCTCTCCGCCATGGCCGACCGCGATGTTAAGGAGGATCCCGACGGCCGTGAGCGCGACGATCAGGCTCGAGCCGCCGTAGGACACGAACGGAAGCGGAATCCCGGTCAGAGGCGCGAGGCCCATGACGGCTGCGAGATTGACGGCGGCCTGCCCGCAGACGAGGATCGTCAGCCCCGACGCCAGACTCTTGCCGAAGGGGTCGCGGCAGCGCAGCGCGATCCGCAGCCCGACGTACGCGAAGGTCGCGTAGGCCGCGATCAACGCCGTCGTGCCCACGAGGCCCAGCTCCTCGCCGATGATCGCGAAGATCATGTCCGTGTGCGCCTCCGGGAGGTAGTCCGCTTTCTGGACGCTCTGCCCCAGGCCGACTCCGAACGGGCCGCCCGACCCGAGACCGATCATCGCCTGGACGATCTGAAAGCCGGCCCCCTGGGCGTCGTGCCAGGGGTTGATGAAGCTGAAGATCCGCGCCCGCCGGTACGGCTCGAACCAGATGGCCGCCACGCCGAGGGTCGTCGCGATCGACAACCCGCCGGCCAGGGGCCGGACCGGCGTCCCGGCCACGAGCAGCATCCCGGCCAGCATCAGGAAGATCGTGATCGCGGTGCCCAGATCAGGCTCGAGGAGCAGCAGCCCCGCGTAGATGCAGGTGAGAGCGCCGACCGGTCGCCACAGCTCCTTGAGCGTCAGCGGCGGGCGCCGGCCCGAGAGGTATGAGGCCGCCCAGACCGCGAGTGCGAGCTTCGCGAACTCCGACGGCTGGAAGACCGCGGGCCCGAAGGTGAGCCAGCGCTTCGCGCCGTTGACGGCCTCGCCGATCACGAGCACGGCCGCCAGCAGGAAGAGGCTCATCGCGACGAGCGCCGGCGCAAGCTGCTTGAGCGCGCGGAACCGGAACCGCGCAGTGAGGAACATCAGCGCGAGCCCGAGCGCCGCGTAGATTCCCTGGCGCTTGACGTAATAGGCCGGATCCCCGTTCTGCAGGGCGGCCGACGCCGACGTCGCGCTGTACACCATGACGAGGCCGAAAGCGACCAGGCCAAAACTGACGAGGAGTAAGAGCCTCGCCTCGAACTGCCCCTTTCTCACATGGGGAGGTTCGTCACCAGGCGGCGGAATTCCTCGCCGCGCTCTTCGAAATCCCGGAACTGGTCGTAGCTTGCACACGCCGGCGAAAGGAGAACGACCTCGCCTGGCTGGGCGGCCGAAGCCGCCCGCTCCACGGCCGTCGCGAGGTCGCCCGCCCGGATCGTGTCGGGGATCGCGCGGGCCAGCTCCGACGCCGTTTCGCCGATCACGTAGACCGAGCGGATGTTCGGGCCGAGCGCGGCAGCGAGCGGGCCGAAGTCCTCGCCCTTCCGCGAGCCGCCGAGGATCAGCCGCACCGGCTCGTCCTCGTACGCGGCGAGCGCGCGCAGGGCGGCCGCGACGTTCGTGGCTTTCGAGTCGTTGACGTAGCTGACGCCGCGTCGCTCGCCGACGAGCTCGAGGCGGTGTGGCACGCCCTCGAACTCGCGCAGCCCGCGCGCGATCCCTTCCTCGGTCGCGCCGAGCGCACGAGCGGCCGCAGCCGCGGCGGCCGCGTTCTCTCGGTTGTGGGCACCGCGCAGGGCAGGCTCGGCCGGCAGGGCGTCGTCCAGGGAGAACTCGACGCGGCGAGCGCCGCCCGCGAGCGGAAACCCCTTCGGAACGACGGCCGTGTCCTCGGCCGTTTGGTTCTCGAAGATCCGCAGCTTGGCCGCTCGATAGGCATCGAACGAGCCGTGCCGGTCGAGATGGTCGGCCTCGAGGTTGAGGAGCACGGCGACGTGCGGTCGAAACGCGTGCACGTCCTCGAGCTGGAACGACGAGAGCTCGCAGACGACGACCTGCTGCGGGTCCAGCTCGCCGTCGAGGTCCGTCAGCGCCCGCCCCACGTTCCCGGCGACGGGCGCGCCGAGGATGAAGCCGAGCCACTCGGCGGTGGTCGTCTTTCCGTTCGTCCCGGTGACGCCGACGAGCGGATTGGGCAACAGCCGGTAGCCCAGCTCGACCTCGCTCCACACCGCCGTCCCACGCTCGCGGGCAGCGGCAACGAGCGGCGCCTCGCCCGGCACCCCGGGGCTCTTGACAAGGAGCCCCACCTCGTCCAGCAGCTCGAGGTCTCCATCGTTCCCGAGCTCCTGATCGGCGCGCACGACCGCCACCCCCCGCCGCTCCAGCGCGGCCGCCGCGGCGCGCCCCGACCGAGCGAGGCCGACCACGAGCGCGCGTTCGGGCAGCTCGCTCAGCGGAACCCGCGGAAGTAGCGGTAGTACAGCGCGAATGCGGCCGCGCAGAGGAGGCCGGTGACGATCCAGAAGCGCACCATGATCTTGGTCTCGGACCAGGCCTTCATCTCGAAGTGGTGATGGATCGGGGTCATCAGGAACAGGCGCTTGCCCCAGTAGCGGAACGTGAAGACCTGCAGGATCACCGAGAGCGCCTCGATCGCGAAGATGCCGCCGATCAGGAGGAGCAGGAAGATCGTCTTCGTCATGATCGCGAAGGCAGCCAGGGCTCCGCCGATCGCCATCGAGCCGGTGTCGCCCATGAAGACCTCGGCCGGGAACGCGTTGTACCAGAGGAAGCCGATCGCCCCCCCGATGAGTGCCGCGCCGACGATCGCCAGGTCGAGCTTCGTCTCGAACCGGTTGCCCGGAGGCCCCGAGCGGATCCACGCGATCACGTTCATCGCGGTGTAGGTGAACAGCGCGATGATTCCGGTGCCGGCGGCAAGCCCGTCGAGCCCGTCCGTGAGGTTGACGCCGTTCGCGGCGCCTGCGATCACCAGGAACAGCAGGCCGTACCACGCCCACGACAGCTCGAGGTGCCCGAGGCCGGGGATGTAGACGTTCGTTGGCAGATGCTGATGGCGGGCTGCGATTCCGACGCCGACCGTGATCGCGCCGAGCAGCAGGAGCTTCCAGCGCCCGTTCAGCCCGAGCGAGCGGCGGTGCGTCAGCTTGATGAAGTCGTCGATGAAGCCGATCAGGCCGCACGCGATGGTGACGAACAGGACCGTGAGCGCAGGGACCGTGTACTTCGCGAGCGCGAGGTACGCCGCGGCGGCGACGCCGAGCATCAGCAGGCCGCCCATGATCGGCGTCCCTTGCTTGGTGACGTGGTGCTCCGGCCCCTCTTCGCGGATCGTCTGGCCGTATTCCCTGCGCCGCAGGAACGCGATGAACCGCGGTCCCGCGAGGATCGAGATCAACATCGCGGCGAGCCCCGCGATCAGGACCCGAACCACGCTAGGTCTTCACCGTCGCCAGCGCCTCTGCCACAGCTTCGAGACCCATGGCGCGGGAGCCTTTCACGAGCACGGCGTCGCCGGGTCGGACGAGGTCGTCGAGCTCGCGCAGCGCCTCGTGCACGTTGGGGGTCCACCGGGCGGGCACACCGGCGGCTCCCTCCACGTAGCCGCGCGCCAGCTCACCGACCGCCAGCAGCTCCTGGACGCCGAGCTCCGCGGCGGCCTCTCCCACTTCGCGGTGGTAGGCCGGGCCCGTGCGGCCGAGCTCGGCCATGTCGCCGAGCACGGCCACGCACCGCCGTCCACCCGCGCGGTCCGCGAGGTAGCCGAGCGCCGCCCGCATCGAGACCGGATTGGCGTTGTAGGCGTCGTTGATCAGCAGCCCGCCGCCCGGAAGCTCGCGTTCCTCGCCGCGCCAACGCGAGAAGCCGACGTCGACCGACGCCGGGCGGGGCAGCCCGAGCGCGTCGAGGGCGGCCAGCGCCGCGGCGGCGTTCGCCGCCTGGTGAGCGGCGGTGAAGTTGAAGCTGACGCCGCCGACGACGGTTCGGCCGTCGACGATCTGGGCGTCGGGCTCGCCGAGCCTGACCACGTGGACGTCTTCGCGCTCGATCGGAAAGGCCTCGGGCACGATCGCCGTTCCGCCCGGGGGCAGAGCGGCCACGAGCTCGCTCTTCGCGCGGATCACGCCATCGAGGGAGTCAACGAGCTCGAGGTGCACCGGGCCGACGTTCGTGACCACGCCGACGTCCGGGTGTGCAATCTCGCAAAGGTCGGCTATCTGCCCGAAGCCACGCATGGCGAGCTCGAGCACGCAGACCTCGGTGTCGGGCTCGAGCCGGCACAGCGTCAGCGGCACGCCGACCTCGTTGTTGTAGCTGGCCTCGGCAGCGACGGTACGGGCTGCGGGAGCGCAGAGCGCGGCCAGCAAATCCTTCGTCGACGTCTTGCCCATCGACCCTGTGATCCCGACGACCCGCGCCGAGCTTCGATCGCGAACTGCCCGACCGATGGCCCCGAGCGCTGTGAATGCGTCCTCGGGAACCAGCGTCGCGGCCGCTCCCCGCGCGAAGGCATGCTTGCGAAAATCGGCGCCCGCGCCGACCGCGACGAAGAGGTCGCCCTCGACGACGCGCCGCGAGTCGACCTGGACACCGGTCACCTCCGTGGCCCACGCGGCCGGCTCGAGCTTGCCGCGCGCGAGCCCGCCGAGCTCGTCGAGCCCGAGCGGGATCAAAGTGCAGCCCCGAGCCGGCGCAGCGCGTCCCGAGCGACCTCGCGATCGTCGAAGGGGAACGTGCGATCCGCGAACTCTTGTCCCTGCTCGTGACCCTTCCCGGCGATCACGACGACGTCCCCCTCCTGTGCCAGTCCCACCGCGCGCTCGATCGCGGCGCGGCGGTCCGGCTCGACCTCCGCGCTCTCCCCGGCCCCCTCCAGGACCTCGGCGATGATCGTGTTCGGGTCCTCGCTGCGCGGGTTGTCGGACGTCACGATCGCGAGGTCCGCCAGGTTCGTCGCGATCTTGCCCATCAGCGGCCGCTTAGCCCGGTCTCGATCGCCCCCGCAGCCGAAGACGCAGATGACGCGGCTGCGAGTCAGGCCTCGCGCCGTGCGAAGGACGTTCTCCAGGGCATCGGGCTTGTGCGAATAGTCGACGACGACGGTGAAGGGCTGGCCTTCGTCCACGGCCTCGAACCTTCCCGGCACGCCGCGCAAGTCCGCGACGCCCCTGACGATCGCACCGTCCTCCACGTCGAGCAGCCGTGAGACGGCCAGCGCAGCGAGGACGTTCTCGACGTTGAAGCGGCCGCGAAGGCTCGTCCGGAGGTCGAGGCCGCCCGCACGGAACCGGGCACCCGAGGCGTCGAGGTCGAGATCGCCGGGCTGGAGGTCGGCGTCCGGCGCGAACCCGAACG
Organism: Gaiellaceae bacterium; assembly: GCA_035554095.1. GTDB lineage: Bacteria > Actinomycetota > Thermoleophilia > Gaiellales > Gaiellaceae > 13-2-20CM-68-14. The sequence continues at coordinate 37,317 of DATMIX010000047.1, read as the reverse complement.
TCAGCAGGCGCTCGTGGTCGAGGGATCGCAGCTCGTCAGCGAGCCGTCGGCCGTGCTCGTCCCCCACGTTGACGGCGGCGGGAGGTCGCTCACCCTCGACGAACAGGCGACGCTTGGCGTCGAAGTAGCGCTCGAACGTGCCGTGGAAGTCCAGGTGATCCTGGCCGAGATTCGTGAACGCGAGCGCCGCGAAGCCGACGCCGGCAAGCCGTCCCAGCTCCGAGCCGTGCGAGGTCGCTTCGAGCGCGACGCTCCGGTCGCCGGCGTCCAGCATCTCGCGGAACGAGCGCTGAAGGTCGATCGCCTCGGGCGTCGTGCGGACTGCGGCGCGGCGTTCACCGCCGATCCGGCTCTCGATGGTGCCGAGCAATCCCGGTTTCCGCCCCGCGGCCTTGAGAATCGACCAGAGCAGGAACGCTGTCGTCGTCTTCCCGGTCGTGCCCGTCACACCCGCAACCTGAAGCTCGCGCGTCGGATCCCCGAAGAAGGCGAGCGCGGCCGTGGCCATCGCGGCCCTGGCGTCGCCCACCATGACCTGCGGCACGTCGAGCCCGAGAAGACGCTCGACGACGAGGGCGACGGCCCCCCGGGCAACGGCGTCGCGGGCGAATGCGTGCCCGTCGTGGCGGTCACCCCGGACGCAGAAGAAGAGGGCCCCCGGGACGACGGACCTCGTGTCGTAGGCGAGGTCGGAGATCTCGACCGGGGCGCGCTGCACGACGTCAACTGGGGCGAGCGCTGCGATGACGCGCTCCAGGTTCATCCGGGTCGCGAGTCTACCAACGGGACCCGCCGCCACCGACCGTGGTCGAGTCGGAAAAGGGGTTGTTTTGCAGCACTTTCGGCACACCGGCCACCTCGTGCCTTCACACCCTCGACGGTATGCTCGCCTCGGGGAGGAGGCCGGGTGAACCATCCCAAGGCGCGGCGATGGAGCAGCCCCGCGCGAAAGCGGGCATCCTTGCGAATACAACGGCGATGGCACCCGTCACGACCCCACAATCGAGTCCCCAGGTAGTGCGCCGCAGCGGACGCGACGTGCCCGGAGCCGACCTGGTCCGCACGTCCTGAGCGACTTCGTCTCGCAGCCGCCACGCTCCCGGCGGGGCGTCCGCATCTCGCGGCGTCTCGGGCTACGCCCCGTTTCGGTCGTCGTCGGCGACTTCCACGGCAGCGGAGGCTTCTATCTCCGTGTCGGGATCATCGGGCTCGCCGCGCTCGGGCTGTTCGGGATGCTCGCGCTGCGCCTCTGGTCGTTGCAGGTGCTCCGCGGTCCCGAGTTCGTCCGCGCCGCGCAACGTCAGACGTACCGGCTCGTCGACCTGCCCGCACCGCGCGGTCAGATCGTCGATGCGAAGGGACGCCTGCTCGCCGGCACCCAAGGCGGCCTCGCGGTCTCGGTGGACTCATCCGTGCTCGGCCTGATCGACGCTCACGGACGCTGGTGGCCGACGCACCAAGGCCGGATGCTGCTGCGCCGGCTGAGCACGCTGTCCGGCGTGCCCGCGAAGACGTTCATCCGCCGTATCAGGCACAGCGAGTTCAAGTCGCCTTACTCGTCTGCCGTCGTGCTGCCGCGCGTCTCACGCGACCTCGGCTTCTTCCTCGACGAGCACGGACGCCAGTTCCCCGGCATTCGCGTCGTCGCCCTCCCCGAGCGCAGCTATCCGAGCGGGTCGATCGGTGCTGAGTTCCTCGGCCTGCTCGGCGAGGTGACGTCGGCACAGCTCGGCGCCGGCACGCATCGCGGCGTCCGCATGGGCTCGATCGTCGGCCAGTCCGGCGCGGAGGCGACCTACGACCGGCTGCTGAACGGCGGCCTCGAGAAAGCCCGCGTGGTCGTCGACGCGCAGGGGCGGCCGATCGGCCCAGCGCGCGTCGTGCGCGTGCCGCCGCCCGCGAGCGGACTCCAGCTGACCGTCGATCTCAGGCTGCAGCGTGCCGCCGAGCGCGCCGTGCTCGACGGGATCTCGCTCGCGCGCGCGAACGGGCACTACGACGCGAGAGCCGGCTCGGCCGTCGTGCTGAACCCGCGCGACGGCTCGATCTTCGCAATCGCGAGCTATCCGAGGTTCGACCAGGCGCGCGCAGCGACGAATCCGGAGTACCTGCGCGAGCTCCTCAGTCCGAACGACCCGCGGCATCTGCTCCTGAACCGCGCGACGCAGGGCGTCTATCCGACCGGCTCGACCTTCAAGCCGATCGTCGCCGAGGCCGCGCTCGCCTCGGGGCTGATCAGTCCGTACTCCACGCTTCCGTGCACCGGGACGTACACGGTGGGGAATCACGTCTTCCGCAACGTGGAGTCGGGCGTGAACGCGAGCCTGACACTCCCGCAGGCTCTGTCGACGTCGTGCGACACGTGGTTCTACCGGCTGGGATCGATGTTCTACGCACGCCAGGTGCAGGGTCATCTCGACATGCAGAACTGGGCCAGGCGGCTGGGCGCCGGCAGGCCGACCGGGTTCGACGTCCCAGGCGAGGCCGCCGGCCTCGTGCCTACCCCGGGGTGGCTGAGGCGCACGTTCAAGGAGCCGTGGCAACGCACCTGGTACGAGGGATATTCGGTCAACCTCGCTGTCGGACAGGGTCAGCTGGCGATCACGCCCCTGCAGCTCGCGGTCGCGTACGCGACGCTCGCGAACGGCGGCACGGTCATTCGTCCTCACGTGGGCCGCGCCGTACTGAACGCGAGCGGCCAGATCATCCGGCCCCTTCGCTTCCCGGCGCGCCGTCACGTCCGTCTCTACGGCGGCACCGCGATCCGGGACGGCCTCTACTCGGCCGCCCACACGGGAACCTCGGGCTCGGTCTTCGGCGACTTTCCGATCCCGGTCGCGGGCAAGACGGGAACGGCCGAGGCGCCGCCCGGAAGCGACCACTCCTGGTACGCGTCGTGGGCGCCGGCTTACAACCCGAGGGTCGTCGTCGTGGTCATGATCGAGCACGGCGGCTTCGGGGCCGAGGCGGCTGCCCCGGCGGCGAAGGAGATCTACTCGGCGTTCTTCAACGTCCGCGGCCGACCGTAGGACGCCCTAGACCGCGGTCGGGGTCTCCGCGCTCGGCCTGGACTCCTCCGGTGGGCGAGCGCTCTCGGGGCTCTGCGGTGGGGCTCCACGGCCGGCGCCGCTCGGCGGCCGCTCTCCCGTCAGGATCGGCCAGAGCTTGGCGACGAGCTTCCGGGCAGCCATCGTCGCAACGACTCCGAGCGCCCCGGAGACGATCGCCCAGGCCCGCTCGCGGCGAGCTTCCTTCTTCGGATCACGCGTGGCCGCGTGCCACAGGTTTTCGAGATCGTCGGCAAGCGTGCTCAACTGCTCGGCAACGACGTCGCGTCGGTTCGGCATGTCACCTCCGTTTCGCTGCTCTATGCCCTCGAGCGTCGGCCCTGACACTACCGAGAGTCGGGCGGCACCTCGAGGTACTGGAGCGTGGGCTCCGCGATCTGCCTGAACGCGGGAGCCGCGACGGCGCCGCCCCAGATCGCACCCTTCGGCTCGTCGACCGCGACGAGCACGACCAGTCGCGGGCGCGAGGCAGGCACGTAGCCGACGAACGAGGCGACGTAGCGCGAGTCGGAGTAGCCGCCGTCCGAGTCGGGCTTCGCCGCTGTCCCGGTCTTGCCGGCGACGTGATAACCCGGGATCTGCGCCAGGGTGCCCGTGCCGTCGAGGACGACGTTCTGAAGCATCGACGTGACCTGTTGCGCGACCCAGCGCCGGACGACCCGGCGGCGCCTCTTCGGGGTCGCGTAGACCCCGCCGATGTGGTCGATCAGGTGCGGCTGCCGCCAGACGCCGCCGTTCGCGATCGCGGCGTAGGCCGAGGCGAGCTGGATGGGTGTGACCGCGATGCCTTGGCCGATCGGAACGTTGCCGATCGTCGAGCCCGACCACTTGGACGCGGGGAGGACGATGCCGCGGCTCTCGCCCGGATAGTCGATCCCCGTGTAGCGGCCGAACCCGAACCGCGCGATCCAGGAAGCGAGCCGGTCCTTGCCGAGGAGCCGCGCCAGGGTGATCGCGCCGACATTCGACGAGCGGGAGAGGATCTGCGCGACGGTCATCGTCGCAGTCCCGCGTGGCTCGGCGTCATGGATCCGCCGGTCGGCGACCTGGATCTCGTAGGGCAGCGTGAACGGTGTCCGCGGCGTCACGATCCCCGTCGAGAGCGCGGCCGAGACGGTCACGAGCTTGAACGTCGACCCCGGCTCGTACGTGTCGGTCACGGCAAGGTTGCGCTGCACGTCCTTCGCGACACCGGCGAAGTTGTTCGCGTCGTACGTCGGCGCGACGGCCATCGCCAGCACCGCTCCGGTCTGTGGGTCGAGCACAACCGCGGTCGCGTCCTTGGCATGCCACTTCCGCACCGTGTCGCGGAGGACGCTCTCGGCCTGCGCCTGGATCGCGTGGTCGATCGTCAGGTAGACGTCGCTGCCGTCGACCGCGGTCGTCGACGTGACCGCATCGAGGACGTGGCCGAAGGGATCGCGGACGAGCGTCTCCCGTCCCGGACGGCCGGCGAGCGGCTTGTCCAGCGTCAGCTCGAGGCCGGCCAGGCCGCGGTTGTCCACACCCGCGTAGCCGAGCACCTGCGCCGCGATCGACCCCTGCGGATAGAACCGGCGCTCCTCCGGGTAGAAGCCGATGCCCGTCAGCTCGCGCTTGGCAAGCCTCGCGGCCCGGGCCGGGTCGGCCTTGCGCTGGACGTAGACGAAGCCGTGCGTCCGGTCCGAGAGCTTCTCGTAGACGTCCTTCGGGTCGAGCCGGAGGATCCGGGCGACGACGGGCGCGACGGCGGTCGGATCCCGGATCTGCAGCGGGTCGGCGTAGACGGTGGTCGCGTGCTCGCCGAGGGCGAGCTGGACGCCGGTGCGATCGAAGATCGTGCCGCGTTCGGCGGGAACCGTGACGGTCTGGCGGTGCTGCTTCGCAGCCATGCGGCTCAGCGATGCCGCACGCACCCCCTGGAGCCAGACGGCGCGCATGAGCGTCAACCCGAAGACAAGCGCGAAGACGGCTAGGAGGAGGCGGATTCGGCGGTTCGCCAGCCGGCCGCTCAACGCGACCTTCGCGTCAGGTCGACGTAGGTCATGGTCGCTGGGTCGGCCGGGACGAGGCCGAGACGCTTCTGCGCGAGGTTCTGGATCCTCGGCGACGAGGCCGCCGAGGAGAGTTGGGACGAGATCGCGGCGTTCCCGCCACGCAGCTGCTCGCGCTCGCCGTTCAGCCGGTCGAGCTTGACGTTCAAGCGGAGCACGGCGACGTTGAGCGCCACGATCCCGGCGAGGAGCACGCTGGCGACGATGATCCAGACGAGCCCGCCGGCGACGCCGGTACGCGCCCTCGGCTTCCGCTTCGGCGTCGCGCGGGGCCTAGGCTTCGGACGCGGCCGGGGTCGCTGTGCGCGCGCCGGGGCCGTACCCGCCGTTGCCTGCCAGGAGGCCATCAGACCTTGACTGCGGCCCTCAACCGCGCGGAGGCCGCCCGCGGATTCACGGCCGTCTCGCGAGAGGTCGGCCGGATGGCGCGGCGGGGCGTCGCCCGCAGTGCCGGCTCGTTCCCACACACGCAAACGGGAAAGTCTGGCGGGCACGTGCAGCCGTGCTCCTGGTCGCGTAGGAAGCGCTTGACGATCCGGTCTTCGAGCGAGTGGAAGCTGATCACGGCGAGCCGTCCGCCGGGCCTCAGCAGCTCGACCGCAGCCGGCAGCGCGTCCTCGAGCGCCGTCAGCTCGTCGTTGACGGCGATCCGAAGCGCCTGGAAGACGCGCTTCGCAGGGTGTCCGTCGCCGAAGCGGGCCGGCGCGGGAATCGCGCCCTTGATCGTCTCGACCAGGTCACCCGTGCGCTCGAAGGGGCGCTCGCGGCGGCGGCGCGTGATCGCGCGCGCGATCTGCTTCGCGTACCGCTCCTCGCCGAACTGCCTGAAGATGCGCGTCAGCTCACGCTCCGGCGACTCGTTCACCAGCTCGCGAGCCGAGTAGGCGGCAGAAGGGTCCATCCGCATGTCGAGCGGCGCGTCCGACGCGTACGAGAAGCCGCGTTCCGGCCGGTCGATCTGCATCGAGGAGACGCCGAGGTCGAAGAGGATCGCGTCAGCCCGGACGCCGTTCTCGGCGAGCTGCTCGAGAACGACGGCGAAGTCTCCCCGGAGGAAGCGGCCCTGGACGCCGGTCTGCTTCCTGAACCGCTCGAAGTAGGTGCGTGCGCTCGGGTCCCGGTCGATCGCGATCAGCCGGCCTTCGCCACGCAGGTCGGCCGCGAGCAGAGACGCGTGGCCGCCGGAGCCGAACGTCGCGTCCACGACGGTCTCGCCCGGCTCGAGGGCCAGCAGCTGCCGGACCTCGTCGGCGAGGACCGGAACGTGATCAGTCGCGCCTGGTTGCAAGACGTTCGGCAACATCCTCAGCACTCCCTTCGATCTCGTGCAGGTGCTCGCGCCACGCAGCGCGGTCCCAGATCTCGAGGTGGTCGCGGATGCCGGCCACGACGACCTCCTTCCCCAGCCCGGCGTGCTCGGCGAGCGACGACGGGATCATCACCCTCCCTTGCTTGTCGAGCTCGGCCTCGGCGGCACCCGAGAAGAAGAACCGCTGCATCACGCGGCCCTCCCTGCTGAGCGGGTCGAGCTCCTGCAGGCGGGACTCGACGGTCGCGGCCCATTCGCTCCGCGGGTACGCGGAGAGGCACCGCTCGATCCCGCGTGCCAGAACGACTCCGTCGTCGAATGCTTGACGGAACCTGGCCGGGAGCGTGAGGCGGTTCTTGTCATCGATCGTATGCTCGTACTCGCCTAGCAGCATCGCCCACTGCTCCCCACTTTAAACCACTTAACCCCACTTCGCAACCCTTTTAAGCCACATCTCACAGCTCGACGCGGCTCGTCGTTAAAGCAGAAGATGGAGGCGATGCGCATTCCGCCGTTCGAGCTCTTCTACGAGGAGCACCGGGACCCTGTCTTCGCGCATTTGCGGCGCCTGCTCGGCGACGCCGCAGAGGACGCCTTCCAGGAGACGTTCCTGCGCGCGCTCCGCGCCTATCCCGAGCTGCGCGACGGACGGCACCTGCGCGCGTGGGTCTTCACGATCGCGACGAGGATCGCGATCGACGAGAGCCGGCGTCGCAAGCCGCGTGGCGAGCTGCCGGAGATCGCCGTCGAGGACGGCCTTCCTCCCCACGCCGAGCTCGGCCCGCTGACCGACGAGCTGCCTCCTACCGAACGCGCGGCCGTCGTGCTGCGCTACGGCTTCGATCTTCCCTACGACGAAATTGCGGCCGCGCTCGGCTCCTCCGAGGACGCGGCTCGACAGGCGGCCTCGTCGGGAGTCCGCCGCCTGCGTGAAAGGAGCAATCGATGAACGTCTCGCCCGAGCTCGACATCCGCTTTCGCGATGCGGCTGCCGCCAAAGGCCTGCTCGACGTCGCCTACGACCTGGTCGACTCCCCGCTCGGAGCCTTGTTCGTCGGCGTCAGCGACCGCGGCCTCTGCGTCATCTCCTACGACACCGATCCGGAGCGCAAGGTCGAGCAGCTTGCCCGCGGCTTCGGCAGCCGCGTCCTGCGTTCGCCTCATCCGATCGACCCGACGCGTCGGCAGCTGGACGAGTACTTCGAGGGCCGGCGGCAGCGCTTCGACCTCGAGGTCGATCTCAGGCTCGCCCGCGACTTCGGCCGCCTGGTGCTTCGCGAGCTCGCGGAGGTGCCGTTCGGCGAGGTGACGACCTACGGGGCGCTCGCCGCCCGGGCGGGCAAGCCGCGCGCGGCGAGGGCGGTCGGGACGATCATGAACCGCAATCCCGTGCCGATCGTCTTGCCGTGCCACCGCGTCGTCGGCTCGACGGGGTCGCTCGTCGGCTATGCCGGCGGGCTCGAGCGGAAGCAGGCCCTGCTCAAGCTCGAGGGCGCGCTCCTCGCTTGACGGCCGCGCCCCGCGGCGATATACGCATTCGCAAAAGGGGTCTTCGAAAGAGGAGGAACCATGAGGCGGGCACTCGCAGCCGTTTCGACAATCGCACTCGTTCTGGCGCTCGCGGTGCCTGCAGCGACCGCGGCTCCCAGTCCGGCCAAGCTCGCGGCGCAGATCCGAACCCTGCAGAAGCAGGTCAAGACCCTGAAGAAGCAGGTCAAGAAGATGAACACGACGCTCGGCCAGACGGAGACCATCGCCATCGTCGCTTTGCTCTACGGCGCCTGCAACACGGCCGTCACCGCCGACGCCCTCCAGGGCGGTACGCCGACCACATATGGCACGACGCCGGTCGCCGACTACAACACGTGCAGCGACCTCAGCAGGGCCACGGGAACCACGATCGCGCGCGCCCCGAACCAGGGGAACGTGAACGTGTTCCAGCAGATGCTGAACATCTTCAAGCCGTAACTCAGTCCCCCCACTCGGTCGCCGGCGCTCCAGACGTTCGAGCGGCACCGTCGGCGTGAGGAAAGGGGCATGCCGCAAAAATAGGCCTCGGCGGAGCTGAAGATGAGCCGGGCGGCCCATGCGGTTCGGGTGATCTCTCGCCATGCTCGTGCCGTGCGGTACTGCGGCCATCGGCTCCGCGTCAGCGCCTGCCTTCTACTCGCGCTCGTCGCCGTGCTGACGCTGAGCTCCGCGCAGGCCACCGGCGCAAAAAGCCGGCCGACTGCCTGCACTTCCGGAGCGTCCTCGATTCGCGCCGAGGTCGTGGACGGGAAGCTCATCGTCTCGCCGCCGGCGACCTCGGGCTGCATTCCTCAACTCAGTCCAGCAGTCGGTATCCGACGCCCCACACGTTGACGACGCAGGGCCCGGCGCCGGCCTGCCGGAGCTTGCGGCGAAGACGTGAAGCGTGCGAGTCCAAGGTGCGCGTGCGTCCGAGGGAGCGGTAACCCCAGACCTCGCGCAGGAGCTGCTCCTTGGTGAAGACGCGGCCCGAGTCCGTGGCGAGCTTCGCCAGCAGCTCGTACTCCTTCGCCGGTAGCGTGATGCCCCGGCCGTGGACGCTCGCCCTGCGGGTGACGCGGTCGACCGCGATCGGTCCCGCCGACAGGCGCTCGCGCGGCGACGGCGAGGTGCGACGCAGGACGGCTCGGATCCTCGCGAGCAGCTCGTCGTAATGGAACGGCCGCGTGACGAAATCGTCACAGCCGCGGTCGAACGCCCGCACGCGGTCGACCGCGTCGGACTCGTTCTCGCCGAGGACGATCACGGGCACCTCCCGATCCCACGAGCGCCCGGGCTCTCCCTCGCGCAGCCGCTTGCAGAGCTCGGTCGACGTGAGCACGAGCGACGGCTTCAGCCGCTCGACGAGGTCGAGTGCCTCCCGGTCCGCCTCGGCACGCAGGACGTCGAAGCCGTCATCGGCGAGGTGCCGGCCGAGGAACTCGCGCGTGGAAGGCTCGGTCTCGGCGAGGAGCAGCGCTGCGGTCACGCTTCCGACGCTAGCGCCGGGTCCGCGCGTCGGCCAGATGTCCTTTGACGCGAAAGTGCGACGAACGATCTACAGGCGTCCCGAACGGATAACGCCCCAGAGAAGCCAGACCCCGAGCGCTCCGGAGAGCAGGAAGCCGATGAAAGAGAGGAAGTTGACACCGAAGACGAAGGGCCCGTGCTTCGCGAAGATCCCGATCAGGCTCGAGCCGATCAGCCCGCCGACGACCACGAGCGCGACGACCAGCCGGTTGAAGGCGACGTCGACCTTGTGCATGAACTCGTCAAGTCCCTTGTGGACGAAGCCGACCTCGATCTGCCCGTCGCGGACCTCCTCGAGCAGGTCGTGCACCTGGAACGGCAGCGCCCCGGCCAGGCGGGCGAGCTCGCTCGATTCCTTCTGGGCCCGGGCGAGGATGCGCTCCGGGGAGAAACGCTCGAGCATCAGCGAGCGTGCATACGGCTTCGCAACCTCGAAGACGTTGAAGTCCGGGTAGAGCTCGATCCCGACGGACGCGAGGGTGGCGATCGCCTTGTCGAGCAGGACGAAGCGGGTCGGCAGGCGGAGGTTCAGCGAGTAGATCAGGTCGAACGCCTCACGGATGACCTGGAGCGGGTCGATCTCGGCGAGGCTGACGCCGTAGTAGCGGTAGTAGATCTCGCCGAGCGCGGCCCTGAACTCGTCCTCTCGCTCGCGCGGGTAGCGCACGCCGAGCTCCGCGAGGCGCCGCGGCAGCCCATCGACCCGCTCGTTGGCGGCGTCGATGAAAAGCCCGGTCAGCTTCGACATGTCCTCGTCGGTGAGCTTTCCGACCTGCCCGAAGTCGACGAGCCCGATGGCGCCGTCTTCGAGCACAAAGATGTTGGCCGGATGCGGGTCGCCGTGGAAGAAGCCGTGTCGGAAGATCATCTCCATCCAAGCCTCTGCGACCCGGTACGCGACCGCTCGCCTTTCCTCCGGCGCGAGCGCCGCAGTGTCGAGGTCAGCCAGCTGCGAGCCTTCGAGCAACTCGAGTACGAGCACGCGCCGGCGCGTGTAGCTCCAGTAGGCGCGCGGGATCTTGACGTCCGGGTGGCCGGCGAAGTTCCGCCGGAACGCCTCCGCGTTGCGGGCCTCGGCGCGGTAGTCGAGCTCCGCCGTGATCGAGCGGGCGAACTCGTCGACGACCTGCTCGGCGTCGATGAAGTCGAGGGCGCGGATCCGCTCCTTGGCAAGGCGGGCGGCCTGGTAGAGGAGCGCGAGGTCGGCCTCGATCTGGCGCTGGGCGTTGGGGCGCTGGACCTTAACGGCGACGCGATCGCCGTTCGGCAGCACGGCGTGGTGCACCTGCCCGATCGACGCGGCTGCCGTCGGCTGCTCGTCGAATTCCAGGAAAGCCTGTTCCACGGAGAGGCCGAGCTCGGCCTTGATCACGCGCTCGACGTCCGCGAACGGGACGGGACGAACCTCGTCCTGGAGCTTCTGGAGCTCGACGACGATGTCCGGCGGGACGATGTCGGGCCGGGTGGAGAGAAGCTGGCCGAACTTGACGAAGGTCGGCCCGAGCTCGTCGAGCATCTCGCGCAGGTGTCGGCCTCGCTCGGTGGGCGTCTCGGTCGCGCCGTCCCTCCCGTTCCAGGGGAAGAGGTCGGTCAGCCGGTGGCGCTCGAAGAAGTAGCCGAAGCCATGCCGGACCGCGACCTGCGCGATCTCGGAGAGGCGGCCGATGTTGCGCGTGGCCGGGCGGGCCATGGCGGTCAGTGTTGCACGGCCGCCCTCCACCGCCCGGGAAGGCGTGTCCTGGTGCCAGACCCCGGGACAGGTCCGTCGGACGCGGATCCCGCTCCGGGAGCGACGGATCGCCAACCGCCTGCGGCTCTTCGGGGCGTGTCCCAGGGTCAGACCCCGGGACACGCCCGGCTCGGACGTCAGGCCGAGCCGGGCTTCACCGGCTCGTTGCGCTTCGTCCCGTCTGGAAGCATCGGCGGAAGACCCGCCGCGGCCGCCTCTGCCGCCAGACGCCAGAGGCGCACCAGCTCGGACTCGACGAGCTTGGCGGCCTCGTCGTACCCCGTGCGGTTGCGCGGCAACTCTGAGACGTCGATCGGCTCGCCGACGACGAGCGCGCAGCGCCGCCGGTTCGTCGGCGACCAGCCGAACGTGTCGAGCCCGAGCGGCACGATCGGCGCGCCTTCCTGCATCGCGATCATCAACCCGCCCGTATGGACCGGCCCCGGATAGCCCAGGCGCTGCCGCGTCCCCTCGACGTGCACGACGACGCGGTCTCCGGCCCGCACGTGCTCACGCGCGCGCCGGAGGGCATCACGATCGCTCTCGCCGCGGCGGATCGCGATCACGCCCATCCACGACAGCGCCTCGCCCAGCACGGGAATCTCGAACAGCTCCGACTTCGCGAGGAAATACGTGATGCCCGGGACGAACGTGCCGATCAGCGGATGGTCGATCCCGGAGAAGTGATTCGCGGCGATGACGCAACCCCGGTCGCGGGGGATCCGCCAAATCCCGTACGCCGCGGCCGGCGCCAGCGCCAGCGTCACCGGTTGCACGATCGCCCGCGCGAACCTCCAGAGGCGGGCCCGGTCGTTGGCCCAAAGCTTCGGGACACCGAGCCGCGTCAGCGGCTCGGTCATCGCTCGCTCGGCCGACCGTCCTCGAGCAGCCGTAGCCGATGCTCGAGCTGGGCGATCCGGAGCTCGGCGTCCTCGAGCTCGTCGCGCGTCACGAGCCCGATCTCGCGGAACAGGCCCGCGAGCCGCGCGCCCGCTCGCTCTGCGGCATTCGAATCACCCCGCCAGAGCGCGCCGAGCTCGTCGGCAAGGCTGCGGAGCTCATCCCGCCCCAGCCGCTGCACGACAGCCGCGAGGTCGCTACCGCGCTCGGCCATGCGGTCGCGCGCGACGCCGCTGCCGGCGGCGCTCCCGCTTCGCATCGGCGGCGGCGTTCTCGATCGCCGCCACCGGCGAGAGATCCGGAGTGGGCTCGGCCGCCGCCGCCTGCTCCGCCTGGTCGAGCACGAGCTGTGCGGCCGCGGCGTCGACGCCGGGCTCGATCACGTCCGCGTCCTTCCGCCGAGCGAACTCAGGCTCGCGCTCCTTCAGGATCGTGAGCAGGGGCGCCGCGATGAAGATCGACGAGTACGCACCGGAGGCGATACCGACGAGAAGCGCGAAGGCGAAGTCCTTGAGCGTCGCGCCGCCGAAGGCGAGCAGCGAGGCGACCGGAAGCAGCGTGATCAGCGTCGTCGCCAGCGAGCGGCGGATCGTCTCCCACAACGACACGTTCGTGATCGTCGCCATCGACGAGCGCCGCATCAGCGGGATGTTCTCGCGGACGCGGTCGAAGATGATGATCGTGTCGTAGATCGAGTAGCCGAGGACGGTCAGGACGGCCGCCACGGTCGCGTTCGACACCTCTCGGCCGGTCAGCGCATAGACGCCGACCGTGATCACGATGTCGTGCGCGAGGGCGACGATCACCGGTAACGCGAACTTGAAGTCGAACCTGACCGCGATGTAGAGCACGATCAGGAGCAGCGAGACGATGATCGCGATGATCGCGCCGCGTGCGATCTGGCGGCCGAAGCTCGCCGAGACGTTCTTGACCTGCGAGTTGGTGACCCCGAAGCGGGCCTTCAGATCCTCGTTCAGCTTGTTCTGGTTCGCCTGAGTCAGCGACTTCATGCGCATCTGGAAGTTCTCGTAGCGGTCGGCTCCGAAGGACTTGCCGCGACCCTGGATGACAGCGTCTCCCTGCCCGATGTCCTTTGCCTGGGTGCGGACGTCGGCGAGCGCGACGGGCTCGTCGGTCTTGAACGTGACCTGCGTGCCGCCCTTGAAGTCGATTCCGAGGTTGAGGCCGCGCGCGGCCAGCGCGCCGATACTGAGCGCCACGATCGTGCCGGAGATCGCGAACCAGAGGTACCGGCGGCGCATGAAGTCGATCTGCAGCCAGCGCCCGGACTGCTGCCCCGCGGCGCCCATGAAGCGCGGGTTGTCGAACCACGAGAACCCCGAGAGCAGGCCGAGCATCGCCCGCGTAGCGCCGACGGCCGTGATCAGAGAGATCACCGTTCCGATCATCAGCATCAGCGCGAAGCCCTTCACGCCCGCGGTGGCGACGGCGAAGAGCACCATCGCCGTGATCACGGTGACGACGTTGGCGTCGATGATGGTGTGGAAGCCCTTCGCGTAGCCGGCCGCGATCGCGGCGCGCACGGACTTCCCCGCGCGCACCTCTTCCTTGATGCGCTCGAAGATGACCACGTTCGCGTCCGCCGCGACTCCGATCGTCAGGATCAGCCCGGCGAAGCCGGGCAGCGTCAGCGTGACGCCGAACAGCAGGATCGCTGCATAGAGGAACGCGGCGTAGATCCCGAGGCCGATCACGGCGACGACGCCGAGGAAGCGGTAGAGCGCGAGCAGGAAGACCGCGACCACGAGCAGGCCGATCAGCGCAGCCTTCTTCGCCTGGTCGAGCGAATCGGCCCCGAGCGTTGCTGAGACGTCGGTCCGCTCGATCTGCTCGAACTCGACCGGCAGCGCACCCGTCTGGAGCACGAGGGCGAGGTCCTTGGCCTCACCGAGCGACGCGATGCCGCTGATCTCGGCGTTGCCGCTGATGCCGCCGGCGAGATCGCTCTTCGTCGGATCGATCTGCGGGAAGGACCTGATCTCGCGGTCGAGCACGATCGCGAAGTGCTGGGCCGTGCCGCGGTTCCGGCCGCGGTTGTACTCCTCGGAGGTGACGCGCCGGAACTTGTCCGAGCCCGAGCCCGTGAACTGCATCAGCACGACCGGCTCGTTCGTGGAGGGGTCGAAGTCCTGCCTCGTCCCCGACAGCTTCAGGTCGGAGCCCGTCATCTGCGGAATCCCCTTGACGTCAGGGATCCCCTCCGCGGTCTTGTCGTGCTTGAAGAGGTAGTAGTAGCTCGTGCCCTCGCGCGGAGGCCCGATCGTGTTGCCGCCCTGTGCGCCGCCGTTCCCCGGACAGACCACCTCCTCCGGCCCGCAGGTCAGCACGATCATGCCGTGTGGGACCGCGAGAACCGTGACCGGCTTCTTGAGCCCCGCGCTCTTCGCGAGCGTGAGCGCCTCGGCGCGGGTGTCGGCCGGCCCGACCGGCTTCTTGTTCTTTCCAAAGGCGTAGTAGGCGGAAGGGTCGCCCTTCTTCGCCTGCGACTCGACCTTCTTGAGCAGGCCGTAGAGGTCGGCCGTCTCGAGCGGCGTTCCGGAAACCGTCGCGGAATACGGCGTCACCAGCGACGTCTCGAGGTCGTAAAGCTCGAGCTGGGCGGTCTTGCCGATGATCTCGGCGGCACGATTCTGGTCGTGGACGCCCGCGAGCTCGATCACGATCTGGTCGCTGCCCTGCTTGCGGATCTCGGGCTCCGAGACACCGAGCTTGTCGACGCGGTTCCGCATGATCGAGACCGAGCGGTCGAGCGCCGACGAATCGAGCTTCTGCCCCTTGGGCGGGTTCGCCTTGAGAACGACCTCGAGCCCGCCTTGCAGATCGAGCCCGAGCGTCACCTTCTTGTGGATGGGCGAGCCCGGGATGGCAAGCGCGGCCACTCCTGCCAGAGCGGCGAGCAGGAGGCCCATCAGAATCAGGTGCGAACGGCGGTTCGTCATCCGCGCAGGGCCGGAAGCTTAGCTTTCGGGCGCCTCGACCTGGGCGGGCTCGCCGGGCTCTTCGGCCGGTCCCTCGGGGCGGACGATCGCCGCGACGGCCCGGCGATCGACCCTCACGCGCACGTCGGGTGCGATCTCGACCGTCAGGACCTCGTCGTCGAGCTGCTTGACGTACCCGTGGATGCCGCCCGCCGTGATCACCTCGTCGTCGAGATGCAGCTCGTCCTGCATGTGCAGCTGTTGAAGCTGACGCCGCCGCTGCGGACGGATCACGAGCAGCCAGAGCAGGAAGAACAGGACGACGATCGGAATCAGGTAGCCCATGTGGCCTCCGGCGCGTTCAGGCGGGCGAGCGCGTCGCGCTTGTAGGCGGCGAATTCGCCCCGCCCGATCGCGGCGCGCGCCCCCGCTGTCAAATCCAACAGGAATCGTAGATTGTGGAGGCTCAGCAGGCGCAGGCCGAGCAGCTCCTGCTGGTTCACGAGGTGGCGGATGTACGCGCGCGAGAACCGGGAGCAGGCCGGGCAGTCGCAGTCTTCCTGCAACGGCGCCGGGTCGCGCGCGTAGCGTGCGTTCTTGAGGTTCAGGCGCCCCTCCCAGGTCACGGCCGCGCCCGTGCGCCCGAGCCGCGTGGGCAAGACGCAGTCGAACATGTCCATCCCGCGCTCGATCACCTCGAGCACCCCCTCGGGGTCGCCGATCCCCATGAAGTAGCGCGGCCGCTCAGCCGCGAGCTGCGGCGCCGCCCAGCCGACGGTCTCGAACATCAGCTCCCGGTCTTCGCCGATCGCGAGTCCGCCGAGCGCGTAGCCGTCGAAGTCCAGTGCCGTGATCTCCTCGATCGAGCGCGTCCTCAGCTCGGGGTCGACGCCGCCCTGCGCAATCCCGAAGACGAGCTGGCCCGTCGCACGGTCGGCGGCCCGCTGGCGCTCGGCCCACCCGGTGGTCAGCCGAACCGCCTCCGCGAGGGCCGACCGCGGCGCGTCGGCGACCGGGCAGACGTCGAGGCACATCGCGATGTCGGAGCCGAGCAGCGTCTGGATCCGGGCGACCGACTCCGGCGTGAAGGTCGCCTGCTCGCCGTCGTAGACGGAGCGGAACGTGACGCCGTCCTGGTCTGCCCGGCGGATCGTGTGGCGGAGCGAGAACACCTGGAAGCCGCCCGAGTCGGTCAGGATCGGGCCGTCCCAGGCCATGAATCGGTGGAGACCGCCCAGCTCTGCGATCAGCTCGGGCCCCGGTCGGAAGTGCAGGTGGTACGTGTTGCCGAGGACGATCGACGCCCCGAGCTCGCGCAGCTCCGCCGGGTCGACGGCCTTGACGGTCGCCTTCGTGCCGACGGGCATGAAGGCGGGCGTCGGCACCTCGCCGTGGGCGGTCGTGAGCACGCCGGCGCGCGCGGTTCCGTCGGTGGCCTCGAGCGCGAAGCTCATGCCTCAACGGACGAGCATCGCATCGCCGAACGAATAGAACCGGTACCGCTCCGCGATCGCGAGCCGATAGAGGTCGCGGGTCCGGGCAACCCCGGCGAACGCCATCACGAGCGCCAGGAGGCTCGAGCGCGGCAGGTGGAAGTTCGTCAGCAGCGAGTCGACCCGGCGGAACTCGAAGCCCGGCGTAATGAACAGATCTGTGCGTCCCGAGAGAGGCAACCCACGCGCCACCGACTCGAGTACGCGGGTGGTCGTCGTGCCGACCGCGAGGACACGCGGCGACGCCTCGATCCGCTCCCAGGCGTCCGCTGCGACCGAGTAGCGCTCGCTGTGCAGCTCGTGGTCGCCGAGGTCCTCCACCGCGATCGGCCGGAACGTGTCGAGGCCGACGTGGAGGGTCACCCGCTCGATCTCGAGCCGAGCCAGCAATCCGGGGGTGAAGTGCAGCCCCGCGGTCGGCGCCGCCGCGGAGCCCTCGGCATCGGCGTAGACGGTCTGGTAGCGCTCCGGATCGGCCAGCGGCTCGGTGATGTACGGCGGCAGCGGCGCCTCGCCCGCAGGCGGGCCCTCCAGCCGCAGGAGCCACCGCCCCTCCCCGAGATGCTCCACCAGCTCGACCGGCCCGTAGCGACCGCCCGCCCGGAGCCGGCGCGTCGGACGCGCGAGGCCCTCCCAGAGCCCATTCTCCCCTCTTCGCTCCAACAGCAGGACCTCGCCGCGCGGCCGGTCGATCCGGATCCGCCCCGGCAGCACGCGAGTGTCGTTGACGACGACGAGCTCGTCCGGCGCGAGCTCTTCGGGCAGGTCCGAGAAGCGACGGTGGCGAACGGCCCCGGTCTCTCGGTCGTAGATGAGCAGCCGCGACTCGTCCCGACGCTCGAGCGGCCGCTGGGCGATCAGCTCCTGCGGGAGCTCGTAGTCCAGCTCGGAAAGTTTCATCCGACGCGAACGCTAGCGTTGCGAGCCATGAATCCAGGTGCGATCGAACGAGCGAACGAACGCCTCCGCCAGGTCGCCGAGGGGCGCGCCGATCCGGCTGCCGTCGACGCCGTGCTGGAGCGTGCGCGCGACCAGGTCGAGGCCCTGGCCGAGACCGCCGCCACGCTCGAAGCAACGCTGCCGGATCGGGTCGGTGACGCCGTTCAGGACGGCCTCCGCGAGCAGGTGCTCCCGGTGGCGCGGCACCTCGCCGAGATCCGCGGCCTGTCCGGGCAGCTCGTGCGGAGGCTGGAACGGATCGAAGGCGATTTCCTCCGCGAGCGCCACGCTCGCGTCGACGATCTCGCGCTGCTGATCGACTTGATCACGTCGGGCTGGAAGGGCGTCGACGATCGGCTGGCGAAGCTCGAGAAGACGCTCGGCGCCGACGAGGGCGCCGCCGTCTACCGGATCGAAGACCGCCGGACCGGCACCTAGAGAGCCCGCCGCGCCGGGAGGATCAGCTCGAACCGGCTGCCCTTTCCTGGCGCGGTCTCGAGCTCGATGCTGCCGCCCAGCGCCTCGGCGAGCTCGTGCGCGATCGCGAGCCCGAGTCCCGTTCCGTGCCCGTCGCGCGACCAGAACGGCCGGAAGATCCGCTCCCGCTCCTCGTTCGAGATCCCGGGGCCCGTGTCGCCGACTGCGACGCGGACCGTGCCGTCCACCTGCATCAGCCCGAGCTCGACGCGACCGCCGTCCGGGGTCCAGCGGAAAGCGTTCGACAACAGGTTCGAGATCACCTGGAGCACCCGGTCGCCGTCCGTCTCGATGACGGGTGCCGCCGCAACGGAGCGGCGGTAGTCGATCCCGCGGCGGCGCGCCTCCTCGCCGAACGCGGCGTACGCGCGGTCGACCAACCGTTCCATGTCGACCTCCTCGCGCAGGAGCTGGAAGCGGCGCATGTCCAGCTTCGCGAGGTCGAGCACGTCGCCGACGAGCCGCTCGAGGCGGTCCGCCTCCAGGCTGATGATCTCGAGCGAGTGCGTCCGCGCCTCCTCGTCTTCGACGACGCCCTCGAGCAACGCCTCGACGTGGCCTCGAATGGCCGTCAGCGGCGTCCGCAATTCGTGGGATACGGTCATCAGGAAGTTCCGCTCGAGGGCTTCGACCTCCTGGAGCTGCGACGCCATGTCACGGAAGCGATCTGCGAGGTGGCTGATCTCCCCGCGGCCCGGAACGTCGGGGACCGCGACCTCGTAATGGCCCGCCGCGACCTCGTCGGCCGCATCGGAGAGCTCGAGCACCGGCCTCGTGATGCGCCGTGACAGATACCAGCCGAGCAGTCCCGCGATTGCAATTCCCGCGAAGAACGCCGGCAGCAACCGGCCGACGAGAGGTAGCCAGCCCTGGCTCAGTCGGGTCTTCGGCTTGCCCACGATCAGCGCGCCGAAGACCGAGTTGCCGAGCTTGCCCGGGCGTGCCACGGCGAGGAATCGTTCGTCGCTCCCCGGCGGCGTGAACTCGAACTGCACCGTCCTGCCGCGCAGGATCGAAGCCATGTTGATCGTCGTGTCCGGGAGGGGCGTATACGCGGGCGTCGGGCCGGGGAACATGTCGATGCCGCGGGCACGCGGGATGTAGAAGATGCGGTCTCCTGTCGCGAGCTCGAGCTCGCTCGACAGCAGAAGCGGCGGCCCTCCGGCACGCTCCGTATAGATCTTGGTCACGCCCCGCGCCTCCCGCGCGAGCTCGCGAAACGCCTGCTTTCGTGCCGTGCTCTGCGCGTAACGCTTCGAAACGCTGACGGCGATCGCCGTCGAGACGAGGCCCGCGAGGACGATCGCGGCCAGAAAGAGGGCCGGGAGTCGAAAGCGGAGCGAGCCCATGTCGTCCCCGCGGTCTTCGCTACGCGCTCACCGAGTCCCGCGCGGGCGCAACCTTGTAGCCGACGCCCCAGACGGTGACGATCGGCGAAGCCTCGCCGAGCTTGCGACGGAGCTGCCGGACGTGGACGTCCACGGTCCGTGTGTCGCCCGCGAAGGTGTAGCCCCACACCCGCTCGAGCAGCTGGTCGCGCGTGAGCACGAGGCCGCGGTGGTCGAGCAGCTCCCAGAGCAGGTCGAACTCCTTCGGCGCGAGCTGGACCTCTTCCTCGCCGGCGTGGACCTCGCGCCGGCCGGAATCGACGAGCAGGTCGCCGTGGCGAATCTGCGCCGACTCGGCGTCGCGCTGCGCCGGCGCGGAGCGGCGCAGGATCGACTTGACGCGCGCCACGAGCTCGCGCGGGTTGAACGGCTTCGTCATGTAGTCGTCCGCGCCGACCTCGAGACCGATGATCTTGTCGACGTCCTCGTCCCGGGCGGTCAGCATCAGGATCGGCACGTCGCGGCGCTGACGCAGCCGCCGGCAGACCTCGATCCCGTCCATGTCGGGCAGCATCAGGTCGAGCACGATCAGCGCAGGCAGCTCGCGCTCGACCTGCGCGAGCGCGTCGGCGCCGTTGGCGACCGCCTTCACGGTGTACCCGGCGTTCTTCAGGTAGAGCGAGACGAACGAAGCGATCGACGCTTCGTCCTCGACGATCAGCACCGTCTGAGCCTGTGACGCGGTCACGGCCTCAGGATGCCTGCGCCTCAGTCCCTGGACGGCGCGGCGAGCGCGAAGGGCTGCGGCTCGTCGGGCAGCGACCTATAGGGCTCGTCGTTCAACGAATACGCGCCGTCGCGATCGACATCGGGCTCGTCGCCGCGACCGTCGAGCTGGCCCCCGCCGTGCCCGACAGCTGAGAGGTAGATCCCCGTCCCCCTAGCCCAGATCCTGTATCTCCCACCGATCGCACGGAAGCGAATGTTGTTGCCCCAGCAGACCGTCGTGGCGTCGCTCGGGTACGACCGCTTGTCGCAGTTCCAGAAGTCCACGTCGTCTTCGTCCGACGGGATCGGATCGGTGACGGTCACCTTGCCGTGGGCGACCCGCCCGACGGTGGAGCCGTTGACCTGGAGGAAGACCTTGCCGACGCCGTTGCGGACGGAAAGCGTGCCGTCTTCGACCTGGTCCAACGCCAAGCCCACCGCGGGGACGGCGAGGCCGAATGCGAGTACGGTGAAAGCGACGAGACGCCTCATCGACGAGCCAAGTATCGGTGCCGCAGGTGTGTGGTGAATAAGGGGATTGTAAGGGGTCCGTTAGCGGAAGTTGCAGGTAGAAATTGCCTTTTGGCGGGACCGGTCGTGGTCCTCGCGGCGGCGGGAGTCTTGATGGGCGTCTTTGCGGCGCCCGCGGCACCCGTCGAGCCGGCCCCGCGGCTGCTCGGGCTCGCCGTCGGGAACGGCTCCGCACCGTTCGCGGGCGACCGGAGACTGCTGACGACGGTCTCTCCGAACGGCGACGGCTTCCGCGAGCGCGCAATCGTGACTTTCCGGTTGGACCGACCCGCCCGCGTGCGGTTGGACGTCGTGCAGACGGACTCGATCAGGCGCGCCGCGATTCGGCCTCAGACCGTCTGGACGACCACGCGGCGATTTCTTCCGGGCCGGCACCGCCTCGTCTGGCGGCCGAGGCGCACCGCGACCGCGCGCACGTACGTCCTGCGGCTCATGGTCACCGGCATCCGCGGTGCGCGCCGGCTCTACGGTCTCCCCCGCCCCGGGCCGAGGCCCCGCGTCGTCGCCCCGGTCGTGCGCGTGCTGGGCGTCTCGGCGAGCTTCCCGCGCCCGAGCTACGCCCCGGGTGACAACGCGAACGTCTCGATCGCCACGGACGCCCGCTCACTGCGGTTTCAGGTCTTCACCCTGGCGAAGATCTCCCATCCGAGCGAGGCGGATCTGAGGGCGGGCGGCGAGGCGATGACGCCTGCGGTCACGCTCGATTGGCGGGGCCATCGGAACGCCCCGAGCCGTGTTCGTGTGCGAACGGGCGAATGGCCGAGCGGCCTCTACTTTCTGCGGATCACGGCGAGCGACGGCCGGGTCGGGTACGCGCCGTTCATTCTCCGGCCCCGACGGCTCGG
Source organism: Gaiellaceae bacterium (assembly GCA_035554095.1). Classification (GTDB taxonomy): domain Bacteria; phylum Actinomycetota; class Thermoleophilia; order Gaiellales; family Gaiellaceae; genus 13-2-20CM-68-14. Next base: position 15,919 of record DATMIX010000047.1, on the reverse strand, counting down.
AACGCGCCGCGTCGCCGTCGTCCTCTCCACCAACACGTGGCAGGCGTACAACCTCGACGATGCCAACGGGGACGGCTGGGGCGACAGCTGGCATGTGAGCGGCGCGATCCGCGCGATCGACCTTCGCCGGCCGTTCCTGGACTTCGGCGTCCCGCTCCGTTTCCGCGACTGGGATCTCACCGTCGTCTCGTGGCTCAGCACCACCGGCAAGTCAGTCGACTACCTCTCGGACGACGACCTCGCCCACGTCTCGGACGGCGCAGCACTTGTGCGCAGGTACGACCTCGTCGTCTTCCCGGGCCATGAGGAGTACGTGACCGCGCACGTCTACGACGTCGTCAGTCGATACCGCGACCTCGGCGGCAACCTGATGTTCCTTTCGGCGAACAACTTCTTCTGGAGGGTGGTGCGCCACGGCCCGTACCTGACCCGCGTCGCGCAGTGGCGGCGCGTCGGCCGGCCGGAGGCGGCGCTGGTGGGCGTCCAGTTCGACGCCGGCGACGACGGCGGCAGGCAGGGGTCGTACCGCGTGACGGGCGCGTCCACGGATCCGTGGGCTTTCGCGGGCACCGGACTGGCGAACGGCGACCGCTTCGGCACCTACGGGCTCGGGATCGACAAGCGTGCCCCCTCGTCGCCGCGGGGCACGAGGGCCCTCGCCAGGATCCCGAACCTGATGGGCCCGCGACGCAGCGCCGAGATGTCCTATTACGAGCTCCGCGGTGCGAAGGTGTTCGCCGCCGGAGTGCTCAACTTCGCCGCCTCCGCCGACCAGCCCGCTGTCTCGCGGCTGCTCGAGAATGTCTGGGAGCGGCTCAGCCGGCCTTGAGGAGGTCGCGGACGAACTCGTCCTCCGCCTCGTAGTCGAAGCTGTTCTGCATGTACTCGGCCGCTCGCGGCATCAGCTCCTCCCACTGAGTCGCCTTCGTCGCCTCGACGAGCCAGCGAACCGTCTCGGGGATGGCGCGTTCGTACGTCGTGACGGGGTGGTAGCCCAACTCGAACAGGGCTTCCGACATGTCGAGTACCACGGGGTACGGGGCAGACCAGAACGTCTCCCCCACCTCGCCGACCGGGTCGCCGATCAGGATCTCGGCCCATTCGTGGTCGAGCTCCCCGACGACGGCTCGCGAGATCTCGAGCACCGTCGGCGGGCCCGGGTCGCCAGCGTTCAGGACGCGCCTTCCGGGCCGTTCGGCGGCCAGCCAGATGAGCTCGGCGAGATTGTGAACGGAGATCGGGTGGAACCGGCTCTCACCGCGGTAGGCGAGCACGATGAAACGCCGTCCGTCGAGAGCCCGTTTGACGAAGTGCCATTCGCGGGCCCACGCCGACGAGGGCCCGTGAATCGCGCCGGCGCGGATCAGCGTCGCCGGCAGTGCTTCCTGTCCGAGCAGCGTCTGCTCGATCGCCGCCTTCTGCGGCGCGTAGCCGTCCTCGCCCGGCTCCACGGTCGGATCGCGCTCGAGGATCGGCACCGGCAAGGGCCGGTCCCATTCGCCCTTCGGGAAGTACACCGCCGCGCTCGAGAGCACCACGACGGAGCCGACCAGATCGCGCAGCGCCAGCAGCTGCTCCGCGTGTGCACGCTCGAAGGCAACGAAGTCGACGAGGACGTCCGCGCCTGCACCGAGGGCTGCTCGAAGAGCCGCGTCGTCGGCGCGGTCCACCCGTACGTTCCGAACCCCCTCCTGAACGGCGCGCCGACCGCGGCTTGCGACCGTCACGTCCCACCCCCGCTCGAGCAGCTTGGGGACGAGGGCCCGGCCGGTCTGGCCGCTGCCGCCGAGGACGAATGCCCGCCGCGCCACGGTGCGACGATAGCAGCTTGATATCCTGATATCGGATGAAACGTGAGCAGACGTCCCCTCTCTTCGTCCGCCTGCCGGCCGCCTCGGCCGAGCGGCTCAGCCGCGCGGCCTTCGAGCTGAAGACGCCGAAGCGTGCGCTCGTCGCCGACCTTGTCGACCGCTATCTCGGCGCGGAGGAGGTCGTCGTCGGCCGGGCCGCGACCCAGATTCGCGAGCCGGACGTCCTGACCGTGGAGCAGCTCGCGGAGCTACTCCAGGTCGACGAGAAGACCGTCCGCACACTCGCGTCGAAAGGCGAGCTACCCGGGCGGAAGCTGGGGCGCCACTGGCGCTTCTCGCGGCACGCTGTCCTCGAGTGGTTGGCGAACGGCGAGCGTCCCAGGCGCCGAACCGCCGGCTTCGAGTAGCGTCCTCTCCCTCTAGGCTCGCGCGATGCCGTCCGTCGCGGCAAATCGTGACTTCACGAGGCTGTGGCTGGGCGAAGCCGTCTCCGTGTTCGGGACCCGGGTGGCTTCTGTCGCCTTTCCCCTGCTCGTGCTCGCGATGGGCGGATCGGCGGCTGATGCAGGCCTGGCCTCGTTCTTCCGGCTGCTCCCTTATTTCGTCCTTTCGCTCCCGGTCGGCGTGCTCGTCGACCGGATCGACCGCCGGCGGTTGATGCTCTCCGCGGACGGCCTCGGCGTCGCCGCGGTCGGGAGCCTCGCGCTGACGCTGGCGATCGGGTACGAGGCTCTCCCCTATGTCTTCCTCGCAGCGTTTGCGGACGGGGCGGCTGCGCTTGCGTTCCGGACGGCCGAGGTCGGGGCCTTGCCGCACCTCGTCGCGCGGGACCGGCTGCCGGACGCGGTCGCGTTGAACCAGAGCCGGGAGTTCGCGGCGGCGCTCGCCGGGCCGCCCGTGGGCGGCGTCCTGTTCGGGGTCGGGCGAGCCGTTCCGTTCTTCGCGGACGCGTGCTCGTACGTCGTGTCCGCGCTCGCCGTTGCCTCCATCCGGCGGCCGTTCCAGAGGCCGCGTGCCGCCGCCGTGGCCGGGACGTTCGAGCAGGTGCGTGCGGGTCTCGCGTGGGTCTGGTGGGAGCCGTTTCTCCGCACGAGCGTCCTGCTCGTTGCCGCCGCGAACCTCGCGACGAATGCGCTCTCCCTGACGGTGATCCTCGTCGCGAAGAACAAGGGCGCCTCGAGCGCCCTCATCGGCGCGATGCTTGCCCTCGTTGCCGCCGGCGGGCTCGCGGGCGCGGCTGCCGCCCCCCGCTTGCGCAACCTCGTGTCACGCCGGGCGATCGTCGTCGGCTATCCATGGATCGGCGTCGTCGTGCTCGTGGCCCTGACGACGCTTCCACCGCCGCTCGCACTCGGGGCGCTGTTCGGCGCCTGGGTCTTCTTCGGCCCACTTTGGGACGCAATCGTCGTCGGATACCGGCTGACGATCGTCCCGGACGAGTTGCAAGGCCGCGTGGAGAGCGTCAGCTCGCTGATCGCGTTCGGCGGCGCCGCGCTGGGGCCGCTGACCGCCGGGGTCGCCTTCGCCGCCTTCGGAGCCCGGACAACGATCGGTCTGATCGCTGCCTGGACGCTCGCGGTCGCCGTCACCGGCACCCTGAGCACGTCGCTACGGTTCGGGTCGGCCGGCGCTCAGGCCGTGTAGTCGAAGAACCCCGAACCCGTCTTCCGCCCCAGGCGCCCCTCCTTCTGCATTTCCACGAGCCGCTCCGGCGGAGCCATCCTGTCCTCGCCGAGCTTGCCGTGCAGCGCCTCGGACGCGTGGACGTGCACGTCGATTCCCACGAGATCCACCAGGGCACACGGGCCCATCGGCCAGCCCGCCCCGTTGATCATCGCCTTGTCGAGGTCCTCGGGGGTCACTCCGGCTTCATCGAGCACCCGGACGCAGTCGTTCAGGAGCGGGATCAGGATCCGGTTGACGATGAAGCCGGGCGTGTCGTTGCAGTTGACGGGCTGCTTCCCCGCGCTCTCGGCCCATTCGTACGCCGTGCGGACGGCCTCGGTCAAGCTCTTCTCGGCCCGGACGATCTCGACGAGCGGCAGCAACGGCGCCGGGTTGAAGAAGTGCATTCCCACCACGCGCTCGGGATGCTCGGTCGCCTCCGCGATCTCGGAGACCGACAGCGCGGACGTGTTCGTCGCGAGAACCGCATCGGGCCGGGTGACACGGTCGAGCTCCGCGAAGATCTCGCGCTTCAGCGGCAGCTCCTCGAGGACGGCCTCGATCACGAGGTCGCAGTCGGCGAGATCGGCGAGGTCGGTCGTCAGCGCCAGCCGGCCGATCGCGGCGTCGCGCTCGTCGGCGGTCACCTTCCCTTTCTCGGCCGCCCGCCCGAGGTAGTGCTCGATCGTCGAGCGACCACGCTGTGCGAGCACGTCGTCGATCTCGCGGCCGACGGTCTCGAATCCCGCCTGGACGCTCACCTGGGCGATGCCCGCGCCCATCGTCCCGAGCCCGACCACTCCGACCTTTCCGACGTCCACGGCGGGCGATCGTACCCCGCGTAGACTTGCCGCAGTGGCCGTCACCGCTTCGGAACGCAAGCTCCTGATCGCCGGCGAGTGGGTCGAGACCGGCGAGTGGATCGAGGTCGCGTCCCCGTACTCGGGCGAGACCGTCGGCCGCGTCCCAAAGGCGGGCGCCGGCGAAACCCTCCGGGCGATCGACGCGGCGGAGCAGGCGATGGCCGAGCCCCTTCCCGCCCACAAGCGCGCCGAGATCCTCGTCCGCGTCGCCGGTTACCTCGGCAAGCGCCACGACGAAGTCGCGCGGACGATCTCGGACGAGGCCGGCAAACCGATGAAGGCGGCCCGCGTCGAGGCCGCGCGCGCCATGTCGACCTACACGTTCGCGGCCGTCGAGGCGCGCAAGCTGGCCGGCGAGATGGTCCCGATGGACGCGTCGCAGGCCGGCGAGGGCAAGCTGGCGTTCACGCTGCGGCGCCCGATCGGCGTCGTCGGCGCGATCTCGCCCTTCAACTTCCCGCTCAACCTCGTCGCACACAAGCTCGCCCCGGCACTCGCGGCCGGCTGCGCGGTCGTTCTCAAGCCCGCGAGCCAGACGCCCCTCTCCGCGCTTCTGCTCGCCGAGCTCGAGACCGAGGCAGGCCTGCCGCCGGGCTGGGTCAACGTCCTCGCCGGGCCGGCCGCGGAGATCGGCGACGTGCTCGTGGAGGACGAGCGCGTGAAGGCGATCACGTTCACCGGCTCGGGCCCGGTCGGCTGGAAGCTCGCGGAGCGGGCACCGAAGAAGCGGGTCAATCTCGAGCTCGGGAACGCGACGCCGGTCATCGTCACCGCGGACGCGGACGTCGACGGAGCCGCCCAGGCTCTCGCCGCCAACGCGTTCTCGTTCGCCGGTCAGAGCTGCATCTCCGTCCAGCGGATCTACGTCGAGCGCGAGGCGTACGACGCGTTCCTCGGCAGCTTCCTCCCACGCGTCGAGGCCCTCAACGTCGGTGATCCGGCGGACGAGGAGACGGATGTCGGGCCCGTGATCGACGAGGACGCACGGGAGAGGATCCTCGCCTGGATCGAGGAGGCCCGTGCCGGAGGAGCGCGCATCGCCACAGGCGGCGAGGCCGACGGCGCCGTGATCCGCCCGACGGTGATCGCCGATGCGGCGCCGAGCCTGAAGGTCAGCTGTGAGGAGGTCTTCGGCCCCGTCTGCACCGTCGACGCCGTTGACTCCGTCGAGGAGGCGATCGAGCTCGCGAACGGCACGCGCTACGGGCTTCAGGCCGGCATCTTCACGACGAAGCTGGAGACGGCCATGAAGGCGGCGCGCGAGCTCGAGTTCGGCGGGGTCACCGTGAACGAGGCGCCTACGTTCCGGGCCGACCAGATGCCCTACGGCGGCGTGAAGGACTCCGGCAACACCCGCGAGGGCCCCGCCTACGCGGTTCGCGAGCTGACCGAAGACCGACTCGTCGTGATCGATCTCTAACCGAGTTTCTGTTCCGAATTCGGGCGTAGAGCCCAGACCGAGGGCCCTAGAACCGCCCGCCCACGCTGCTACAGTCGGCCGCTGTGCCGCGTTTTCCCCTGCCTGGACGGTCACGACGGCGGCGAGGGCAGACCGACGGCCCGGGCGCCTCTCAGGAGCCCCGGATCGTCCGGAGGGCACCGTCCCCCGGCGCCCTCCGCCGCGAGCGCCGCGCGATCCTGAAGGCCCGCGAGGAACTGCTGCGCGACCTCGGCGGCCTTGCAATGGAGATGTACCGCCGTGAGCAGTTCCGCGAGGATCTGCTCGCAGAGCACGCTCGCGACATCGCGAACCTCGAGGTGCGCCTGCACGAGCTCGACTCGATGCTCGCGGCGGCGGCAGCAGGCCGACGTGCGACGACCAGCCGCTGCGAGTGCGGCGCCCCGGTGATCTGGGGCTCCCACTTCTGCGCGAACTGCGGCCGACCCGTCGGCGAGGACGCCGTCGTCAGCTGTCCGGACTGCGGGCACCCCTTGCCCGCCGACGCGGAGTTCTGCCCGAGCTGTGGACGGGCGGCGGAGATCGGCAAGGAAGACCGGGCGACGGCGGAACCGGAACCAGAACGCGAACCCGAGCCCGAGTCCGCGGCCAACGGCGATCGCGAGCCCGAGGCGACCGTGATCAGGTCGGGCGCGACGGGCGAGGAAGCGCCCAAGCCCGACCGCTGGGAGGAGTAGCCCGTGAGCGTCTCGCTTCCCCGCGACGGCGAAGGTCCCGCGGCCGGCGAGACGCCGCACGGGGAGCCCCAGCTGCAGTGCCCACGTTGCGGGACGGAGTACGTGCTCAACCAGGAGTACTGCCTCGAGTGCGGGCTGCGCCTCCCCGTCGAGGCCCGCGGAGTCGTGCCGCGGCTGGGCAAAGCCTGGAGACGCCGCTTGGGATGGTATCCGGGTGACTGGATCTGGCCCTCGCTGCTCGCGCTCGTGATCGCAGTGCTGGCCGGCGCCGGCGCGACGGCGTTCGTCTCTCGGGACGAGGCGAGCGGTGGCTACGTGAATCGGACCAGCCCTGTCGCGCCCGTGTCCTCGACGTTCGCGCCGCCGGAGACGACCTCGACGACGACGCCGACCGCGCCCACCTCGACCCGCAAGACGCCGTCACCTCCCCCGCCGCCTGACCTGACGCTGAAGCCGTGGCCGGCCGGTGAAGGCGGCTGGACGGTCGTCCTCCAGTCGCTCCCCACGACGAACGGCCGGGCCTTTGCGCTTGCGCAGGCAAGGGCCGCGATGCACGGGGGCGTCCAGGACGTCGGGATCCTCGACTCGTCGGAGTATTCGAGTCTCCACCCCGGGTACTACGTCCTCTTCAGCGGGGTTTACACGTCCTTCGACGACGCGAACACAGGCGTCACCGGCGTCCGCTCTCACGGCTATCCGCGCGCTTACGCGCGCCGGATCACGCCGTAGGCGTTGGCTCGGGAGAAAACCGGGCGCGGACTTTGTAACAGCGCTGGAACCGTTTAAGCTTCCGGCTGGCGGAGATGCAGACCCCGGATTAACCCGGTCTTAACAAAGCTTTGCGGGGGGTTAATAGCTGAACGGGATACTGATATCGGACGAGCGGATGGTTCAGATCCAGGCCTGTATGTATCAGTATTCGCGGGCGATCTATCGCACGATCAAGGACCTCGTAGACCCGTACGTCGACGCCGAGACCAGGATCGAATACCGGCGTCAGGTGCTCGACGCCTGTGAGCAGACGATGGAGCGCCTCGCCACAGATCCGCTCTACTTCGCGAAGCCCGAGCGCTCGCTCTTCCAGGACATTCGCCGCTACTTCCCGATCACCGCGCAGGCCCAGGTCGCCTGGGCGGTGAACGAGGGCGTCACGGCGGCCGTCGGCTTCATCGAGTCGCAGATCGAGGCGGGCGCATTCGACGGCGGCGTGTCGCGTTGCCGGGCAACCACGCGCAAGGGCAAGCCGTGCCAGCGCACGCCGTTGCCGGAGCGCGACTACTGCCCGTCGCACCAGCATCTCGAGACGCGCTCGCGCGTCGCCGCCTGACCGTTCACCGCCGGAAATGAGGCGGCGCGGCTTCTATAGGCTCGACGCTGCGTGAGTCACGACACCGACAAGCTCATCCGCCAGCTGTCGCTCGTCGCCTTCCTTATGGCGGAGCGGCGGGCGGTCACGGCCCGGGACATCAAGGGCAACGTGGAGGGATACCAGGAGATGTCGGACGAGGCGTTCGCGCGCCGCTTCTACTCCGACCGCGCAGAGCTGATCGCGCTCGGCGTCCCGCTCCATTCGCAGCGCGACGAGTACACGGGCGAGGAGCTGTACACGATGCGCTCCGAGGCGTACTTCCTCCCCCAGCTCGATCTCGAGGACGACGAGCTCGCTGCGCTACAGACCGCTCTGTACCTGCTGGAGGGGAAGTTCGCGTACGCGGAGCCGCTGCGTCTCGCGCTGCAGAACCTCGCACTCGGGAGGCCGGGATTCGCCGAGGCTCCTACCGAGACGGCTCTCCGGGTCGAGGTCCTCGACCCGGAGTACTCGGCCGAACTCGCCGGTCGGCTCGGGAAGCTGGAAGGCGCGATCTCGAAGCAGCGCACCGTCAAGTTCTCGTACTGGTCGATCTCTCGCGACGAGGTCGAGGAGCGCACGGTCAACCCGTACGCGCTCTTCCAGGACAACGGAGCCTGGTATGTCGTCGGCCAGGACCTCGTGCGCGAGGACATCCGCACGTTTCGCGTCTCGCGGATCCGCGGCGACATCCGGTTCGCCACACGGCGCGAGCGTGACTTCCGGCTGCCCGCGGAATTCGAGATCGAGCCGTTTCGCGATCGCCCTCCGTGGCAGATCGGGGACCTCGTGGGCGAGGCCAAGATCGAGGTCGCCGGCGACACGGCCTGGTGGGTCGAACGAAGCTACGGAGAGCACGGCCGCGTCGAGGACGGCGTCTTCGTCACCGAGTACTCGAACGCGGGCCAGCTCGCGTCGTGGATCGTGCGCCAGGACGGGCGTGCGACCCCGCAGTCCCCGCCCGAGCTGCGGCGTGAGGTCGCGCAGGCACTGAGGCTCGTCCGCGACCGCCACGAGGGCGCACCTCCGGAGCTCGCCGCCGAGGCGAAGCCCGGCGACGACGAAGAGCTCGAGCGCGTCGCCGGTCCTGTGGCGCCGGAGCGATTCGCCGTCCTGCAAGCGCTGCTCGCCTACCTGCTCGACCGCTGCGGCGAGGGGCACGAGGCAGTGATCGACGCCTCCGACCTCACCGAGCGGTTCCACATCGCGCCCGAAGAGCTGGAGGAGCACCTGTCGCTCCTCAACCTGGTTAACTTCGGCGGCGGCTGCTACGCGGTCTACACCGAGCTCGACGACGGGAAGGTCCGCGTCGACAAGGAGCTGTTCGGCGACACATTCCGGGCTCCGCCCCGGCTGACGCCGCTCGAGGCCCGTGCGATCAGGCTCGCCCTGGAGTTCGTGGGGCCGATGATCGCCGCCGACGCGCGCACGCCGCTCGACCGCGTTCGGAAGAAGCTCGAGGACACGTTTGGTGAGTTCGATCTCGCGCAGACGCCCGCACCCCACGTCGGCGTCGAGGAGGAAGACCTCGTCGGGACGCTCACGCAAGGGATCCGTGAGCGCAGGCTCGTCGAGATCGATTACCTCAAGGAGGGCGAGGAGTCGACGTCGGCGCATTTCGTGGAGCCGTACTCGATCGAGCGGCGCTTGCCGTACTGGTACGTGCACACATGGGACCGCACCCGCGAGGGCGAGCGCTCGTTCCGGCTCGACCGGATGCGAAGCGCCCGCCTCGGGGACGAGACCTTCGAGCCGCGGCCGGGCTTCGAGCCGCGCGGCCTCCAGGGCGCACGGCCGGTGCAGATCTGGTACTCGCCCGAGGTGGCTCGCTGGCGGCTCGAGCGCGGCGCAGCGACGGTGCTCGAGGACGGATCTGCGATCGAGGAGGTCGCGGTGGGCGGCGAAGACTGGCTCCTCGGCGAGATCCTCTCTTTCCGCGGCGAGGCGGTCGTCCGGGAGCCGAAGGAGCTTCGAAGCCGGATCGCCAAGCGCGCGCGCGAGCTCCAGTCGGAGCTCGGCCTCTCTCGCGTGCGCGTCGCCTCAGCCCGCTGAGTCGAGCGGCAGCGTCAGCGTGAAGGTGGCGCCCTCGCGTGGCGCCGACCAGACCTCGAGCGAGCCGCCGTGGGCCTCCGCGATCGAGCGGGCGATGAACAAGCCGAGCCCGGTGCCGGGCTTCCCCGGTGAGCCGGGCGCGTTGGCACGCCCGAACTTCTCGAAGATCAGGCCGTGCTGTTCGCGCGGGATGCCGGGGCCGCGGTCGGCGACCTGGACGCGGACCCGCGAGTTCTCACGGAACGCGCTGACGCGAACCTCCCCGCCCGTCGGCGAGTACTTGACGGCGTTGTCGATGAGATTCGTGAGCACCTGCTGGAGCCGGTCACGGTCGCCGCGAATTCGCGGCAGCTCTTCCCGCACGTCCGCGTCGACCCCGACCTCGTCCTGCGCGAGCGCCACGCTCGCAACCGAGTCGCGGACGAGCTCGCCGACGTCGACGTCGCCGAACCGGTAGCTGAAGGTCCCGGCCTCGATCCGCGACGTGTCGAGCACGTCGCCGACGAGGCTCGCGAGCCGCGCCGTCTCGCTGCCGATGAGCGCCAGGAAGGAGTCCCGCTGGTCGGGCGAGAGCTCGCGCCAACGCTGCTGCAGCGTCTGCGCGGAGCCCACGACCGAGGCCATCGGCGCACGCAGCTCATGCGAGACGAGCGAGACGAAGTCTGCGCGCAGCGCCGAGAGGCGCCGCAACTCCTCGACGGTGCTGCGCTCGGCCTCGTAGGCGCGGATGTTCTGGACTGCGCTCGCGACGAGGCGGCCGAGGAGCGCGACCAACTCCAGCTCCTGCTCGCCGAAGGACCTCGGCGCGCGCCGGACGAGCGAGATCATCCCGACGGTCCTCGGCCCCTGCATCAGCGGCGCGGCAATTCGAGTGCGAAGCCCGAGGTCGAGAAACTCCCGCTCTTCGGAGTAGCGGGCGTCGCTCATGTCCTCGCGGTGAACCGGCTGGCCGCTCCGCATGACTTCTGCAAGGAGCGTGTCGCCGACGGGCTGGCGCGAGCCGCGCGAGAAGACGGCGTCGGCGCCGACTCCCGCCACCGCCATCACCTGTGCCGAGCCGCCCTCCTCGAGGATGATCCCCATCCGGTCGAACGGGACGAACCCTCGGAGCTCGCGGATGAACGCCTTGAAGGCCTCGTCGAGCACGAGCGACGAGTTGAGCGCCCTCGCGCATCGTGTCGCGGCGTCGAGGACGTCTGCCCGGCGTCCGAGCTCGTCGCGAAGGCGTTCGGCTTCTTCCGCGCGCCCGACCGACCTCTCGGTTTCCCGGCGGAGGCGGTCGACGAGCCAGCCCACGATCATCCCCGTCAACAGCAGGAGGCCGAAGGGAAAGATCACGCGGTCGATCTCGAAATCGCTCGACGGCATGTCGAAGTGCGCCTCCCGCCACCATTCGACAAACGCCAGCATCGGCAACAGCGCAAGCGGCATCAGCACCCCGCCGCGCATGCCGTACCTGACGGCTCCCTCGACCAGGACGACGAAGAAGAGCTGCCGCACCGGAGATCCGATCTCGTACTGGTAGATCAGGGTGAAGGCGGTGACGATGGCGGTATCCAGCACAAGCGCGCAAAAGCCGATGCGGCGCGGCGCCCGATCGAAGACCGGCGAGCGGGTGAGGACGAAGAAGGCGACGGCGCCGACCGTGAGAGCGGCGGTCGCGGCCCACGCCCAGCGCTCGTAACCCGGCGGGTAGTCCGGCGTGACGATGCCCACCTCGATCAGGGCGAACGGCACGGCAGCCAGGCGGACCGAGGCAATCCAGCGCTCCGTCTCCCGCAGGCGGAGGAGCTCGGCGTTCACGCAGGCCCTTCCTGGTTCGCGAGGGCGATCTCGGCGTTCCGCTGGAGGAACCGTCCGTCGTTGCGCGGGACATAGAGGCGCTCGTAGCGCTTCCGGAGCTGGTCGGGATCGGACTCGAGCCAGTCGACAAGGTCGACGTGGGGCTCCGCGCCGGCAGGCAGCGGATCGCCTGCCCGTCGCTTCTCGACGCCGCGGTTCCACGGGCAGACGTCCTGGCAGATGTCGCAGCCGTAGACCTGCGCGCCGAGGGCCGGGCCGTAGGCGTCGGGCATAGGCTTGGGCGACTGCGTCCAGTACGACAGGCACTTCGTGGAGTCGAGCGTTCCCGGCTCGTCGAGCGCACCGGTCGGGCACGCATCGATGCAGAGCCTGCACGAGCCGCAGTCGAGCTCGAGCGGACGCGTGTGTTCGAGCTCCTGATCCGTGACGAGCGTTCCGAGCACGACCCACGAGCCGAACTTGCGCGTGATGAGCAGTGTGTTCTTGCCGTAGAAGCCGACGCCGGCTCGCGCGGCGGCCTCGCGGTCGACGTGCTGGTTCTCGTCGACGAGCACGCGGTAGGCGCCGCCGAGCTCTCGGCCGAGGCGGTCGAGCTTCGAGCGCAGCTCGCCGTAGGCGTCGAACCACGTGTAGCGCGGCAGGCGCCCGTGGCGCGGGGGACGCTCCGGCTCAGGCGCGTAGTAGCAGAGCGCCGCCGAGACCACGGTTCGCGCGCCCGGGAGCAGCGTCTCAGGATGGCACGACGTCTCCGGCTGCGCCATCGTGAAGCGCATGTCGGCGAAGAGGCCCCGTGCGCGCCGCTCGCGGATGTGGCGCTCGGTCTCGACGTAGGGCTCCGCGGGCGCCGCACCGACGACGTCGATCCCAAGCTCTCGTGCAAGGAACTCCAGCTCCGCCGCGTTCATGTGGGAGATTGTGCCCCGCATGAAGGCGATCCGGATTCACGAGGACGGCGGGCCGGAGGTTCTCCGCTACGAGGAGGCGCCGGATCCGTCCCCCGGCGAAGGCGAAGTCCTCGTCCGCCTCCGCGCCGCCTCGCTCAACCGGATCGACCTCTGGCTGCGAAAGGGGCAGCCGTCCGTGCCGAAGCCGCGGATCCTCGGCTCCGACGGCGCCGGCGAGCGCGTCGACACCGGCGAGCGAGTCGTTCTCAACCCGGGGCTCGATGACGGCGCGCTGATCGTCGGCGAGCACATCGACGGTACGAACGCCGAGCTGATCGCGGTGCCCGGCGACTATGTCCACCCGATCCCGGCCGGGATGTCGTTCGAGGAAGCGGCCGCGTTTCCGCTCGTGTTCGAGACGGCGTATCGAATGCTGGTCACGAAGGCGGCCGTGCACGAGGGAGAGTGGGTGCTCGTCTGGGGCGTCGGCGGAGGCGTCGCGACCGCATCGCTCGCGATCGCGAAGGCCCTGGGGGCACGGGTGCTCGCAACCTCTTCGAGCGACGCGAAGCTGGAGCGAGCGCGCGACCTCGGCGCGGACGCCGTGGTCAATCACGCATCCGGGGACGTTGCGGCGGCGGTCGACGAGGCGACGGGGGGCGCAGGGGTCGACGTGGTGGTCGAGCACGTCGGCGAGGCCACGTGGAAGACGTCGCTCGCGGTCGTGCGCGCCGCCGGACGGGTGGTCGTCTGCGGTGCGACGACGGGAGCGAACCCGCCGGCGCAGCTCCACCGCGTGTGGTGGAAGCAACTGACGATCCTCGGCTCGACGATGGGCACGCGCGAAGACTTCGCCGGCGCCTACGACCTCGTCGCCGCAGGCAGCGCCCGGCCGGTGGTCGACGAGGTCTTTCCGCTGGCCGAGGCGCGCGCGGCGCACGAGCGCCTGGAGCGCGGCGAGCAGTTCGGGAAGATCGTGCTCTCGATCCCAGGCTGAGCCGCCTGATTCGGCCTCGTCTGATTCGGGGTCGGTGCGAGATCAGTCACCGTGTCCGACACCGCGAAGTGTCGCGGCGCGAGGGATGAAAGCCCTGCAATCGGCGCGGGCGGTCGCAGACGCGGCACATTTGCATCACGCTCCCGTAACGGTGTCCGACGTCGGGGCATGGCCCGGCAGGGCATGTTCCCGGCGAGCCGAGGGGCGCGCTCCGCGTTTCTAGCCGAAGCCGAGGATGAACTTCGCGTCGTCGGACATCTTCTCGCGCCTTCCGCGCTGCTGCGTGTTGCAGCGAGTTTCAGAACTTAGCCAGAGAATCACCTGTGAGCAGGTCTTTTGCCAGAGATAGGCTGCAACGAGTTTCGGGTCGCTGCCGCAAGCGTGTGACCGGTTGTGTACCCCGCTTCAGGCGGCCGGCCCTTCGGCCTCGCCTGAGGCGCGATGCGATGTCGGTCCCGTTCCCAGCTTGCTAGAAACTGCGCACGGAGCGACGTCGGAAGCAGCGCCAGGCAGAGCCGACCGGCGCACGACGAAGGTGAGCGCGAAGGCTCAGACCGCGCTCGACGAGGCCCAGCAAGCGCTTAATGAGCTGGAGAGCTTCCGCCGACAAATCGAAGCGCAGAGCCTCGCTTCCGCGCGAGCCGATATCACGGCTCTGCTCGGTCTGCGCGTGGAGCAGTTGAGGAGCGATTCCGTTGAGGGAGTTGAGGCTGCTCCGGACCGCGTCGGGGCGGCTAAATGAAGGTTCAGCCGATGAGGAACCAGCTTCCACACAGTTGCCGCCAACGGGCGAACTGCCGGCCTTCATACGACCGGCGATGTTTCAACGTTGGCCGACCGAACCCCCGCGACTTAAACTGGCCGGGTGCGGCCTGGGCGCGCTTCCCTCGCCAGAACCATTCGCGCTGTGAAGATCGTGGTTCGGGACGGCCGCATTCCCCGCCCGATTCGATGGAGTGGCGCACTCGGACTTGCGCCAGTGCCTGGACCGCTAGATGAGGTCGTGCTACTTCTTGTCGGCGGCGTTCTCTGGCTCTTTTACCGTGACCAACTCCGCGAGGCATGGCAGCACGCCAAATGAGCCATTAGACGAGCGCCAGGCGTTCGGCTCGCCACCCGGCCCTGGATCTCGAGTTTTCCAGACGTTTGGGTAGAGCGGCACCGGCAGCGGCGCCTCGAGAAGCAGCGCCAGCTGCGCGCGCAGCGGAGCGAGCAAGACGCGAACGCGACGATCGAGAAGCTCGTCCACTCGGGGTGGACCGACCCCAAGCACCCCTACTGAGGAACCGTGCGGGCCCCTCGCAATTCTCTCTTCCTTCGGCGCGGCCGCGACGTGGACGGCGACGGCTCGGGCGGCCCCGCTCGGAGGCCGGTGCGTAGTGTCGCGACACGCTCGCTGGATTCGGACGTTCATCGCCGCCGAGCGTCGGGGTGACCGTCGCCGTAGTCCGATGCCTTACTGATGGACGGAGATCGTCCCCCAGGCTCGCCAGACGGCAGCAGCAACGTCCTAAACCGAGGCGATTTACGCATCCCGAGTCGGAGCAAGCAACAGAGGGTGGAGCATTAATGGAGCCGAGCGGTCGGAACCGGTGGCAATCACTGGCAAATGGGACGGCCGCAAAAACGGCTCGATAGGCGAAAACCGTTGCCGTCATGCCTCATTTGCAGGCGATTTCTCTCAGCCCGGTCGCGAACGGCCGCGGCCAGAGAGCCGGGACGCTTCTGTTGTTGGCTTCCTGACGGACGTCTCGCCCGGCTTCCGCCCGACCACCGACGCCCCCGCGGCGACGAGCCCGAGGAGGACCGTCGGCACGACCGTCAGAAAGCGGTAGATCATCGTCCCCGCGACCGCCTCGGCGTTGCTCGCACCGAAGGCGACCAGCACACCGGTGAGACCGAGCTCGACGAAGCCCACGCCGCCGGGCGTGATCGGGATCGCGCCGAGGATGCGCGCCAGCGTCCACGCCGCGAAGGCCTCGACAATCGTCACCTCGGTGTGCGTGACGCCGACGGCGCGCAGTGAGACGGACAGGACGACGAAGACCGTCAGGTGCCCGGCGAGCGTCGCGGCGGTGAGAAAGAGCCAGCGCCGGCGGATGAGCTCGATCGACTCATCGCGGAAGTGGACGAAGGACGCGCCGTTCCACTTGACCGGGGCCTTGTGGAGGAGGCGCCCAGCCGCGCTGACAAGACGTGCGGCGCGGTCGCCGACCCGCTTTGCAAGCCGCTCGCTCGAGAGGGCGATAGCGAACCCCGCGACGATCACCGCGAAGACGGCGAGGCCGACGAGCGCCGCGATCTCCAACGTGCGGTTTCGGGCCCCCTGCGCCGCAAGGCCCGCGACGGCGAGGATCGGG
>DATMIX010000046.1:0-8744 GCA_035554095.1 Gaiellaceae bacterium | reverse complement strand
GAGCTCATCGAGGCACGCATCTGGGCTGGCCTCCACTATCGCAGCGCGGACGTGCAGGGCCAGGCGCTCGGCCGGAACGTCGCCAACTACGGGGCCGCGAACTATTTCCAGCCAGTAGGCCACCACTGACCATTCGCAAGGCGGCCCAGTCGTCACGAGAAGGCCCGCTCCAGGCGGGCCTTCTTTTACGTCTCGGCGGGCTCTCAGGGAACGTATAGCGCGGTGAATGCGTCGGTGGCGAGCGCCCTTCGCCTACAGGCACTCGAGGGCGCGAATTGCCCAGGAGCGCTCGTAACGTCGTCCCGGCTCTGCCAGGGTCCCCGGTGCGAATCCGGGCGCGCCGACTGGGAGACAAGAGCCTCGTCAACGGAATATGACCGCGACCTGGTACTCCGTCACGTCGCCGGTCTCCGGCCGGAGCTGAAAATTCGAGGTTACGAGACCGCTCGCGTCCTGCAGAGTTCCCTCGCCCCCGTCAATCCGCCACACCACAGCGCCATGCAGGATCGAGGGATCAGCCGACGGCCCGATGTAACCCTCGCCCACCGTCGAGATCAGGAGCGCGTCCCCGTTGCTGCCCACGTCAACCCGGCCCGACTCCGCGAAAGTCGTCTCGCTCGTAAAGGTGACGTGGGTCGCGTAGGAAACCGCGTCGATACCAGCACCCTCTCCGCCCTCGACGGCCACGCTCTCCGTCTTACTCCGCACGTCAAGCTCAGGCGGCTCACCTACGGGTGGGGTCGCTTGACCTGCAAAGCGCATGGTCAGAACTAGCGGCTCCAAGATCTACCTCCTTCTTGTCCCGCGATCATGGCGCGCTCCGCGCCGAAGAGAAGCGCGCCAGGTTCCGCGCGATCATACGATGCCGACTGTCCGCAACGGCCGGCCGAGTTACCGGGCGACGCTTTGAGCTCCGTCCCCGGTCGGGTCCCTGATCGCTTAGGCAACTCTTACAACCGATGCCCCTGACCGCCCGTATTCAACGACGGAAGGGGGTGAGAACATGACACTTTCGCGCAAGACGTTCTGGATCGGCGGAGGTCTCGTTGCCCTCGCTGTTTTGATCGTTGTCCTGGTCCTCGTCTATTCCGGCGGGGGTGGTGGCGGCGGCTACTAGCGAGCCGCCGGCGTCAGAGACGAAGCCCTAACGGCCGAGCGCATAGAACAAGGCGCCGGAGCGGGTCATTTGCCCAGTCCCCGCTGCCGGCGCCTCTGAGCACAGATGCCGCCGCGCCGACTTCCTTGTAGAGAGGCGCGTCGAGTCGGGAGAGGGGCCGCGCCGCAAGCCCCCTTACACCGCAGCCCCCACCCCCTCGGCCTGCCCGCCGCAGGGGCAGGCGCATCTCTTTCTCGGCGGACGCAAGAACGAATAAACACGGTCGACTGAGCGACTACGGGTGCCTCTACTTGCGCAGGCGCTTGTAGAGGCGATCGACGAGCTCGGGCATCGCCTCCAGGCGTTGCGTGATGACGCGGATCCGGTACTCGCGGAAGTGCTCCGGCTCGACGCCGAGCGCCTTCGAGAGGGTGCGCATCACGTCGTCCGACGGCACCGGGCGGTTCCCGTGCACGAGATGGTTCAGGTAGCCGGCCGAGAGCTTTGTCTTGTCCGCCAACGCTCGGTAGGTCACGCCGGTCTCGTCCATCAGCTTCTCGATCGTCGGGCCAAACGCCTCCTCGCTGAAACGGCGCCTGCGACGCGGCATCAGAAAGCCTCCTCGAGCGCCTCGATGGGAATCCGCTTCTCGTCGCCGGTCGCGCGGTCGCGGACGTCCACGGCGCCGTCCTCGAGCGTCTTCTTGCCGACCGTGATCCGCGTCGGCAGGCCGAGCAGGTCCGCGTCGGCGAACTTCTCGCCGGCCCTGGCCTCCCGGTCGTCGAGGAGAACGGCGAGACCAGCGCGGTCGAGCGCCTCCGCCGCCTCGTGGGACTGCTCTTCGACGCCGGGGAGCGCGACCACGTGCACATCGTAAGGGGCGACGGCCCTCGGCCACACAATTCCCTGGTCGTCGTGATGCTGCTCGACGATCGCGGCCATCACGCGGCCGGGGCCAATCCCGTAGCTGCCCATGATCAGCGGCTTCTCCGTGCCATCCTCGTCGAGGAAAGTCGCCCCGAGGGGGGCCGAGTAGGTCGTTCCGAGCTTGAAGATGTGGCCCACCTCGATCGCGGTCTCGATCGTCAGCTTGCCGCCGCACTTCGGGCAGCGGTCTCCCTCCCGCACTTCCCGCAAGTCGGCGAACCGCGGCTCGTAGTCGCGGCCGGCCTCGACGCCGCGGAGGTGGCGGTCGTCGCGGTTGGCTCCGACCACGTACTGGCCTTCCCGGAGCGCCTCGTCGGCGACGACCTCGACGGTCGCACCGACGGGACCGATCGAGCCGGGTCCCGCGCCGAACGCCCGCTCGATCTCCTCGGCCTCGGCCGGCCGGACGCTCGGACCGAAGGCGGCGAGAAGCTTCGCCTCGTTGAGCCGGTCATCGCCGCGAATCAGCGTGAGCACGACCTTTCCGTCGACGGCCACCGGCATCGCCTTCGCCGTGGCGCGCGGGTCCAGCTCGAGGAACTTCGACACGTCGTCGATCGTCCTCATCCCCGGCGTCTCAACCTCCTCCGGAGCCGCGAGGGCTTCGGGAAAGTCCGGTTCGGACGGGCGGCCCGCGGCGATCTCGATGTCGGCGGCGTAATCGCTGTTTTCGCAGCGCACGAGATAGTTCTCGCCCGAGCCCGTGGGCGCAAGGTAGTCGTGGCTGCCGCTGCCGCCCATCATGCCGGACTCGGCCTCGACCTCGTAGAACTCGAGCCCGCAGCGCTCGAAGATGCGCCCGTACGCCTCCGCGTGCTTCCGAAACGCCTCGTCGAGCCCGGCCTCGTCACGATCGAACGAGTAGGCGTCTTTCATGATGAACTCTCGCACGCGCAGCAGCCCTCCGCGCGGCCGCGGCTCATCCCTGTCTTTCACCGACAAGTGGTAGAGGATCTGCGGCAACTGGCGGTAGCTCTGGATCTCGCGCGCGTGGAACGTGACCGTCTCCTCATGGGTCATCGGCAACACGAAGCGGCGCCCCGCCCGGTCCTGGAGCTTGAAGAGCTCGGGGATGTCGTACCTGCCGGTTCGCTGCCAGAGCTCGGCGGGCGTCAACACCGGCATCAGCATCTCCTGGGCGCCGATCGCGTCGAGCTCCTCCCGGATGATCTGCTCGATCTTGCGGTGCACCCGCCAGCCGAGCGGCATGAAGGTCCAGACGCCGGCGCTGACCTGGCGGATGAAGCCTCCACGGACGAGCAGCTTGTGGCTGACCGCTTCCGCGTCCGCCGGGTCGTCGCGCAGCGTGGGCAGAAAGAGCTGTGAAGCCCGGACGATCATCGTTGCCTCGTCAGGCTACTCGTTGATCGGGATCAGCGAGGCCGAAGCCACAGCGACGTCGCTTGGGATGTCGCCGAAAAGGTCGCCCGATTCACTCGGGCGACCGCTAAACCCGGCCACGTGGCACCTCCTCCAGCGGGATCAAGGACGCCTCTGCCATGGCTAGCGCAGCGGGCTTGGCCATCTTGAGGCGCTTGGGGCGGTGCATGCCGCCGGCGATCCAGTTGTCGATCTCGTGGAAGAGCTCGTCGATGAGGATGTCCGACGACACCTTCTTCAGCACGCGCCCGTGCGCGTAGACGAAGCCCACATCACGACCGCCGGCGATCCCGAAATCGGCGTCGCCCGCCTCCCCCGGTCCGTTGACGGCGCACCCGAGGACGGCCACCTCGAAGTGCTGAGGGTAGGCATGCAACCGCTCTTCGACGCGCTCCGCGAGGTTCTGGACGCCGACGTTGTCGCGGCCGCAGCTCGGGCAGGCGATCATGATCGGGCCGCGCTCTCGCAGGCCGAGCGACTTGAGGATCTCGAAACCGGTCTTGACCTCCTCGACGGGGTCGGCGGTGAGCGAGACGCGCAGCGTGTCACCGATGCCGTCCACGAGCAGCGCTCCCATGCCGACGGCGCTCTTGATCGAGCCGGAGTACGGGGTTCCGGCCTCCGTGACCCCGAGGTGGAGCGGGTACGGGACCTTGGAGGAAAGGAGCCGGTAGGCGCGGATCATCGTCGGCACGTGGCTCGACTTGACCGAGATCTTGAAGTCGTAGTAGTCGAGGCTCTCGAGCAGGCGCACCTCCTCGAGCGCTGCCTCCACCAGAGCCTCGGCCTGGTCCTGTTGCGCCAGCTCGCCGAGATGCTTCGGCAAGGAGCCGGAGTTGGCGCCGATCCGCATCGGCATGCCGGCCTTTTTCGCGGCCCGTACGACCTCCGCGACCTTGTCCGGGCCGCCGATGTTGCCGGGGTTGATCCTCACGGCGGCGACGCCGGCATCGATCGCTCGCAGCGCGAGGCTCGCGTTGAAATGGATGTCTGCGATCACGGGGATCGGCGACAGGCGGACGAGCTTCGGCAGGGCGTCCGCGTCCTCCGTCTTCGGAACCGCGACGCGCACCACCTCACAACCGGCCGATGCGAGCGCAGCGATCTGGGCGGTTGTCGCCTCGACGTCGTGCGTCTTCGTCAGCGTCATCGACTGCACGACGACCGGGGCGCCGCCCCCGATTTGCACGCCGCCGACGTGGATCGACCGTTCACTCGCCATCTATGGCCGATTCTAGCCCCGGGCTCTGGCGCACCCGGGGGGCCGCGCTATCCGTCGTTCAGACGCCCGATGTCGTTCGACAGGCCGACGAAGAAGAGCAGGAGCACCAGGGCGATTCCGACGGCGGAGACTCGCTCATAGACGACCCGGCCGACCGCGCGGCCCCGGATTCCCTCGAAGAGGGAGAAGACGATGTGGCCCCCGTCCAGCGGAAGCAGCGGCAAGAGGTTCAGCAGCGCGAGCGACAGGCTGATCACCGCGAGGATCTGCAGATAGTCGCGGTAGTCCGTCTTGACCGCCTGGCTCGACTGGTCGACGATCCCGACCGGCGAGGAGACGTCCTTGCGGCCGGAGCCGCCGACGATCCGCCCGAGCGAGGAGCCGATCGCCTTCGTGACGTTCCACGTGTCCTCTCCGGCTAAGCGGAACGCGGACAGCGGGCCGTAGCTCCTGTACCGAAGGCCCGAGGGCTGGAAACCGAAAACGTAGTAGCCGTTCTGCTTGATGGTCGCCCGTGGCGGAAGCTCGACGTACCGGCCCCGACGGATGACGGAGATCACGACAGGCTTGCCCTCGCTCGCCCTGATGGCCTTGGAGACCTGCTTGAACGTGCTGGTCGCCATTCGGTTGACCGCGACGATGACGTCTCCGCGGTGAAGGCCGGCCGATGCCGCCGGAGAATCGGGCGCCACCTTCTCGACGCGACGTGAGGCATCGAAGGGAATCCCGATCATGTAGACGATCGCCAGCAGCAGCACCGCGAAGCCGAGGTTCGTGAGTGGGCCGGCCGCGATGACCGCGACGCGCTTCCAGGTGCGCTGGCGCCAGTACGCGTCGGCGCCGAGACCGTCGCGGAGCTCGTTCAGACCGCGGCGCGCTGCGCGAACGGCGGCCACGGGCAGGTCCGCGCGCTCGACCGCATCCTCGAGGTCGTCCAGCTCTCGGCGCGCGCGCTCCAAATCGCCTTCGCCGACCGCGCGCTTCGTCCGCTCGACCGGGCCGACGAGCGACGTGTCGTGGAAGAGCGCCGGGCCGAAATACGTATCGAGGTCCGACGGCGCCGGCCTGTGCATCCCAGGGATCTTCACGTAGCCGCCCAGTGGGATCGCGCCGACCCCGTACTCGATCCCGTTGCGCGTCTTCTTGACGAGCGCGGGCGGGAAGCCGATGTAGAACCGCCGTGGGCTCATGCCGACCGCGCGGGCGGTGAAGAAATGGCCGGCCTCGTGGATCAGGACGAGGAATGCGAGCCCGAGGATGGCGATGAGGATGCTCACGCCGGAGCTGCCGCCCCTTCGGCCAGCCGGCGCGCCTCGGCGTCCATGGCCACGAGCTGGTCCAGATCGCCCGCCGGGGCTCCGTCGACCGCGGCGAGGGTCTCCGCCACGGTCTCGGCGATCCCGAGGAACGAGAGACGGCCGTCGAGGAAGGCGGCCACCGCGACCTCGTTTGCGGCATTGAAGGCGCAGGGGTAGCTGCCGCCCTTCTCGCCTGCCTCCCGTGCGAGCCGTAGGAGTGGGAACGTCTCGAGATCGGGGGCGTCGAACTCGAGGACGACGCCCGCGCTCAGGTCGAGCGGCGCGACGGGTGTCGCTGCACGCTCCGGGTACGTCAGCGCGAACGAGATCGGCACGCGCATGTCGGGATGGCCGAGATGCGCGAGCGCGGCGCCGTCGCGGAAGCGCACGAGCGCATGGACGGTTGAGGTCGGGTGGATCACGACGTCTATCTCGTTGTAGTCGAGGTCGAACAGGAAATGGGCCTCGATCAGCTCGAGCCCTTTGTTCGCGAGCGTCGCCGAGTCGACGGTGATCTTCGGCCCCATGTTCCAGGTCGGATGCGCCAGCGCCTGCTCGGGCGTCACGTCCTCGAGCTCGTCCCGCGAGCGCCCCCGAAAGGGGCCGCCGGAAGCTGTGAGGACGAGGCACTCGACCGTGTCGGCGGCCCTGCCCTCGAGGCACTGGTACGCGGCAGAGTGCTCGCTGTCGACCGGCAGCAGCCGCCCTCCCCCACGCCGCCGCGCGGCCGTCGCCAGGTCTCCAGCCGCCACGAGGCTCTCCTTGTTCGCGAGCGCGAGATCGACCCCTCGCTCCAACGCCCAAAGCGTCGCGGGCAGTCCCGCGAAGCCGACGACGGCGTTCAACACCACGTCCGGCTGCGAGCGCTCCAGCAGCTCCGTCAGATCGCCGCCCACCTGCGTGAGCGGCGCGAGGCCGTCGATCGACTGCGTTCCCGATGCGGCGGCCGCGAGCTCGAGGTCCGGATGCGCGTCGATGATCTCAAGCGCCTGCCGCCCGATCGACCCGGTGGCCCCGAGGAGGGCGATCCGCTTCATCACGCCAAGTGTACGAGCGGGAGGTCGGCCCGGATGTGGCTGTGCCGTCCGGCTGGCTACGAGGGCGCGAATGCCCGGATCAGGTAGTACGACGCGATCGACGCGAACAGGAGGGCGTCGATGCGATCGAGCATCCCACCGTGGCCGGCGAGCAGGCGACCCGTGTCCTTCACGTTCATGTCGCGCTTCAGCGCCGACTCGAACAGGTCGCCGAGCGGCGCGGCGACGGCGATGACGACGCCGAGGGCGAGCGCCTCACCGATCGAGAGGAAATCCTGGTGGTAGAGGGCAAAGAAAGGGACGAGGATCGCGACGACGGTGCCGCCGACCAGGCCCTCCCAGGTCTTGCCCGGCGAGAGGACCGGCGCCATCTTGTGCCGTCCGATCATCAATCCCGTGAAATAGGCGAAGGCATCCGACGCGAACACGGTCAGCAGCACGGTGAGGACGGCGAGACGACCGTGCTCCGGAACGTCGCGCAGCAGCACCGCGTGGGCAAGCCCGAGCCCGATCCAGGCGACGCCCAGCACCGTCGTGCCGATCGCGACCGTCATCGACTGCCGCGTGTCGGAGACGCCCTTCAGCACGAACGCGAGCGCGAGGGTGCTGAGGAAGCCGGCGCTCATCCAGGGTATGCCGCCGAGCTGGGCGCCCAGCAACGCGAGCAGCGTGCCGGTGAACCCCGCGAGGACGAGCGGCCGCAGCGGCCGCGTCATCCGGTAGAGCTCGTGCAGCGCGATCAGCCCCGCGCCGAGGGCAAGCACCCACATCCACCAGCCCCCGAGGTAGACGAGTCCGAACACAGCGGGCAGAAGCACGGCGCCGACGACGATGCGCGACCAGAAGGACGTCATCGACCGCCGAACCGCCGCTCCCGGCTCGCGTACTCCGAGAGCGCCGCGCGCAGGTCGGCCTCGCCGAAGTCCGGCCACAGGGTCTCGACGAAGACGAGCTCGGCGTAGGCGAGCTGCCAGAGGAGGAAGTTCGAGATGCGCTGGTCGCCCGAGGTCCGGATCAGCAGGTCGGGATCGGGCAGCTCGGGCTCGTAGAGCGCGCGGGCGAACGTGCCCTCGTCGATCTCCTCGGGGGAGAAGCCCGCCTGGACGAGCTTCTTCGCGGCGTCCGCGAGCTCGGCCCGGCCACCGTAGTCGAAGGCGATCCACAGGTCGAGGCGGTCGTTCGTCCCCGTGCGCGCCTCGAGATCCGCCATCTGTTCCTGCAGCTCGTCGGGCGCACGATCGCGGCGGCCGAGAAAACGCACGCGGACCCCCTGCTCCGCGAGATCCGGGAGCTCGCGATCGATGGTCTCGCCGAAGATCTCCATCAGCGAGTCGACCTCGTCGGGCGGTCGCGTCCAGTTCTCGGTCGAGAACCCGTAGACCACGAGCGAGCCGATGCCGAGGTCGATCGCCGCTTCGACCGTCCGCCGCAACGCGCGCGTCCCGGCCCGGTGCCCCTCGGCGACCGGCAGGCCGCGGGCCATGGCCCAGCGCCCGTTGCCGTCGAGAATGATCGCCACACACGGAACGGGCTCCGGCTCGGGCTCCGGCAGCTCGATCCTAGAGCCACGCAACCAGGAGAAGAGCCTCATTCTGTTTCGCGAGCGAAGCGAGGCGAGAGACCGGCTCCGCGGAAAATGCGCAGCATTTTCGCGGCCTAGACTTCCAGGATCTCTTCTTCCTTGCGCTTCAGCAGATCGTCGATCTTGTGCGTGTGATCGTCGGTCAGCTTCTGAACCCGGTCCTCGGCCCGATGCTCCTCGTCGCTGCCGACCTCGCCCTTGT
>DATMIX010000045.1:0-25147 GCA_035554095.1 Gaiellaceae bacterium | reverse complement strand
GATCAAGTTGCTGATGCCGAGGAAGCCGGCGACGAACCGCGTCGTCGGTCGTTCGTACAGGCTCTCCGGGTCGCCGAGCTGTTCGTAGCGGCCCTTGTTCATGACGGCGATCCGATCCGACATCGTCATCGCCTCTTCCTGGTCATGGGTCACGTAGATGAACGTGATCCCGACCTCCTGCTGGATCCGCTTCAGCTCCACCTGCATCTGCTTGCGGAGCTTCAGGTCCAGGGCGCCGAGCGGCTCGTCGAGGAGGAGCACTGCCGGACGGTTGATCAGGGCTCGGGCGAGGGCGATGCGCTGCGCCTGGCCGCCCGAGATCTGGTTCGGCTTGCGCTTCTCGTAGCCGGGAAGCTCCACGAGCTTCAGCATGTCGCTGACCCGGCTCGTGACCTCGGAGCCCTTCACGCCCTTGCGGCGCAGCCCGAACGCGACGTTCTCGAAGATCGTCAGGTGGGGGAAGAGGGCGTAGCTTTGGAAGACGGTGTTGACGTCCCGCCTGTACGGGGGCGTGCCGCTCACCTCGTGGTCGCCCAGGTAGATCGCTCCGGCCGTCGGCTCCTCGAATCCGCCGATCATCCGCAGCGTGGTCGTCTTGCCGCAACCGGAGGGACCGAGGAGCGCGAAGAAGCTGCCGCGCTCGATCTCGAGCGAGAGATCGTCCACCGCGAGGACGTCGTCGAACTGCTTCGTGACGCGGTCGAGACGGACATCCGGCGGAGCCGAGCCGTCCGTTTGGGCCACTGGCCGCTCGACCCGCTCGTCGACCGCCATCAGCGCGCAGCCTCCAGGCTGCGACCGTTGCCGACGCGCGCGCCCCAGTCATAGAGCTGCTTCCACAGCGCGAGGTAAAGGAAGCTCTCCGTCGAGACCACCCCGTCGAGGGAGCGCAGCCGGTTCGTGAGGTCGAGCAGCTGTCGCCGGTCGGCGCAGACGAGCTCGACCAGGATGTCGTACTGCCCCGCCGTGACGACGACGTAGCCGGCCTCGTCCCACTTCGCGATCTCGTCCGCGACGGGCTCAGGTGCCCCGGCTGTGCGGATGCCGACCATCGCCATCGCGTCGAAGCCGAGCCCGAGCGGGTTCGTCACCCCGGTCACCTGCAGGATGTTGTCCTCGCAGAGCCGGCCGTAGCGTGCCCTGACCGTGGCTTCGGAGACACCGACCTCGGTGGCGATGCGACGGAAGGACTCGCGCCCGTTCTTCTGCAGCGCCTCGATGATGCTCCGGTCGACGGCATCGAGCCCACGACCCGGGCCGACGGCGCCTCGCTCGTGCTCGCCTCGCAATGCGAGGGGATTCGTACCAATCTCCGCGCAATGGGTCAATCGAGAGCCGCTCGCCTCTTGCGATTCCGCGCCAAATGTTGAATCGTTCCGGCACCGCGAATCGGTGATCGGAGGAAGGGGACACAATGGCGCGGACACCGTTGATGCGCGCGCTGCAGCGACTGGCGCGCGATCACCAGCAAGCGGACCAGCTCGGGATCAGCCCGGCGGAGCTCCGTGAGCGTGAAGCTGAAAAGGCTTACTCCCGAGGCGAGTTTCTCAAGCGCTCGGGGGCCGCGGGCGCGGCGGTCGCGCTCGCGGGACCGGCGGCGCTCGCCCGGTCGGCGGTCGCCGCGGGCGGCGCGAGGATCGCAATCGTCGGCGGCGGCATCGCCGGACTGACGGCCGCACTCGCGCTCCAGGACAAGGGCGTGGCCTCGACCGTGTACGAGTCGCACCCCACGCGTGTGGGCGGCCGGATGCATTCCGACTGGACGGACTTCCCCGGCTACTGGGCCAACGGCCAGGGGGCCGAGCTCTGCGGCGAGCTGATCGACAGCGGCCACAAGACGATCCTCGGCCTCGCACAGCGGTTCCGGCTGCAAACGATCAACCTGACGCACGCGGAGCCGGGCGGCGCCGAGGACACGTACTTCTTCTTCGGGAGCTACTACCCGAAAGAGCAGGCAGACAAGGACTTCCAGCCCGTCCACCAGGCGCTGCAGCGGGACGTCTCCGCGGCGAGCTATCCGACCACCTATTTCATCCATACCGACGCCGGCGTCGCGCTCGACAAGATGAGCGTCTACGACTGGATCGAGTCACGCGTCCCGGGTGGCCACCGCTCGCCCTTCGGGCAGGTGCTCGACGTCGCCTACAACATCGAGTACGGCGCGGAGACGACCGACCAGTCGGCGCTGAACCTCGTCTACCTGCTCGGCTACAAGGCCGTGCCGGGGAACTACATGATCTTCGGCGCGTCGAACGAGCGGTACCACATCGTCGGCGGGAACGCTCTGCTGCCGATGGCGATCCGCGACGCGGTCGTCTCGAGCCAGGGTGCCGGTGCGGTCCGAATGGGCTGGCGCATGACCTCGATCACGCGCAACAAGGACGGCACGAGCGCGATCAGCTTCGAGACGCCCGCGGGCGCCCAGTCCGTGACCGCCGAGCACGTGATCCTGGCGCTTCCGTTCGCCGTCCTGCGGACGCTCGACTACCGCGGAGCGAAGTTCGAGCCGTTGAAGAACACCGCGATCAAGCAGATGGGCACGGGACGGAACTCGAAGCTGCAGCTGCAGTTCGGGAACCGGTTGTGGAACAGCTTGGGGCCCTGGGGCATCTCGAACGGCGCCTCCTACGCGGACACCGGTTACCAGAGCACGTGGGACGTGACCCGCGGGCAGACCGGCGCGACCGGGATCCTGGTCGACTACACAGGCGGCGACATCGCCGCGTCGCTCTCCGCCGGCGTGCCTTATGCCAGCGCGACGAGCAATGCGAACGTGACGACATTCGCACAGCGGTTCCTCAGGCAGGTCGAGCCCGTCTTCCCCGGAATCACAGATCAGTGGAACGGCAGAGCAACGCTCTCGACGCCGATGCTCGACCCGAACCTGAACTGCTCGTACTCCTACTGGAAGGTGGGCCAGTACGTCGGGTTCGGCGGCTGGGAAGGGCTGCGCCAGGGGAACATCCACTTCGCCGGCGAGCACTGCTCGCAGGACTTCCAGGGCTACATGGAAGGCGGCGCGTCGACCGGCGTGGCCGCGGCGAACGAGATCCTGGCCGATCTGAAGCGAGCGTAGCCCGGAATGGGCAGGTCCGGGGTCCGACCCCGGACCTGCCTAGATCCGGCTAGTCGATCTTCGCCATCACGTGCTTGATGTTCGTGTAGTCCTCGAGCGAGTACGCGCTCAGATCCTTGCCGTACCCCGATTGCTTGTAGCCGCCGTGCGGCATCTCGCTGACGAGCGGGATGTGGTCATTGATCCAGACCGTCCCGAACTGCAGCTTCCGCGCGGCGTTGAGCGCTCGTCCGATGTCCCGCGTCCACACGGAGGCAGCGAGGCCGTAGTTGACGTCGTTTGCCCACGCTAGCGCCTGGTCGTCGTCGGCGAAGCGCTGCACCGTGACGACAGGGCCGAAGACCTCGCGCTGGACGATCTCGTCCTCCTGGCCGACGTCTGTGATCACCGTCGGCTTGACGAAGAAGCCCCGATCGCCGTTCGGCTCGCCTCCTGTCACAACTGTCGCCCCCTTTGCGCGCTCGAGGAAGCCGAAGACGCGGTCCTGCTGCTCCTTCGAGATCACCGGGCCCATGTCGAGCTCCTCCTGCTCGGAGGGATCGCCGACCGAGATCGACTCGACCGCCGGCACGAGCTCCTCCAGCAACTTGTCGTAGATCTTCGGGCCGGCCACGACGCGCGAGGCCGCCGTGCAGTCCTGGCCGGAGTTCCAGTAGCCGGCGATCTTGATCCCTTCGGCCACAGCGGCAGGATCGGCGTCGTCGAAGACGACGACGGGAGCCTTGCCCCCGAGCTCGAGGTGGACGCGCTTGAGCGTGTCCGCTGCGGTGCGGGCGATGACCTTGCCCGTCTCGACGTCGCCCGTGAGCGAGACCAGGCGAACGTCCGGATGCTTGACGATCGCCTCCCCGACAGGGACGCCGTCGCCGGTGATCACGTTCAGGACGCCCGGAGGCAGGATCTCGGCCTCCTGGGCGAGCTGAACGAAGCGAAGCGTCGTCAGCGGCGTCTGCTCGGACGGCTTCATGATCTGGACGTTGCCGGCGGCCAGCGCGGGGCCGATCTTCCAGACCGCCATCATCAGCGGGTAGTTCCACGGTGTGATCCCGCCGACGATCCCGAGCGGCTCTCGGCGAACCATCGACGTGTAGCCGCGCATGTACTCGCCTGCCGACTTGCCCTCCAGCAGACGCGCGGCGCCCGCGAAGAAGCGAAGGTTGTCGGAGCTGACCGGCATCTCGTCGCGCGAGGCCGGCAGCGGCTTCCCGACATTCGTCGACTCGATCTGCGCCAGCTCCTCAGTGTGCTCGTCGATCAGATCCGCGAGCTTGAGCAGGACCTCGGCGCGCTCGCCCGGCGTCGTCTCGAGCCATTCCGGCAGCGCCTTCTTCGCGGCCTCGACAGCGCGATCGACGTCTTCGGCGGTGCCGCGCGGGACCTCGGCGATCGCCTCGCCCGTCGACGGGTTGATGACCTCCATGGTCTCGCCGGATGCGCCGTCGATCCAGTCCCCTCCGACGACGTTCTTATAGCTCGAAACGGTCACGCTCACGTCACACCCTCCCAGGTCGCTGCCAGCGAGCGTAGCTGGCCGAGGCCGGCCCCGACAAGATCACCGGCGCCGCAGGATCCCCGCGTCTCGCGTCAGCCGCTGGGCGATGATCACCGGCACCGTCGTTACCGCCAGAACGAAGAAGATGACGACGTTGACCTGCGGTAGCTCCTGGCCGAGCCGCAGGTTGCCGAGGATCCAGATCGGCAATGTGTTCTGCGCCCCGGCCGTGAACAGGGTCACGATCACCTCGTCCAGCGAGAGCGCAAAAGAGAGCAGCGCACCCGATACGAGCGCGGTCGAGAGCACGGGCAAGGTGACGAATCGGAAGGTCTGCCAACCGTCGGCCCCGAGATCCATAGACGCCTCCGTGAGCGATGTCGTCGTTCGGCGCAGCCGCGCAACGGCATTGTTGAAGACGACCACGACGCAGAACGTCGCGTGACCGATCACGATCGTCCAGAGCGAGAACGGGATGGCGCCGAACGTGAAGAACGAGGCCAGCGCCACTCCCGAGACGACGCCCGGCAATGCGATGGGGAGCACGAGCAGGAACGAGACGGTGTCCCGACCGAAGAAGCTGTAGCGCGCCACCGCAAAGGCAGCCGCCGAGCCGAGGACGAGCGCGATCCCGGTCGAAAGCAACGCCACCTTGATCGAGAGCCAGAGCGCGTCCCGCGCCTCCTGGTTCTGCCACGCCTCACGGAACCACTTGACGCTGAAGCCGGCGATCGGCCAACTCTGGATGTTCGAGGAGTTGAACGCGTAGACGCAGATCAGCGCGAGCGGGATCCAGAGAAACAGAACGACCAGGAGCGTCCAGACGCCGAGCGCATACCGAGTGGCTCGCGTCTCCATCAGAGCGCCTCGAACGCGCCCGTCCGACGAGCGAGCGCGAGATACACGGCCATCACAATCAGCGGTACGGTCGCGTACGCGGCGGCGAACGGGAGGTTGTTGGTCAACCCGAGGACGTTCCGGTAGATGACGTTGCCGATGAAGTCTTTGCTGCCGATCAGGTCCGGCGTGATGTAGTCGCCGAGCGTCAGCGAGAACGTGAAGATCGAGCCGGCGACGATGCCCGGCAGGGCGAGCGGCAGGATCACGCGGCGGAAGGTCGTCCAATTGCGCGCGCCGAGGTCGCGCGAAGCCTCGAGGTACGAGTCCGGGATCCGCTCGAACGCCGCGTAGATCGGCAGGATCATGAACGGGAGCCAGATGTAGGAGAAGACGATCCACATGGCCGTGTTCGTGTACGCGATGTCGACGGTCGGCAGGCCCACCTTGTCCAGCGACCAGTTCAGGGCGCCTTCCTTCGCGAGGATCAGGCGCCACGCGTAGATCCGGCCGAGGTAGCTCGCCCAGAGCGGCAACAGCACGAGGACGAACAGCAGCGAGCGCAACCGCGGAGGTGCGATGCGCGCCATGAAGTACGCGAACGGCAGGGCGATGATCGCGTCGGTGATCGTGACGAGCGCGGCCATCACGATCGTCCGGATCGCGATCGTGCGGTACGTGGGCTCGTGGATCAACGTGTCGAAGTTCGCGAGGCTCCAGGTGTGGACGAGCTTGCCGGTGAAGGCGTCGACTCCCCAGAACGCAGACACGAACAGCACGCCCAGGGCGGCGAGGTACAAGATCGTCATCCAGGCGAGCGGCGGCAGCAGCAAGACAACCGGCCGCAGCCAGGGCCGGCGCCAGAACGCCGCCCCGAGGCGGCGACGGGCCGCCCCGAGGGGGCGGCCCGCCTCCATCGCCCGTGTCGCCACGGGTTACGTCAGCCTTTGATCTCGGTCCACGCCTGTTGCCAGCGCGTGTAGTCGACGCACTTCTGCTCGCCGTTTCCGCAATCGCGGGACGGCGTCTTCCAGAACTTGATCTGTTTGAAGTACGAAGCCGGCGCGTCCGCGTGGTACTGCGCGCACGAGCCCTTGCTCAGCTGATCCATGACGGCGCAGGCCTTCTTGTTCGCGGGCGTCTCGCCGAAATAGATCGCCTGCTGAGCCTGCACCTTCGGGGTCGACACCCACGCCATCCACTTGTAGGCGCAGTTCGGATGCTTCGATTTTTTCGCCAGCATCCAGGTGTCGGCCCAGCCGGTCGCTCCCTCCTTCGGAATCGTCTCCGCCACCGGAGCCTTGTCTGCCACCAGCGTGTTCGTCTGGTACGGCCACGCCGCGCCGATCACGACGTCCCCGTTCTTGAACAGCTCGATCTCGTCGGCCGCCGAGGCCCAGTACTTCTTGATCAACGGCCGCTGCTGCTTGAGCAGGTCGACGGCCGCCTGGAGCTGGTCCTCCGTCAGCTCATACGGATCCTCGATGCCGAGGTCGGGCTTCGTCTTCGACAGGTACAGCGCCGCGTCGGCGATCTGGATCGGGTTGTCGGGAACGGTCACGCGGCCCTTGTACTGCGGGCCGTAGATGACCGCCCAGCTCGTCGGTTTCGCCTTCACGACCTTGGTGTTGTAGAGGAGCGTGTTCGGCCCCCACTGCAGCGAGATGCCGTAGTGCTTTCCGTCCACGGTGTTGTGCGACGGGGACTTCAGTTCCTCGATGAAGTTGTCGTAGTCAGGGATCAGGTCGGGGTTCACCGCCCTGACGTCGCCGCCCTTGATCAGTCGCAGGCTTGCATCACCCGAGGCCGAGACCATGTCGTACTGCGTACCGCCTCCCTGGCGCATCAGCGTCACCATCTCGTCCGAGGTGTTCGCGTACTTCGCGCGCACCTGACAGCCGGTCTGCTGCTGGAACGGCTTAACCCACTGCGGCTGCGCGTATCCAGTCCAGGCGACGAGATTGAGCCTTCCCTCACCGTCGCCGATCTTGGTCGGCAGGTTCGACTCGCTCGTTTCAGAGGACTTCTTGTCGCTGCCCCCGCAGCCGGCGGCTGCGAAGGCGAGCACTCCGGTCAGGGCGGCGATCCCCGCCCACGACAGGTAGCGCTTCCAGGCTCGATTCATGAGGCCTCCTCCGTTTCCCCTCGGGTCGCGATTGCGTGTTCTGGGCTCCACTCCAGGTGCACTCGCCGGCCGCGTGCGTCGAGCGCTTCGGCCGATGAAGTCTCCAGGTTCTGACGGACGACGACGAGCTCCCCGCCGTCGTCCAGGTCGACGATGTAGCGGGTGATCATTCCGGCGTAGACCACGGCGCGGATACGCCCCGTCGCCGCGTTGTCGTCGTCGCGGCGAATGCCGCCGTCGGCGGTCATGCGGATCTTCTCGGGCCGGACGGTGAACGTCCGGCCGCCGCGATGCAGGACGTTCGATGCACCGACGAAGCCAGCCACGAATGCGTTCGCCGGACGCTCGTAGACGTCCGCCGCCGTTCCGATCTGCTCGATCCGTCCCTGGTTGAAGACGGCAAGGCGGTCGCTCATCGTCAGCGCTTCCTCCTGGTCGTGCGTGACGTAGACGAACGTGATCCCGACCTCGCGCACCGCGCGCTGGATCCGCTTCAGCTCGATCTGCATCTCCTGGCGGAGCTTCAAGTCGAGCGCTCCGAGCGGCTCGTCCAGCAGCAGTACCTGTGGGTGGTTGACCATCGCCCGTGCGAGGGCGACACGCTGGCGCTGCCCGCCGGAGAGCTGGATCGGCTTTCGGTCGCCGAGACCGGGCAGTTGGACGATCTTCAGGATCTCGTCAACGCGCAGACGACGCTCCTTGCGCGGCACTCCTTTCACGCGCAGGCCGTAGCCGATGTTCTCGGCAACGCTCATGTGGGGGAACAGGGCGTAGTCCTGGAAGACGGTGTTGACGTCCCGGGAGTACGGCGGCACCCGCGTGACATCGCGCCCGGCAAGCTCGATACGACCGCCGTCCGGACGCTCGAAGCCGGCGATCAGCCGGAGAGTCGTCGTCTTCCCCGAGCCGGACGGGCCGAGCAGCGTGAAGAACTCCCCGCTCGCTACCTCGAGGTCGACGTCGTCCACCGCGACGACGTCGCCATAAGACTTGCGAACGCCGACGAGACGAACGTCGGGTACGTCGGCACCCGCCGGGGAGGAAGCGCTCCCGGCCGCAGCGTGTTCCTGAGTCGCCACTACTCGTTGCGATTATCAACCCCCTGCGCGACCCGGCACAACGACGTACCGGTTGTGTCTATCCTCGCATTGCGAGATTCCGATGGGGAGTCGCTGGAAGATCCCGATTCGCGCAGCCGGCCTCGGCCTCCTGCCGCTTGCCCTCGCGGCCGCCGCGAGTGCCCGACCGCAGGCTCGTCCCGACCTCGTCGAGGCCAAGGTCTCGAACCCGCCGGACATGGCCGCGGCAGGGGAGCGGTTCAAGGTGACCGACCGCGTGCACAACCGGGGCGGCGCGCGGGCGCGCCGTTCGACCAGCGCCTACTACCTCATCAAGGGCACGAAGCGAATGTTGGTTGGATTCCGCACGGTCCGGCGGGTGGGGGCCGGCAAGACGAACGTCGGCTCGTCGTTCGTGTCCATCCCACCGTCGGCCACGACCGGCTTCTACCGCCTGCGCGTCTGCGCCGATGTCCGCCACGTCGTCCGCGAGGCCAGCGAGGCGAACAACTGTCGCTACGCGGCGCGCAAGCTTCACGTCACGAAGCCGAAGCCGCCGCCGATCTAGGAAGACGTGCGGGCGATTGCGTACGGAGCGATTCTCGTCCTCGCGACGGCGGGAGCCGGCGGGGCCGCGCAGCAAGCCCGGCCGGATCTCGTCCAGGGCAAGGTCTCGAGCCCGCCGACCACGGTCGGGGCCGGGGCGAGCTTCAAGCTGAGCGATCTCGTTCGTAACCGCGGGGGCGTCCGGGCCCGCCGCTCGACGACGCGCTACTTCCTCGGCACCGTGCGAATCGGCGGCCGGCGTGTGGCCGCACTCAGGCCGGGCCAGGCCTCCACGGGCTCCGCGATCGTGAAGATTCCGTCGGACACGAAGGCCGGGACCTACCGGGTTCGCGTCTGCGCTGACGCCGCGAAACAGGTCAAGGAGACGAGGGAGGGAAACAACTGCCGTGCGGCGGACAGACCGTTGACGGTCACCGACTTCGTGCCCCCGCCTCCTCCTCCGCCACCTCCGCTCGACAACGGCGGCTGAACCTCAGCGCGGCGAGCAGTCCTCCCCCTCGCAGCAGCCCAGCTTGAACCCACAGCGTGGGCATTGCCACGTCTGGTGGCGCCATTCCATCGAGGCGTCGCAGCGGAGGCAGCTCTCGGCCGCCGCCGCCTCGACTCGCGGTTCCGAGTGCGCCATGCTCCCAGCCTAGGAGCGCCGGCGGACGGCTATTCGGGCTTGGCCGGAGCCGGCTCGCCGGGCAGGTGCAGGAGAACCTCGACGCCACGAACGCCCTGGACGCTCCGGGCCTTCTCCTCGAGGTCCTGGATGAGGTCGCGCTCCTCGACCTCCCCACGCAGGTAGACCACGCCGTCCTCTGCGTTGACGTTGATCTTCCCCTTCGGGACGTCGGCGCCGCGGAAGATCTCCGTCTCGACCTTGCGCGCCAGTGTGACGTCGTCCGGCTGTGGCTTCTCCTGCTCCTTGCGGTGGATCGCCTTTTGCTTCAGACCCTGCGCCTGAGCGGCCATGCCCTGCCGCTGCCGGTCGGCGCCGCGAGCGTACTTCGCGGCCTTCTCGATCGCGGCCTTCCGGCGGCCCACGCCGTTTTGCGGGTCGAAGAAATAGGCAATCGCGGCTCCGATCGCTCCTGCGAGGATGAATAGCGGCATCGATCGATCTCCTTGTTCGAAGACGAGTTCGCGTGGGGCTACCCGAAGGCGCCCGCGCCAAACTACCCTCTACCGAGCGGCGTGCGGGTACAAGTTGGATTCGCGGAAAATCGACGGGTTTCCGCGGCCGAGGCTAGTCGCCCCAGTCGAAGTCGCGCGACCGAGTCCAGAGCCCGTCGTGAGCTTCCACGACCTGCTCCTCCTCGTCGTCGGCGTCTTCTTCACCAGGCCATTTGAGGGCGATGGTGGACTCCGTGGGGATGGCCGGCTCCGTGCCGTCCATCGTGTCCTCGATCCGGGCCTGCTCCTCGGTCTTGAACAACGGATGGTTGTCGAATGGATCCTCGTTCTTGTAGCGGTCGAGCGGCAGCTCGTGGTCGAGATCCGAGTTGCGCTCCTTCAGGTCCAGGTGATCCTGGATGACCTGCGTGAAAAGCGAAGTCGTCTCTACCGGCATTTTCCTCCTTTTGTCGATCGGGGGCTTACCAAAGCGCCGGATTGTAACGACATCGACTGACGAATCAACAACGTGTCGATTCGGGCGAGTCGCTACGATGCCGCGATGTCTCCCTTCGCGAAGCTGACCGGCCGCGCCGGGCCGGTCGGCCTGGCACTTACCGCGTGGGACATCTGGCGCCGGATTCCGGTCGCGCAGCGGCGGCAGCTGATGCGCCAGGCTCGCCGATACGGTCCGACGGTCCTGCGTGAGCTCCGCAAGCACGGCCCGACCGTGGCGAGGCAGATCGCCGAGCAGCGTCGCAACCGGCGCCGCTGACTCGAATGACCTAGGCAAGCGCTTCTCTCACGATCCGATCCTGCTCGCGCAGGTGGGCGGTGGGGTATCCCTCGCTCGGGCTGGCGCGCCACGGTCGGCCGACGTAGCGGAGGTGCACGCCGGCCGGCAGGTTTTCCTCGAGGCGATGGCGGATCGCCCGCCAGGGCCCCATGTTCTGCGGCTCCTCCTGGACCCAGACGACCTCGGCGAGCTTCGGGTAGGAGGCGATGAGGGCCGCCTTCTCCTCGACCGGGAACGGGTAGAGCTGCTCGATCCGGGCGATCGCGACGTGCTTCGCCGTCGCACGCAGCTCGTGGCCGGCGAGGTCGTAGTAGACCTTTCCCGAGCAGAGCACGAGCCGTCGCACCTGCTCCTTGTCCGGCCCGGGATCGTCGAGGACGGGCCGGAAGGACCCTTCGGCGAGCTCGGCCAGCGTGGAGGCCGCCTGCTTCAGGCGAAGCAGTCCCTTCGGGGTCATCACGACGAGCGGCCGCGCCGCGGGATCGAGCGCCTGGCGGCGGACGAGATGGAAGTACTGCGCAGCAGTGGTGCTGTTCACGATCCGGATGTTCTCCTGGGCGGCGAGCTGAAGGAACCGCTCGAGCCTCGCGCTCGAGTGCTCGGGGCCGTTCCCCTCGTACCCGTGCGGCAGAAGCAGGGTCAGCCGCGAGGTCTGCCCCCACTTCGACAACCCGGCGACGATGAACTGGTCGATGATCCCCTGTGCGTTGTTGACGAAATCGCCGAACTGGGCCTCCCAGAGCACCAGAGCGTCGGGCGCGGAGACCGAGTAGCCGTACTCGAACCCCAGCGCCGCGGCCTCGGAGAGCGGCGAGTTGTACAGCTCGAACGACGCCTGTGCATCCTCGAGGTGCTGGATCGGAGTGTAGGTCTCGCCCGTCTCCGGGTCGTGGAGCACGTCGTGCCGGTGCGAGAACGTCCCCCGCTCCGTGTCCTGGCCGGTGAGGCGGACGGGGATCCCCTCCACGAGAAGGCTCGCGAAAGCAAGCGACTCGGCCTGACCCCAGTCGACACCGCCCTCGTCGAGGGCGGGGGCGCGACGGTCGAGCTGCTTCTTGAGCTTGGGATGGATCGTGAAGCCCTCCGGAACGCTCACCAGCGCGCGATCGAGCTCGCCCAGGCGGTCCGCGGCGACGGCGGTGACGACCTCCGCCCCCGTCCCGAACGGGATTCGCCCCTCGCGCGCGACGGCGTTCTCCGAGAACGAGTCCTTGAGCCGCTGGTGGGCTTCCTTCAGCGTCGTCTCGACCTGCCGGGCGAGCCGGTCGGCGTCTTCCTGGTTGACGACGCCCTCGGCGACGAGCATCGCGGCGTACTGCTCGCGGACGGTCGGCTGCTGCGCGATGCGCGCGGCCATCAGCGGCTGTGTGTACGCGGCTTCGTCCTGCTCGTTGTGCCCGTGCCGGCGGTAGCCGACAAGGTCGATCACGACGTCGTTCTGGAACCGGCGCCGATACGCCATCGCCAGGCGGACGGCGGCGAGGGCGCCTTCCGGATCGTCGGCATTGACGTGGATGATCGGGAAGTCGAAGCCCTTCGCGAGGTCGCTCGAGTAGCGGGTCGAGCGGCTTTCGACGGGATCGGTGGTGAAGCCGACCTGGTTGTTGGCGATCAGGTGAAGGGTCCCGCCCGTCGCGTAGCCCTCGAGCTCGGCGAGGTTGAGCGTCTCTGCCACGATCCCCTGAGCCGGGAACGCAGCGTCGCCGTGGATGAGGATCGGCAGGGCGACGCGCGGGTCGTGCCTGCCCTCGCGCGTCGACCGATCGGTTTGCTCGGCGCGCGCGAGGCCCTCAACGACCGGGTCGACGGCCTCGAGGTGGCTCGGGTTCGCCGCGAGCGTGACCGTGACCTCCCCCGCGCTGGTCGCCCGCTGGCCGGAGGCGCCCAGGTGGTACTTCACGTCACCGGTGCCCCCCTCTGGGTCGGCCGTGACCGCCTCGAGGGTACGCTCGCCTTCGAACTCCCGCAGGATCGTCTCGTACGGCCGCCCGATCACGTGGGCGAGGACGTTGAGCCGGCCTCGGTGGGCCATGCCCATCACCACCTCGTGGGCACCGCCCTCGGCAGCGAGCTCGATCGCCTGGTCGAGCATCGGGATCATCACGTCGAGGCCCTCGACGGAGAACTGCTTCTGGCCGAGGAAGACCCGCCGCAAGTAGCGTTCGAGACCCTCGACCTCGCTGAGCCGCTCGAGCAAGGCGCGCTTCTCGTCGTCGGTGAGCGCCGCGCGGTAGCGTCCCGACTCGATCGCCTCGCGCAACCAGATCCGCTGCTCGTGGTCGGAGATGTGCTCGATCTCGTAGGCGCTCGTGCCCGAGTAGGTGTCCTGCAGGTGCGGCAGCACGTCGGCCAGGGTCTGGCCCGGCGCGTGGACGCGGAGCAGGCGGGCGGGAATCCGGGCCTGCAGCTCGGGCGTCAGCTTCGGCTCGAGCCGCTCGGGCTCGAGCGCGGGGTCGCCGACCGGTTCGCTGCCGAGCGGGTCGAGGCGCGCGGCGAGGTGGCCGTGCATGCGGAGGGCCTTGACGAGTGACATCGCCGCGGCGATCCCGCCGAGCAACTCTTCATCCGTGGGGGCCGGCGCCGCCGCTGCGGGGGCAGGCGCGGGCGCTTCGGCAGGCTCCGGCGCCGACGCGACGGCGTGGCCGTTGCCGTCGTCCCGGAGCGACTCCAGCAGCCGCGCGAGCCCGGGCAGCGATTCGACCAGGTCTCCGTCGCCGCTCTCGAACACGGCCCGCCACTCGGAGGGGACCGCCTCGGGGTTCTCGAGGTACTCCTCGAGCAGAACGCGGGCGTAACCGGAGTTGACAGCGTCGACGTCGTGCATTCGCGCACCTTTTGTTGTAGCAGCGCCCGGTCCTGCCGGAAGCGCCTTGGAAGAAACTAGAAGATCGGCCTGTTCGTGATGATCGCGAAGAACGTGCCGACCATGAAGCATGCGCCGGAAAGGCCGAGCGCGAACGCGGCGAGACGCTGGTGGCGGCCGCCGATCGCCACGGCGATCAGGGAGATCATGATCGTGAACGCGGTGACCCGGACCGGGCGATGGACGACCGCGATGCAGCTCCCGAAGATGGCGAGCGTCGCGAGCAGGCCGGCGACGACCTCGCCCGGGCGGTCGCGGCCCGGACGGTCGCGGGTCTGCGCAGGGGTGCCGGTGCTCACCTGCCCAGCGCCGCGCGGGCGGCGCGGGCCCGGCCGCGGGGCGACGTGTGCGGCCCGCCACGGCTAGGCCGCCGAGGCGGGCGACGGCCGGATGTCCATGCGGGCCGGTCGTCCGGTGCGGCAGGCGCCACCGGCAGCAGTGCCGGCTCCGGCGGCTTCGGCTCGGCCCGGATCGCCCAGTAGACCACGAGAGCGAGATACACGATCGGAATCTTCAGGATCAGCATCATGAAGATCAGCTCCCACATCGCGACCGGAATTGTAGGCGATGCGGGTCCTTGGCCCCACGAACGACCCCAGCCGGGCCGACTAGCCGTAGCCCCCGCCGCCCGGCGTCTCGATCCGCACGACGTCGCCGGGCCCCAGCTCCGCCGTCGTCTTCGCGGGCAGCTCGGCGCCGTTCAGCAGGTTTCGGCCGGGCTCGCCCTGATCTCCTCCCGCGCGACCGCGTGGCGCGTGCCTGCGCCGCTCGCTCAGGACGGAGAGCCTGCAGGCCTCGAGAGCCCGCAGCTCACGTACGACCCCCTCGCCGCCGCGGAAACGTCCCCGCCCGGCCGACCCGAGCCTCAGCGCGTGGCGCTCGACGCGCAGCGGATACCCAAGCTCGAGCGCCTCGGTCGGCGTCGAGAGCGTGTTCGACATCGCGACGTGCACCGCCGAGGGACCGTGGGCATCGGGGCACGCGCCCTGACCGCCGCCGATCGTCTCGTAATACGTGAAGCGGTCGTTGCCGAGGGTGACGTTGTTCATCGTCCCCTGACCCTGTGCGGGGACGTCGATCGCCTCGCCGAAGGCGAGCAGGACGACGTCGGCGATCCGGCTCGACGTCTCGACGTTCCCGGCGGCGACGGCGGCCGGCGCTTCCGCGTTGACGAGGCAGCCGGTCGGTGCCGTGACCCCGACCGGAGCGAACGCACCGCCTGACGCGGGAACGTCGGGATCGGTGAGACAGCGGACGACGAAGTAGCAGGCCGAGCGGGTCACGGCCAGCGGGCAGTTCAGGTTGCCGGTGTCCTGAGAGGCGGTTCCGGTGAAGTCGATCTCGATCGTCTCGCCGCGGATCTCGACCGCGACCCGGATGACGAGATCGTCTTCTCCTGCCTCGAGCACATCGGCGGCCTCGAAGCGGCCGTCGGGAAGCTTCGAGATCGCCGCGCGAACGCGGCGCTCCGCGTAGTCGTGCAGCTCGTCCATCGCGCGCTCGACCAGGGGGCGCCCGCGTGCGGCGCAGAGCTCGTCGACTCGCCGAGTCGCAAGCCTGTGCGCGGCGAGCTGGGCCCGCAGATCGCCACGACGCTCCCCGGGATTCCGCATCTGCGCCACGAGGCTGTCGATCACGCCCTCGTCGAGTCGAGTCGGAGGGATCACGACACCCTCGTCCTCGAGGGTCGTCGACCCCGCCGGGAGGCTGCCGGGCACCGGCCCGCCGACGTCGGCGTGATGAGCCCGCGTCGCCGCGAACCCGAGCGCCGTCCGGGAGACGAGCGTGATATCGGGAAGATGGGTGCCGCCGGCGTACGGGTCGTTGAGGATGAAGATCTCGTCTGTCGCGGGATCGTGACCCCTCACCGCGGCGACGGCATCGGGCAGCGCGCCGAGGTGGACCGGAATGTGCTCGGCCTGAGCGATCATCCGGCCGCGAGCATCGAAAAGCGCCGTCGAGCAGTCGCGCCGCTCCTTGATGTTGGCCGAGAAGGCCGACCTGATCAGGACAGCGCCCATCTCCTCCGTGATCGAGCGGAGCGAGCTACCGATCACCTGGAGCTCGATGTTCACGCTTTCGTCACGCCCTCGTCAGCACCAGCGTCCCAACCCCGTCCCTCTCCCCCGCCCACCCCGGGGCGACGAAGCAGGTCGCGCCGTCGAGCTCGACCACGGCAGGGCCCCCCACGTGGAGAGGCTTTCCGGCCGGCGGCAGGTGGATCGTCGGGCCCGGCGTTGTTTGCGCCGTTCGCACGGCGACGAGCTCGACCTCGCGGTCACGATCGCTCGTGCCGTAGCGCTCCTCGTGCGCACGGTGGAACGCCTCCTCGAGGCCGTCCTGGATCGGGATGCTCAACTCGAACGACTGCCCGCGATAGCGGAGGTCGGCCGTTCCCTCACGCGGCAGGCTGTCGACCTCGCGAAGGGGGCGAACGTGCGAGACGACGCGGTCGCGGCGCTCGTCGCTTGCCACGAGCCCGAGCGCGGACAGCACCCCGGCCGCGGCGGGGACGAGGACGGTTCCGATCTCGAGCTCGTCGGCGAGCGCGCAGGCGTGCAGCGGGCCCGCGCCGCCGAAGGCGACAAGTGCGAAGTCGCGCGGATCGTGGCCGCGCTCGACGCTGACGACTCGCAGCGCGCGGAGCATCTCGGCGTTGACGATCTCGATCGCGGCAGCGGGGTCGAGACCCTCGAACGCCCGCAGCGCCGCAGCGACGTCGAGCTCGAGACCGCCGGCGAGCCGCTCCGGCAGCCTGCCGAGGAGGAGGTTGGCGTCGGTCACGGTCGGACGCCTCCCGCCGCGCCCGTAGCAGGCAGGGCCGGGGTCCGCACCGGCGCTCTCGGGCCCCACACGCACGCCGCCACCCGGATCGACCGAAACGAGCGAGCCGCCGCCGGCGCCCACCGTGTGCAGGTCGACCATCGGCAACCGCAGTGGGAAGCCGCCCACCTCGCGCTCGGAGGTCAGCTCGGCCCGCCCGCCTGCGATCAGGCAGACGTCCGTCGATGTGCCGCCCATGTCGAAGGAGATCGCTTTCTCGAAGCCGGCCATCCGCGCAAGCAGGCGGGCGCCGGCGACGCCCGCGGCGGGCCCGGAGATGAGCGCAAGGGCCGGGTGCGCGGTCGCCTCGGCGAGTGTCGCGACGCCGCCGGAGGAACGCATGACCAGCGGCTCGGGCAGACCGGCGCCGCGCGCGGCGGCCCCGAGCTGCTCCAGGTACCGGGCCGCAACCGGGCCGAGATAGGCGTCGATCACGGTCGTCGAGGCGCGCTCGTACTCGCGGAACTCTGGAGCGATCTCGTGCGAGGCAACGACCCGCCGGCCCGGCAGCCGCCGGCGAAGCTCGTCTGCGACCTCACGCTCGTGGCTCGGGTCCCGGAACGAGAACAGGAGGCAGACCGCGATCGCCTCGGCATCGATCTCCGGGAGCGACTCGAGCTCGAGCGGCACCACCACGCCGTCGGGATCGACCCGCTCACGCACTCCATGGCAGCGCTCCAGCGGCACCAGGGGCGAGGGGTGGTCCGCGCAGGGCCGGTACAGCTGCGCACGGTTTTGCCGCCGGAGGTGGAGCAGGTGCTCGAAGCCGTCGGTCGCAACGAACGCCGTCTTCGCGCCCTTCCGCTCGAGAAGGGCGTTGGTGGCGACCGTGGTGCCGTGGGCGAAGCGCTCGACGCCGGTCACTGCCACCGCCCTCGCGGCCGCGACGACGGACTGCTCCTGCCGCCGCGCAGTCGGAACCTTTGCCGTCCGCAGCTCGTTCCCGGCCGTCAGGAGCACTGCGTCCGTGAACGTGCCGCCGACGTCGACGCCGAGGATGGCCACGTGACGAACCTACAGCGGGAACCGGGTCGGGAATGCGTCGGCCCGCGGC
Organism: Gaiellaceae bacterium; assembly: GCA_035554095.1. Taxonomy (GTDB): domain Bacteria; phylum Actinomycetota; class Thermoleophilia; order Gaiellales; family Gaiellaceae; genus 13-2-20CM-68-14. The sequence continues at coordinate 7,358 of DATMIX010000045.1, read as the reverse complement.
GCGTTCGACCAGGAAGATGGCTAAGCCATGGTCTGCCGAGATCCCGCTCGTCGGCGCCGGCGGCGAGCCGGTCGACCTTCGGAGGACGCTGCTCTCCCATGGATTCGTCGAGCTGCCGCCGATGGAGCTCGACGAAGAGGTTCCGTCGCTGACGGTCACGCTGGTGCCTGACGGACGCGGCGCACGCACCGTCGAAATCAGGCCGGGCCGGCGCGGCCGGGTCCGGCTCCTCGTCCAGGGACGCGCGCCGTCGGCGGCTGCGGCCGAGCGGATCGTCGAGCGCGCCCACCACGTGCTCGCGCTGGACGAGGACCTCTCCGACTTCTACACGGCCCTCACCGACGACCCGGACCTCGCCTGGGCGGCCGGCGGCGCCGGCCGCATGATCCGCAGCCCGTCCGTGTTCGAGGACGTCGTCAAGACGATCTGCACGACGAATTGCGCGTGGTCGGCAACCGAGAGGATGGTCGGGGCCCTCGTCGCGAACCTGGGCGCGCGCGCTCCAGGGGGCCGTCACGCGTTTCCGACACCTGAGGCGATGGCGGAAGCCGACGAAGGCTTCTACAAGGGCGTCGTCCGCTCGGGCTATCGCGGCCCGTACTTCCGCACGCTCGCCGCCGACGTGGCAGCCGGCAAGCTCGATCTCGAAGAGCTACTCGACCCCGAGCTGCCGGACGACGAGGTCGCGGAACGGCTTCTCTCGCTGCCTGGGGTCGGTCCGTACGCGACCGCCCAGATGATGATGCTCCTCGGCCGCTACTCACGGCTGATCCTCGACTCGTGGTCGCGGCCGAAGTACGCGCAGCTGAACGGCCGCAAGGCGAGCGACAAGACGATCGAGCGGCGCTTCCGGCGGTACAAGCGGTACGCCGGGCTCGCGTTCTGGCTCTACGTGACCCGGGACTGGGTCGCGGAGCCGGCGGGGATCAAGTAGTGGAGCCAGCCGGGCTCGAACCGGCGACCTCTTGCATGCCATGCAAGCGCTCTCCCAACTGAGCTATGGCCCCGAACGCGTTGTGCTGCCCCAGTGTAGCCCCGAATTCGTAGGCCTCAGCCCAGTGGATTCCAATGCGTTGGTTGTTACGCGCCGGAGCCAGTCGTAGCTGCACCATCGTTCGACCGGAAAACAACTTGGGAGGCAAGAAGTAGCAACGGTCGAGCTGAGGACAGTATGCAGCGACGGCGTCGACCTCTTCCGTCGTGTAGGTCCGCCGAACGAAGCCGCTTCCGCTTCTTCGGGCGGACCGGCAGGACACGACCACGACGACTCCGTGCAGCGTGGCCGACTTGCACTGGACGCGCAGCAGGCGTTCGCCGACGAGGTCGAAGATGAGGTCGTAGCGGTGGCCGTCGGTCATCGGACGGAAGATCCCGACGCCGAACTTCGCAGCATGATGCATCACTGCTAGCTCCGCGAGGGCGCCCTTCTGATCGCTCGTCAAACCTCCCTCAGGCTAGTTGCCAGCCCGGACGACGACTGTTGCCGAAACAGACTACGCCGTTGCCGACGCGGCCTCGACGGCCACCGACGGCAGGTCCCCCCAAAGCTCCTCGAGGCGGTAGTAGTCGCGCGCCTCGGGCGTGAACACGTGCAGAACGGTGTCCAGGTAGTCCGCGACGATCCAGCTCGCATCGCGGGTTCCCTCGACCTGCCGAGGAAGCACACGATCGTCGTGCTTCAGACGCTCGTGCACCTCGTCCCAGATCGCCTTCGTCTGGCGCGGGTTCCTGCCCGTCGCGATGACGAAGAAATCCGTGTAGGTGCAGGCGGGCCGCATGTCGAGAATCACCACGTTCTCCGCCAGCTTCTCCTGGGCGAGGCCGGCGATGCGGCGGGCTTGTTCGAGTGGCGTCAGTGTCGAGTCGGATCCTTGTCGGAGGAGCCTTAAGTGTAGCCGGGGTCTCCGGCCTCCCTATAGAGGCCGCGATCCCGGATCAGCTCTGCGACCCGCGCGGGCACAAGGTCTTCGGGCACGTCGCCGGCGCCGAGACGGCGGCGGAGCTCGTGCGAGGCGACGTCGTGGGGCGGCATCTCGAACAGCTCGACGCGGTCGGGCTCGGACAGGCGCCCGCGGATCGCCTCGAGCCGTTCAAGCGGGTAACCCGGGCGGGTCGCGACGCCGAGACGCACCTCTCCGAGCACGCCCTCGGGGTCCTTCCAGCCGAGGAAGTCGGCGAACTCGTCCGCGCCGACCAGGAAGATCGCGTCGCCGAAGCGACCGCCCGCCACTGCGTCGACGGTGAAGGCGTGGTCGTCGAGCACGACCTCGTCGCCGGGGAACGCTGCTTGGGCCAACTCGAGCCGAACCTCGGCCGGCGTCGCGACGGCCTTGTGGCCGGGAGCCGACGCGACGAGGACGACGAGTCGTTCGAGACGGAATCGCTCCTTCGCGGCCCGCGCCAGCTCGACGTGGCCGTTGTGCGGCGGATCGAAGACTCCGCCGAGGACGCCGATCACTGGAACTCGAGCACCTCGTCGTCGACCTCGACCTCGTCGCCGCGCTTGGCGCCGGCCGCGCGCAGCGCCTCCTCCAGCTCCCCGCCCCCCGGGGTTCGCCCGGTCACGCGGAAGCCGCGGTCTGTCTTCAAGATCCGGAACGGCCGCCCGCCCGCGGTGGGCCGGTAGACCAGGTAGTCGACGAGGCCGTCCTCGGGCGGCTCCTCATCCGGCTCGGGGACGAGCTCGAACAGCGCGCGCCGGAACTCGTCGACGCCCTCGCCGGTCGCGCACGAGAGCGCGAACACGCGCACGATGCGGTCGTCCGCGATCTCGAGCGCCGGTGCCTCCGGCAGCAGGTCGAGCTTGTTCAGGACGATGGCCTGCGGCCGAGAGTCGAGGCCGGCCCCGTACGCGGACAGCTCCGCGTCGATCGTCCGGAACTGCGCTTCGGGCTCGCCGGCCGCTGCGTCGATCACATGCACGAGCACGCGTGCCCGCTCGAGGTGGGCGAGGAACTCGTGCCCGAGCCCCACGCCCTCGCTCGCTCCTTCGATCAAGCCGGGCACGTCGGCGACGACGAGCTGTCTGCCGTCGGGAGAGTCGACGGTCCCAAGCACCGGCTCGACGGTGGTGAACGGATAGTCGGCCACCTTCGGTTTCGCGTTCGAGATCCGCGACAGGAGGGAGGACTTGCCGGCGTTCGGGAGCCCGACGAGCGCCGCATCCGCGAGGAGCTTGAGCCGGAGCTCGAAGTCTGCCTCCTCGCCCGGGACCCCCGTCTCGGCGAACCGCGGCGTCTGGCGCGTTGGCGTCGCGAAGCGGCGGTTTCCCCTCCCGCCCAGGCCTCCGCGCGCGAGCACGGCGCGCGCGCCGGGATGGGCAAGGTCGATCGTCAGCTCGCCGCCTGCGTCGAAGACCTGCGTGCCGGCCGGGACGCGCAGCTCCACGTCGTCGCCGTCCGCCCCGTGCTTGCCGGAGCCGCCGCCGTGCCCGCCCCTGCCACCGCGGAAGAGACGTTCGCGCCGGAAGCGTGAGAGGTCGCGCAGGTCGCGATCGGCCACGACGACGACGTCGCCGCCGCGCCCGCCGTCACCGCCGTCCGGGCCGCCCTTGGGGACGTACTTCTCGCGCCTGAAGCTCAGCGCGCCGTCGCCGCCGCGGCCCGCCTGCACGTGAATGCGGGCGCGGTCGCTGAACATGAGTGGCGAAAACTAGTCGGTGATCGAGACGGTCCTGCGCTCGCCGCTCTGGCGGAACGAGAGCTTGCCGTCGCGCTTGGCGAAGATCGTGTCGTCCTTGCCGCGACCCGTGCCGGGGCCGGGGCGGAAGCGCGTGCCGCGCTGGCGGACGATGATCATCCCCGCCTTCACGTCCTGCCCGTCGAACAGCTTGACGCCGAGACGCTTGGCGTTCGAGTCGCGCCCGTTGCGGGAGGAGCCAAGACCTTTCTTGTGTGCCATCTAGTCGTCCTTCTTCTTTGCTGCCGGTTTCCGGGCCGGAGCCTTCTTCGCAGCCGGCTTCCGGGCGGGAGCCTTCGCCTTCGCGGCCGGCTTGGGCTTCGCCTCGGCCTTCGGCTCTTCCTTCTTGGCCGTCGAGCTGCTCGAGCGGGAGCCGATCGACTGGATCTCGATCTCGGACAGCTTCGCACGGTGGCCCGTGTGCCGCTTGTAGCCGGTGCGGCGCCGGTACTTGCCGATCCGGATCTTCTCGCCCAGCTGAGACGAGACCACCTTCGCAGTCACCTGCAGCCGCGGTGAGAGGTTCGGCTTGCCGTTCCCGCCGGTGAAGAGGACGTCCGGGTGAAAGGTCTTGCCCTCGCCCGTCGAGACGCGGTCAACGAGCAGGCGATCGCCTTCGCTGACGCGGTATTGCTTGCCTCCGACTGAGATGATCGCGTAACCGGCCATGGAAACGCGGGCTCTCGCCCGCGAGGAGGCAGTGTAGCCGTGATCCCTGGACGGTCGCAAAGCTCCGGCCTTCGCGACGTCTACGTCGTCTGGCTTCTCTTCGCCCTCACCGCCGTGGCCGTGTTCGCGACGTACTGGCGCGTGCCCACCGCGGAGCTCTGGAAAGTGCAGAACACGGGGTTCATCGGGGGCGCTGGACGCGCCTTCGTCTTTCTGAGCTTCTCGGCTTCCCTCGCGGCGGTGGCGATCCTCCCCATCGTCGTCGACCGGCTCGATGACCGGCGCGCAAACCGGCTCGGTGCCGCAGCGCTCGTGCTGTGCGCCACGGTCGCCCTACCCGGCGTCCAGACCGAGAGTCACCTCGACCCCAAGTGGGCGAACCTTCCCGCCGTCGTCGGCGTCGCGCTCGCGTTCGGCCTCACGCTCTGGGCATCCCGCGCCGGCCGGCGTGAAATGCCGAGGACGACCACCGCGGGGGACGCCGCACGGGCCGCGGTCGCCGGGCTCGCCCTCTTCTTCGCCGCCCCCTACATCGCCGCCGAGCTCGGCTTCTTCCTGGACGGCGTGCCGTTGCTCGGGTGGATCTTCCAGACCGGAGCCGTGAAGCCCGAGCCGGGCGGCGGGGCGCTGCACGCGGCCGTGCACCACGGTCATCACCACGGGATGGACGGCTTTCTGCTGGCCGTTGCGGCGCTGCTGCTCTCGCGTCAGCTCGGGGCCATGCGCAGGACGGTCCTGCGGACGCTGACGGCGCTGTACCTGTCGCTGATGCTCGTCTACGGACTGACGAACCAGGTGGAAGATCTCTGGATCGAGCAGGTGACGAAGCGCGGATGGACCGGCTGGCAGATCCCAAGCGTCTTGCATCCCACGCTCTCGGCAGCGTGGGCTTCGATGATCGCTGCCGCGATCGTCATCTATGCGGCGTTTCTGAAGCCTCGGCGGACCCTGCTCACCGGATCGGGCTAGCGCCCGGTCGGCGAGTCGACCTCGTCGATCCACTCCGACATCGGCACGTACTCGTCGGAGGCGCCCTCGGCGACCGCCGCCGGCTCCTCGCCGGCGCCGCCGTTCTTCGCCGGGGCGGCGGGCTTCTTGCGCCGGTTCCGCCCGCCCCGGCTGCCGCGCCGCGTCTTCTTCTTGACCGGAGCGGCGGGCCCGTTCTCACCGTCGCCGGCCGTTTCTTCGCCGTCCTCCTGACCGAGCCCCGGATCCGGAACGTGGATCCTGGGTGCGGCCGCCTCGGCCTCGGCGGTCGGGCCGGCGCCGTCGCCCGCGACGGCGGCCTCTTGGGGCTGGGCAGTCTTCTTCTTCCGGCCCCGCCCCCCGCGCGAGCCGCGCCGGGTCTTCTTCTTCGGCTTCGGCTCAGCCTGCGGCTCCGGCTCCTCGGCAACGGCGTCGTCTGCGGCCGTCTCCTCGGCCTCGGGCTCGGGCTTCTCCTCCTCGACCTTCGGCTCGACCGTCTTCCCGCCCTTGCGCGCAGGCGGCTTGCGCGTCGGCTTCTCCGCCTGGTCCTCGGCCGTGATCGGAGCCTCCGGTGCAGCCTTCTTCGAGACCAGCGTCGCGTACGCGGTGCCGTCGACGACGCGCTCGACCCTGATCCGAACGCTCTTGCCGACCATCCCGGCCGCGTCGCCGACGCAGACGGTGTAGCCGTCGCGCGTTCCCATGGCGGCCCTGACGTCGTGCTTGCCGACCTCGACGAGCTTGACCTGGAGCTCGGCGCCCTCCTCGACCGGAAGTTCGCCTCGGAGCTTCTCGAGCGTGCCCTGGTCGAGCACCTCGAAGTGGTCGTGGGGCACGTCGGCACGCGGAGCGAGCACGAAGCGCCGCTTCGTCTGCGCCTCGATCTCGGTCAACCGCCGCGCTCCGGAGCCGATCAGCAGGCTCGCGACGTGCTCGTTGACGGCGACCTTGAATGCCTTGTGCCGTGAGCCCGCGACCAGCGTCCGCAAGCGCCGCTCGACGTCGATCGCGACGGAGGCGTCGGAGACGACGACGCCGTCCCCTTCGCAGACCGGACACTTGCGCGTCAGGATCTCCCTCGGTCCGTCGGTGACGTTCTGACGGGTCATCTCGACGAGGCCGAGCGGCGAGATCTCGACGACATACGTCTTCGTGCGGTCGCGCTCGAGCTCGTTCTTCAGCGCCTCCTCGACCGTGGCGCGGTTCTTCGGGTTCGCCATGTCGATGAAGTCGATGACGATGATCCCGCCGATGTCACGGAGCCGCAGCTGGCGGACGACCTCCTTGACCGCCTCGAGGTTGTTCTTCGTGATCGTGTCCTCGAGCCGGCCGGCGGACGACTTGCCGCGCGAGCCGACGAAGCGGCCCGTGTTGACGTCGATGACGGTGAACGCCTCCGCGTAGTCGAAGATCAGGTAGCCGCCCGAGGGCAGCTCGACCCGGCGCGAGAGTGTCGAGCGGATCTCTGCGTCGACGCCGTACGCCTCCATCAGCGGGGTCTTCTGGCGGTGCCGTTTGACGCGGTCGACCATGTGCGGCGACGTCTTCTTCAGGTAGCCGACGATGCGCTTGTACGTGCGGTCGTGGTCGACGACGGCATTCTCGAAGTCGTCGGTGAAGAGATCGCGCACGACGCGCAGCGGCAGCTCGGACTCCTGGTAGACGAGGGCCGGAGCCTTCGTGCTCTTGGCGCGCGCCTCGATCGTCTTCCAGAGGCGCTGCAGGAAGACCAGGTCGCGCTCGATGTCCTCGGCGGACGCGCCCTCGGCCGCCGTGCGGACGATGACGCCGCCCTTCTTCACGTCGAGGCCCTTGAGGATGTCGCGCAGGCGCGTCCGCTCGGCGTCCTCGAGCCGGCGCGAGACACCGAGGCCCTCGCCGCTCGGGACGAAGACGACGAAGCGGCCGGGGAGCGAGATCTCTGTGGTGAGCCGCGCGCCCTTCGACTTCATCGGGTCCTTGACCGACTGGACCATGATCTGCTGGCCGCGCTTGATCAGGTCCTGGATCTTTCGGCCGTGTCTGCGGCCCTCGAGCTCGGGGCC
>DATMIX010000044.1:0-4385 GCA_035554095.1 Gaiellaceae bacterium | reverse complement strand
GGCAGACGTCGGCGAAGAAGAGGGCCGACATTGGCGTGGAGCTGGCCGGCTTGAGTACAACCGTGTTTCCAGCCGCGAGCGCAGGCGCGATCTTCCACGCCAGCATGAGCAGCGGGAAGTTCCACGGGATGATCTGCGCCGCGACACCGTGCGGGCGCGGGTTGCGGTTCGGGAACGCGTACTCGAGCTTGTCGGCCCAGCCCGCGTAGTAGAAGAAGTGGGCCGCCGCGAGCGGCAGGTCGACGTCGCGCGACTCGCGGATCGGCTTGCCGCCGTTCAGCGACTCGAGCACGGCGAACTCGCGCGAGCGCTCCTGCAGGATCCGCGCGATCCGGAAGAGGTACTTGGCGCGCTCGGCGGGCGCGAGGTCGGACCAGCCGTTCTCGAAGGCGTTGCGCGCCGCACCGACCGCGCGGTCGACGTCCTCCTTGCCGGCCTGCGCCACTTCGGCGAGCGGCTCCTCGCTCGAGGGGTCGATCGTCGGGAAGTACTCGCCCGACGCGGGCTCGACGAAGTCGCCGCCGACGAAGAGACCGTAGCGATCCTCGAGGCTGACGATGTCCCGGGCCTCGGGGGCCGGTGCGTAGTCCCAGCCGGACGGGACGGGCGAGCGGTCTTGCCTGCGTTCCAGGTCAGTCAATCGTGAAGTAGTCCGGGCTCTGGTAGCGGCCCGTCTTCTCCTTCCGGATCTGCATCAGCACGTCGTTCAGAAGCGAGGAGGCGCCGAGCCGGTACAGGTCGGGCGTCAGCCACTCCGCGCCCAGCGTCTCGTAGAGCTGGACGAGGTACTGCACGGCCTGCTTCGCGACCCGGATCCCGCCGGCCGGCTTCATGCCGACCTTGCGACCCGTCTCCTGGAAGACGTCACGAATCGCCTCGAGCATCACGAGGGTCACCGGCAGCGTCGCGGCCGCCGGAAGCTTGCCCGTGGACGTCTTGATGAAGTCGGCGCCCGCGGCCATCGCGATCAGCGAGGCGCGGCGCACGTTGTCATAGGTGCCGAGCTCGCCGACCTCGAGGATCACCTTGAGATGCGCCGCGCCGACGGCCTCCTTCACCTGGACGATCTCGTCGTAGACCTTCGCGTATCGCCCGGAGAGGAAGGCGCCGCGGTCGATCACCATGTCGACCTCGTCGGCGCCGAGCTCCACGACGTCCCGTACCTCGGCGACCTTCAGGTGCGTCGGCGTCTGGCCCGACGGGAAAGCCGTCGCGACCGACGCGACCTTGACGCTCGAGCCCTTGACCTTCTCCACGGCCGTCGGGACGAGGTTCGGGTACACGCAGACCGCCGCGACCGACGGGATGGTCGCGTCGGAGGGGTCGGGGCGAATCGCCTTCGAGGCCAGCGCCGCGATCTTCCCCGGCGTGTCCTGCCCCTCCAGCGTCGTCAGATCCATCATCCGGACGGCGAGGTCGAGCGCGAACAGCTTCGCGTCCTTTTTGATCGAGCGCCTGGCGAGGGTAGCCGCACGCTCCTCGACCGCAACCTGGTCGACGGAGCCGATCCGGGGCAGTCGCGGCTCGAGCGGCAGCTCGAAGCCGGTCGGCAGCGCAGGAGCCTTGGCCATGCGTTGAGTGTAGCCCTGGCCCGTTGGGAAAAAGAGCAGCGTGGACGAGGTGCGCGTCGCGAGCTGGACGGAGCTGCAGGAGCAGCTGTTCGAAGAAGCGTGGCGTGAGGACCTGGCGCGACACCGTTCGAATTTCGCGTTCCGCGGCCGCGCCGACGCAGCGGAAGGGCTCGAGACGAGTCTCATCCGGCTGGGCGGCGACGCCCGGACCCTCGAGGGCTACCTCGTCCGCAACTTCCGGAAGTACGCACAGGACCGCGACCTCCCCTCGGATTCCGTCTGGGACTGGCTGGCCCTCGGCCAGCACCACGGGCTGCCGACGCGGCTGCTCGACTGGACGTACTCGCCCTACGTGGCATTGCACTTCACGACCGCGAACCACGAGCGGTTCCATCGCGACGGGGTCGTGTGGACGATCGACTACGTCCGGGCTCGCGAGGTGCTCCCGGACGCGCTGCGCGACGTGCTCGAGCACGAGGGCGCGAACGTCTTCACGCCGGAGCTGCTGGAACGGGCGGCGCCGGGGCTCCGCGAGCTCGACGAGCTGGCGAGCGAGGCCTGCTGCCTGTTCCTGGAGCCGCCTTCGCTCGACGCGCGGATCGTGAACCAGTACGCACTCTTCTCGCTCCTCACCGATCCCACGGTGCCGCTCGACGACTGGCTCGAGCGGCATCCGGAGCTCGGTCGGAAGCTCGTGATCCCGGCGGAGCTGAAGTGGGAGATCCGGGACAAGCTCGACCAGGCGAACATCACGGAGCGAGTCCTCTTCCCGGGCCTGGACGGCCTGACCCGCTGGCTGGCGCGGTACTACCGCCCCAGAGAGGGGCTCTCGCCGGGCCGGGAGCCCGCCGCCTCCTCCCACCGGCGACTCTAGTTCGAAGGAGCGCACCTGTCTGTCGCGCGTTCGGGCCGGATGTGTGCCGGTTCGCGCCGCGCGGCCCGCGAACGCCGCTGCTGCCGCCGCTCCAGCTCAGAGGCCGAGGCGCTCGAGCATGCGCTCGTCGCGTCGCCACTTGGGGCGCACCTTGACCTGGAGCTCCAGAAAGACCGGATGGCCGAGCAGCGCCTCGACCTCGGGACGCGCGCGCGTGCCGATTTCGCGCACCATCGCGCCGCCCTTCCCGACGAGGATTCCCTTCTGCGACTCGGTCTCGACGTAGAGCAGCACCCGCGCGACCCGGTCGTCGATCTCGTCGACTTCCGCGGTGATGGCGTGCGGCACCTCGTCGCGGGTCAGCTGGATCGCCTTCTCGCGCACGAGCTCGGCGATCTGCTCCTCGGCCGACAGATCGGTGCGCTGCTCCGGCGGGTAGTAGAGCGGGCCCTCCGGCAAGAGGCCCACGAGCTCGTCGCGCAGCTCCGCCACCCCGTCCCCGGTCTTCGCGCTCACCGGATGGAGTGCGTGGAAGTCCCCGAGCCGCGAGGCGGTCTGCATCTGCGTCGCGATGTGGCCCGGTTTCAGGCGGTCGACCTTGTTCAGCGCGATCACGACCGGCACCCCGAGCGAGAAGACCCGCTCTGCGATGAAGCGGTCGCCGGCGCCGATCCGATCGCGGGCATCGAGGACGAAGAGCACCGTGTCGACGTCCTCGAAGGACGAGTCGACAGTGCGCTGCATGTGCTCGGTCAGTGGATCGCGCGGCCGCTGGAACCCGGGCAGGTCGACGAGGACGAGCTGGTGGTCCTCGCCGTTCGCGATCCCGAAGATCCGTCGGCGCGTCGTCTGGGGCTTGTCCGACGTGATCGCGACCTTGCCGCCGGCAAGGGCGTTCACGAGCGTCGACTTGCCGACGTTGGGCCGTCCTGCGACGGCGACGAAGCCGGACTTCACAGCTCGAACGTGTCCGGCAGGAGCTCGGCCGGAGTCGCCATCGTCGGCTCTCCGTCCGCACGCCGATAGATCACCCGGTCGAGCCCGAACTCGTGAAACCACTGCCGGCAGCCGCCGCAAGGCGACGCCGTGACCGCCAGCACCTCGACGTCGCCCGGCTTCACGTTCTCCGACACTGCCTTCGAGAGGGCCGACTTCTCCGCGCAGATGCCGAGCGGGTAGGCGGCGTTCTCCACATTGGTCCCGTCGAAGATGCGGCCGTCCCGCGTCCGGATCGCGGCGCCGACGAAGAAGTTCGAGTACGGCGCGTACGCTCGCTTCGCGACGTCGTCCGCACGCTGGAGCAGCTCCCGGTCGTCGTCCGTCACTGCCAGAAGAGCTGGAAGAGGACGAGCGTGACGAGCGCTCCGAGCACCCCGCCGGAGACGACCTCGACGAACGAGTGAATGCCGGACTCGATCCGTGTCTGCGCCACGAGCAGCGCCATGATGAACGTCAACGTCGAGACGAGGAACCAGTGGGTGGAGTCGCCGAGGATGTAGGTCGCGGCCATCCAGCCCGCGAACGCCACCGCGGCGTGGCCGGAGGGCAGACCGCCGCTCAACGGCCGCCCGCGTCCGGTGTAGGCCTTGACGGCGATCACGAGGAGGATTGTCAGGACCAGCGCGATCAGAGTCAGCTCGGTGGGCGCGTCGCGCAGGCGGTCGAGCACGCGCGAGCTCGGATCCCGGACCCGGTCGACGAAGACGAGGTAGCCGACCGCGACCGCGTTGACCGTCGCGATCAGCACGGCACCGGCGCCGATGTCCTTGGCCAGCTTGGCAAGCGGGTCGAAGGACGTCGTTGCAACGTCGATCCCCGCCTCGAGCGCGGTATTCAGCATCTCCGCGATCAGGACGAGCGAGATCGCCAGCAGGAGCGCGACCAGCTCGAGCCGGCCGACGCCGATCACCGCCGCGGCAATCAGCACGCCGACCGCGATC
>DATMIX010000043.1:0-64434 GCA_035554095.1 Gaiellaceae bacterium | reverse complement strand
GGAAAGCTCACCTACGGCCTCGTGCTCGAAGAGCTTCGGGCCGGCGACGTGCTCGAGCGCGACGGCTACAACCTCGTCACGTTCGCCCCCGCGCACGGGGTCTCGGCCGTGGGCTATGCGCTCGTGGAAGGGCCGCGGCCGGGGCGGTTCGACGTCGAGGAGGCAGACTCGCTCGGCATCGCGCCGCCGCAGCGCGGGCTCCTGCAGCGCGGCGAGTCGGTCGAGCTCGATGACGGCCGCGTCATCACGCCCGACGCGGTGCTGGGGCCGCCGCGCCCGGGCCGGAAGATCGTGCTCGCTGGCGACACCGCTCCTTCACCGGTCGTGCTCGAGGCGGCGCGCGGAGCCGAGGTTCTCGTCCACGAGGCCACCTTTCTCGACGAGGAAGCCGAACGGGCTCGGGAGACGTCGCACTCGACGGCGCTCGAGGCGGCTGACCTCGCGCGTGAGGCCGAGGTGTCGCTGCTCGCGCTGACGCACCTCTCGAATCGCTACTTCGGCCCCGAAGTCGCTCGCGAGGCGCGTACGATCTTCACCGACACAGTGGTGCCGAAGGACTTCGACGTCATCGACGTGCCGTTTCCGGAGCGGGGCTCGCCGCGCCTGATCGGGGCCGGTGCTCGAAGCCGGGGCGGCGCGCCCGAGGCCGTGGAGCCGGAGCGGGAGGCGGTCCCGTGACGCGAATGGTTCAGGTCGCCCTCGCCGAGGACGTCGCGGAGGCCGAGGAGCTCCAGACCATCCTCCAGCAGGCCGGCATCGTCTCGGAGCTCGAGACGGCCGTCGACCACCACCCTCGCGAGACCGAGAACGCGCCCCAGAAGGTGCTCGTGCCGGAGTCGTCGCTCGAGGCGGCGCAGCACGCGATCGAGGCGCTGACCGATCCGGACGACCTCGTCTCGGACGCCTGACTTCGGCGCACGCGCCGCCGACTACGACCGGCTCCGGCCGGTCGACGCAGGCTGGCTCGAGGTGTTCGACCTCCTCGTTCGCGAGGCGGACGTTCGCGGCGCCCGAGTCCTGGACGTGGGGTGCGGCACCGGCAGGTTCGCGCGCGTGGCGGCCGAGCGCGGCCTCGCGAAGGTGTGGGGCGTCGACCCCTCGCCCGAGATGCTCGGCGAGGCGCGCCGGCGGGTGCCCGCGTCGGTCGGCCTGAAGCTCGGGAGCGCGGAGCAGCTGCCGTTCAAGCCGGCGTCGTTCGACGTCGCCGTGCTGTGGACGGTCGTGCACCTGGTCGATCGGCCGCGGGCGTTCGCGGAGATCTCGCGCATCCTTGCGCCCGGTGGGCGGCTTGCGATCGTGACCTTTGCCCCGGAGCACTTCCAGCGGTACTGGCAGAACCGGTTCTTCCCCTCGATCGCGCCGATCGACCTCGCCCGCCACCCCTCGCCCGAGCAGCTCGAGACCGAGCTGGCGGCGGCGGGGTTCGGCGGCGTGCGGCTCGTCCGGCTTGTCCAGCAGGCAGAGCTCGAGCGCGAGCTCGCGCTCGAGCGCATCCGCGGCCGGGCGATCTCGACCTTCGATCTGCTCGACGAGGCCGAGATCCGAAGCGGCACCGAGCGGGCGGAGCGGGAGCTGCCGCCCCGGGTGCGCTACGAGGTCAAGCATCTGCTCGCCTTCGCGCGCCGCTAGCGGCGCGACGCGCGCGGTCTAAACCGGGCATGTCCTAGGGTCTGACCCCATATCGACCCACGGACAGGTACCTGGGATCACCTGGGATGCGGCGGTTTGCAGGGCTTTGTCTGACCGGGACTCGTCCCGGGGTCTGACCCCAGAACATGCCTCCGGGGGACGGGTTGGGCGCGCGGCGCCTAGATCTGCCAGGTGCCGTCGGTGAGGATCGGCACGACGTCGCCGGCGGGGGTCAGGCCCGTCACCTGGACGTCGTTGCCGCCGATCATGAAGTCGATGTGGATCTCGCTCTTGTTGATCTTCGGCACGTCTTCCTCGTCCACCGCGATCTCGTAGGCGTTGCCGAGCGCGATGTGGCTCGCCGCGTTCTCGTCGAGGAGCGTGTTGTAGAAGGTCGTTCCGAGCGGGCCGATGCGACCCTCGCGGTCGACGAGCGCGACCTCGCCCAGGCGTGAGGCGTCCGCGTCGTGCGCGGCGCGCTCGCGCAGGACGTCGACGCCCGTGTCGGCCTGGATGTCGACGGCGCGGCCGCCCTCAAAGCGGACGGTGAGCCCGTCCACGATCGTCCCGCCGACGTCGAGCGGCTTCGTCGCCCGCACGACGCCCTCGGCCCGGGTCGGGTCGGGGGTCGTGTAGACCTCCTCGGTCGGGATGTTCGGCATGTGCTCGACTCCGTCGACGGTCGTCGTCGAGCCGCCTTCCCACTTCGAGCTCGGCAGGAGCCCGATCGTCATGTCTGTTCCGGCGCCCTCGAAGCGGACGGCGTCGAAGCGCCGCTCCGTCAGCCGGTCGGCGACCGAGTGCAGCGTGTGGTCGCGCTCGCGCCAAGCCGCGACCGGGTCGGCCTCGTCGAGCCGGCACACGTGCATCAGCTCTTGGGTGAGCTTGTCGAGCGCGGCGGGGCCGTCGAGGTCGGGATAGACGAGGTCGGCCCAGGACTGGGTGGGGTAGGGGAGGATCGACCAGTTGATCAGCCGCTTGTTGATGATCACCAGGCGCTCCTTGAGGTCGGGCAGCTGATCGCGGCCGGCGCGCTTCGGGTCGACGCCGTTGAGGACGCCGGGCGAGACGCGGGGCACGAAGATGATCCGAGCCGCGTGCTCGTCACCGAGCGCGAGCATCCGGCTTCCGTACCACTCGGGCACGAACTCCAGCGTCTCTTCCGGCGCGTGCTCGACCCGCGCCCGCTTGATGTAAGGGTCGAAGTAGACGGGGTCGACGAACCGCGCCCCGCGCTTGTAGGCCTTCTCGGCGACCGCGCGGACGATCGGCTCCATCCCGGTCTCGGCCTCGATCGAGACGATCTGGCCGGGCTGGATGTTGACGCTGAACGCGACCGCGAGATCGGCGAGGCCGTCGAGCCCTTGCTGGTCCACGGCGGCAGGATAGTGACCCGGCGGCCGAGGGGGTATGCACCGTCCGCTCGACCCTCTAAGCTTCCGCGCGACCACGAACCCCTTTAACCCGGTCCCGTGAGGCCGGAAAGGAGTGCGAATGACGCTGCCTGCACTGTCCCGACTGCGCCTGCCTGCGTGAGCGTGGCGCACACCGAGCGCGAGAAGGTTCTCCTCGACCGGGAGGACGTCGAGCGGACGCTGACCAGGATCGCGCATGAGATCATCGAGGCGAACCCCGAGCTCGACAAGGTCGCGCTCGTCGGCATCCACACGCGTGGCGTGCCCCTGGCGCAGCGCCTCCGGCGGCGGATCCACGAGTTCGCCGACACCGAGGTCGCGCTCGGCCAGCTCGACATCACCTTCTACCGCGACGACGTCCACGTTCGCGGCGGCGAGGCGCCGCAGCACGCGCAGCCGCTCGTCCGCGCCACGAAGCTCGACTTCCCGCTCGACGGGGTGACGTGCGTGCTCGTCGACGACGTCCTCTACACCGGCCGCACGATCCGGGCCGCGGTCGAGGCCCTCTTCGATTACGGCCGCCCGGCCCGCGTCCAGCTCGCCGTCCTCGCCGACCGCGGGCACCGCGAGGTGCCCATCCGCCCCGACTACGTGGGCAAGAACTTCCCCACCCATCGCGACGAGCGCATCCAGGTGCAGCTCGACGAGGTCGACGAGGTCGACCAGGTTCTGTTGATCCCGGCAGAGGAGGTGAAGTGACGATGGCTGAGATTCGCGTCATGCGGGAGGACCTGCTCCCGCCGAAGGAGCCGCCGAAGCGGCATCTCATCTCGATCGGCGATCTCGAGCGCGACGACGTCGAGCGCCTGCTCGGGACCGCCCGCAGCTTCGAGCGCTCGCTCGAGCGCGAGGTGAAGAAGCTGCCGACGCTGCGCGGCAAGACCGTCGTCAACGTTTTCTACGAATCCTCGACCCGCACCTCGTCGAGCTTCGAGCTCGCCGCGAAGCGGCTGTCGGCGGACACGATGTCGATCAAGGCCGCCGGCTCCTCGGTGGACAAGGGCGAATCGCTGAAGGACACGGCGCTGACGCTCGGAGCCTACGACCCGGACGTGATCGTGATCCGGCACCCGCAGATCGGGGCGCCGCAGCTGGTGGCCCGTCACACCGGCGCCCACATCGTCAACGCCGGCGACGGGAAGCACCAGCATCCGACGCAGGCGCTGCTCGACCTCTACACGATCCAGGAGGAGCTCGGGCGCGTCGACGGCCTGCACGTGGCGATCGTGGGCGACGTCCTCCACTCGCGCGTCGCGCGCTCGAACATCCAGGCCCTGGCGCTGATGGGCGCCCGGGTGACGCTCGTCGGGCCGCCGCCGCTGATCCCGCGTGGGATCGAGGCGATGGGTTGCGAGATCTCCCACGAGATCGAGACGATCAAGGCCGCGGACGTCGTCTACGTCCTGCGGATGCAGCGGGAGCGAATGCAGGAGGGCGCCAACTACGTCCCTTCGCTGCGCGAGTACGCCGCCCGCTGGGGCGTGACGCCGGACCGGCTCCGGCCCGGACAGAAGGTGATGCATCCAGGGCCGATGAACCGCGGGGTCGAGATCGACGGCGTCGTCGCGGACGCGGCGGACGCCCTGATCGAGCAGCAGGTGCGGTCCGGCCTCGTGGTGCGCATGGCGGTCCTCTACGACCTGCTCACGCACGGGCCCGCAGGCGTTCAGGCGGCGACCCTGCACGAGATCGGGGCCGCGTGATGCTGTTCGGCCGGCAGGGAAACGAGAATCTCGTCGTTCGCGGCGCGCGGGTGGTCGACGCGGTCGAGGGCGTCGACGCCGTGATGGACGTTCGCGTCGACGGGGGCACGATCGCCGAGCTGGGCACGAGCCTCGACACGAACGAGCACCGGGTGATCGCCGGCGAAGGCCTCGTGCTCACGCCGGCGTTCGTCGATGCGCACGTCCACCTCCGGACGCCCGGCCGGGAAGACGAGGAGACGATCGCCTCGGGCACGGCAGCCGCGGCGGCCGGCGGCTACTGCGCGATCCTCGCGATGCCGAACACCGATCCCGTCGTCGATTCCGCCGCGGTGCTCGGATCGCTGGTCGAAGCCGCGCAGGAGCAGGCCGCCGTGCCGGTCGGCTTCCTCGCGGCCATCACGAAGGGTCAGGAGGGCTCCGAGCTGACCGAGATGGCGGAGCTCGCGGAAGCGGGCGCCGCCGGGTTCTCCGACGACGGGCAGCCGGTCGTCTCACCGGGCCTGATGCGCCGCGCCCTGCAGTACAGCGCCGTCACGGGCCGCCGGCTCGCGCTCCATTGTGAGGAGCCGACGCTCTCGAAGAGCGGCCAGATGCACGAAGGGGCGGTGTCGGCGGAGCTCGGTTTCTCCGGCTACCCGTCGGTGGCCGAGAGCCTCATGGTCGAACGCGATCTCGCGCTGGCCGCGTACGAGCGGCGGCCGGCGCACGTGCTGCATCTGTCGGCCCGCGAGTCGGTCGAAGCGCTGTCCCGCGCGCAGGTCGCGGGAGTCGCCGCGACCGGGGAGGTGACCCCTCACCACCTCTGCCTCACCGACGAGGCGGTCCGTTCGCTCGACTCGAACCTGAAGATGAACCCGCCGCTTCGCGCCGAGGAGGACCGCCAGGCGCTGATCGCCGGTCTGCGCGACGGGACGATCGCGGCGATCGCGACCGACCACGCCCCCCATGCGCGGCACGAGAAAGAAGTCCCCTTCGAGGCCGCGCCGTTCGGTGTGACCGGCCTCGAGACTGCGTTCTCGGCGCTCTACACCCACCTCGTCAAGCCGGGTGTGCTGAAGCTGGAGACGCTGCTCGAGCGGATGTCCGCGGGCCCGGCTCGCGCCTACGCGGTCGAGGCGCCACGGGTCGCCGTCGGCGCTCCCGCGAACCTCGTCTTGCTCGACCTCAAGGCGAGTCGCCGCATCACGGAGAACGGCTTCCGCTCACACTCGGCGAACTCGTGGGTGCTCGGCGAGACCCTCGAGGGCGGCGTCGTGATGACGATCGCGGCCGGGAGGGTCGCGTTCGAGGCTTGATCATCGTGGCCGAGACCTACCTCGACGAAACGGCGGAGGCCTATCGCACCCGCGTCGTCGAGGCGATCGGCGAAGCCGTCGAGGTCCTCGACTCCTTCGTCCTGGGGTCCGGCCTCGTCGGCGGCTACCGTCCGGGCGAGAGCGACCTCGATCTCGTCGTCGTGGTCGACCGGCCGCTCCGCGGCGAGGCGCGGCACCGAGTGATCGAGCGGATCGCAGCCCTGGAGCTGCCGGGGCGCAGGCTCGAGCTGGTCGTCTACGTGCGAGGTCAGCAGCCGCCGCGATTCGACCTGAACCTCGAGGTCGACCCCGAATCCGCGCGCGAGGCGCCGGACGAGGCGGAGCACTGGTTCGTGATCGACGCGGCCATCGCGCAGGAGCGCAGCCCGCGCTGGGCCGAGCACTTCGACCGGATCTCGGACGAGCGCACGCGCGAAGCCGTCGAGGAATCACTGCGCTGGTCGCGGCAACGGCCGGAGCTCGAGTTCGCACGGCTGAACGCGCTGCGGGCGCGCCACTACCTCGATCACGGCGAATGGGTCTCGAAGAAGGAGGCAGACCGATGAAAGGCTTCCTCGCGCTCGAGGACGGCTCGGTCTTTCGCGGCGAGTCGGTCGGGGCCGAAGGCTTCGCGTTCGGCGAGGCCGTCTTCACGACCGCGATGACCGGTTACCAGGAGATCGTCACCGATCCGAGCTTCGCCGAGCAGATCGTGACCTTCACGGCACCGATGGTCGGCAACTACGGTGTCGACCCGGTCCGCTCCGAGTCGGCGAGCGCGCATGCCCGCGCCGTCGTCATGCGCGAAGCGCGGGGGCCGGCATGGACGGACTGGCTCCATCGGCAGGGTGTCGTCGCGCTCTCGGGGGTGGACACCCGCACGCTCACGCTTCACCTCAGGAGCCGCGGCGCGATGCGAGCGATCGCGGTCGCCGGCGATGCGTCGGTCGAGGAGGCGCTCCGCACCGTCCGGGAGCAGCCGGCGATGGCCGGGCGTCCGCTGGCCGGGCGGGTCTCGACCGAGGGGGCTTACGTCTTCTCGGACCGCGGCCACTCGAGCGTGGCCGTCGTCGACTACGGGTGCAAGCGGTCGATTCTCGCGCGCCTCGCCGCTGCGGGCGCGGCCGTGACGGTGTTCCCGCACTTGGCCCGGGTCCGGGATCTGCTGGGCTTCGACGGGATCCTGCTCTCGAACGGCCCCGGCGACCCGGAACCACTTCATGACGAGATCGACACGCTGCGGGCTCTGCTCGGCCGCGTGCCGATCCTCGGGATCTGCCTCGGCCACCAGCTCCTGGCCCTTGCCACGGGCCACGAGACGTACAAGCTGCCCTTCGGCCACCGGGGCGCCAACCACCCCGTGCTGGACAAGCGCTCCGACCGGGTGCTCGTGACGAGCCAGAACCACGGCTTCGCGGTCAAGGCGTCGGCCGCGAAGGAGGTCACGCACGTCTCGCTCTACGACGGCACGGTCGAGGGGCTCGATTTCCCCTGGTTGCGCGCGCGGTCGGTCCAGTTCCATCCCGAGGCCGGGCCAGGGCCGCACGACGCCTGGCCGATCCTCGAGGAGTGGGTGGGGGAGGTGTCGGTTGCCAAGGCGGCGTGACCTGCGTTCGATCTGCCTGATCGGCTCCGGGCCGATCGTGATCGGGCAGGCCTGCGAGTTCGACTACGCCGGCTCGCAGGCCCTGAAGGTGCTGCGCGAGGACGGCTTCAGGACGATCGTCGTCAACTCGAATCCGGCGACGATCATGACCGACCCCGGCTTCGCCGACCGCACCTATCTCGAGCCGCTCGACCTCGACGGGGTGGCCGACGTTCTCGGCCGAGAACGCCCCGACGCGCTCCTGCCGACGCTCGGCGGCCAGACGGCGCTGAACCTCGCCCTGCAGCTCGCCGCCGACGGGGTGCTGGACGGTCTCGGCATCGAGCTCATCGGCGCGGGCCCCGACGTGATCCGCCGCGCCGAGGATCGTGAGCTCTTCCGGGAGACGGTGCGGCTCGCCGGCCTGAAGGTGCCGGAGTCGACGATCGTCACATCGCACGACGAGGTTCCTGCCGACCTCACCTTCCCCGTGATCCTGCGGCCGGCCTTCACGCTCGGAGGCCACGGCGGCGGGACGGCGCGGGGCTGGCGCGAGTTCGTCGAGCTCCTCGACCGTGCGCTCGCCGAGAGCCCGGTCGGCCAGGTTCTCGTCGAGGAGTCGCTGCTCGGGTGGGACGAGTTCGAGCTCGAGGTGATTCGCGATCGCAACGACAACGTCGTGGTGGTGTGCTCGATCGAGAACCTCGACCCGATGGGAGTCCATACCGGCGACTCGGTCACGGTCGCGCCGCAGATGACGTTGTCGGACGAGGCCTACCAGGAGCTGCGCGATGCGGCCGCGGACGTCATCCGCGCCGTCGGAGTCGAGTGCGGCGGCTCAAACATCCAGTTCGCGCGGCATCGCGACAGCGGCGAGCTGCGGGTGATCGAGATGAATCCGCGCGTCTCGCGCTCGTCGGCCCTCGCCTCGAAGGCGACGGGTTACCCGATCGCGAAGGTCGCCGCCAAGCTCGCGGTCGGCTACACGCTCGATGAGATCCCGAACGACCTCACGGGGACGACGCCGGCCAGCTTCGAGCCGACTCTCGACTACGTCGTCGTCAAGGCGCCCCGGTTCGCCTTCGAGAAGTTCCCCGGTGCGGAGACGGAGCTCGGGACGCAGATGAAGTCCGTGGGCGAGGCGATGGGGATCGGCCGCACGTTCGCCGAGGCGTTTCTCAAGGCGCTCCGATCGCGCGAGAGCGACGAAGGCTCGGTCGCTCCCTGGCCGCGGTTCTCGTCCGCGCCGGACGCGGTCCATCCCTGGTTTCGCGCCGAGATCGACCGGGTGCAGGCCGCGCTCGACCGCGTGACCTCGCTCGACGACCTCGTGACCGACGACTGGCTGCGGCTGAAGCGCCTCGGGCTCTCCGATCTCGACGTCGCGCGGCAGTGCGGCGCGAGCGAGGAGCAGGCGCGAGCAAAGCGGCGCGGGTGGGGCGTCCGCCCGGCTTACCGCCGTGTCGACTCGTGCGCGGGCGAGGTCGAGGCGGGGTCGAACTACTTCTACTCGACGTGGGGAGAGGCCGACGAGGCGGCGCCGGCCCCCGCTCGATCGGTCGTCATCCTCGGTTCCGGCCCCAACCGGATCGGCCAGGGGATCGAGTTCGACTACTGCTGCGTCCACGCGGCGAAGACCTTCAGGGAGCTCGGCTACGAGGCGGTGATGGTGAACTGCAACCCGGAGACCGTCTCCACCGACTACGACACCTCGGACCGGCTCTACTTCGAGCCGCTCGGCGTCGAGGAGGTGCTCGCGATCTGCGAGCGGGAGCGGCCGGTCGGGATCGTCACCCAGTTCGGCGGCCAGACGCCCTTGAAGCTCGCGCGGCCACTGGCGGACGCGGGATATCCCGTGTTCGGCACATCGCCCGACGCGATCGACCTCGCCGAGGATCGCGAGCGCTTCGGCGCGTTGCTGGACGGGCTCGGGATCCGCTGTCCGGACTGGAGGACGGCCTCGACGGCCGACGAGGCGGCGGCGGCGGCGGAGCGGATCGGCTACCCGGTGCTCGTCCGCCCGTCCTACGTGCTCGGCGGCCGTGCGATGCGGATTTGCTACGCGCCTGTCGAGGTGCGCGATGCGATGGCGGGCGCGCAGGGCCGCGTCCTGCTCGACCGCTTCGTCGAGCAGGCCCTGGAGCTGGACGTCGACGCGCTCTGCGACGGCGAGGACACCTACGTAGCGGCCGTGATGCAGCACGTCGAGGAGGCGGGCGTCCACTCCGGCGATTCCGCCTGCGTACTCCCGGCCCCCTCGCTTGCGCCGCTGGAGCGAACGCTCGTCCAGGAGGTCGTGCGCGAGCTCGGGGCCGCGCTCGGTGTCGTCGGGCTGCTGAACGTCCAGCTGGCGATCGCCGACGGCGAGCTCTACGTGCTCGAGGTGAACCCACGGGCGTCCAGGACGGTTCCGTTTGCCAGCAAGGCGAGCGGCGTGAACCTCGTCGCGGCCGCGTGCCGACTGGCCGCAGGAGCGAACCTCGGGGAGCTCGACCTGCCCGCCGACCCGACGCCCGCGCAGGTGAGCGTCAAGGCAGCCGTGCTTCCGTTCGCACGGTTCCCGGGAGCCGACCCGGTGCTCGGGCCGGAGATGCGCGCCACGGGCGAGGTGATGGCGACGGCCGGCGACTTCCCGACGGCCTTCGCCAAGGCCGAGCGCGCCGCGGGACGGGCGCTGCCGACGAGCGGCACGGCCTTCATCTCGGTCTGCGACGCCCACAAGGAGGCGATCGTCCCCGTCGGGCACGCCCTGGCGGGGCTGGGCTTCGAGCTCGTGGCCACGGCCGGTACGGCGCATGTTCTCGCCGCCGCCGGCCTGGCGGTCGAGTACGTCCGCAAGGTGACCGAGGCGGGGGCGGGGCCGACCGTCGTCGACCTCGTCCGCCGCGGACGGTGCGACCTCGTCGTGAACACGCCGCAGGGCTCCGGCGCGCGGACGGACGGCTACCTGATCCGGGAGGCGGCGCTCGTGGCGCGTGTGCCGTGCATCACGACGATCTCGGGCGCGGCGGCGGCCGTCGAGGCGATCGCGCACGCCCAGCCCGAGATCTCCGTTTCGCTGCAGGAGCGCATCGGTGAAGCGCGCGCGAGCTGAAATCCTCGGCACGGAGCCGGTCGGCCCGTACACGCTGCTGCGGATCCGTCGCGGCGGGCTCGAACCGGGCATTCCTGGTCAGTTCTTCATGCTGGAGGCGCCGGGAAGGCAGCTGCCGCGACCGATGAGCGTCTGCCTGGCGCCGCCCGGTGAGCTCGCCTTCCTGATCGATCCGATCGGCCCCGGCACGCGCGCCCTTGCCGCGGTCGAGCGCGGGGACGAGCTGGGCGTCCTCGGCCCGCTCGGCAACGGCTACGACCTGGACATCGAGAGCCCGCTGCTGGTCGGGGGCGGCATCGGCGTCGCCCCGCTCCCGTACCTCTCCGACGCCCTCGGCCACCCACCGGCGCTACTCGGGTTCCGCAGCGAGCGGCATGCCGAGGCGGCCCGCCTGGTCCACAACGCCGAGGTCGTCGTGGAGCCGAAGCTCGTGACTGAGCCGCTCCGAGACCTCGCAACAGACTGCTGCAAGGTCTTGGCCTGCGGCCCGGAAGCGATGCTCAGGGCGGTCGCCGACGTGATTCCGGCCGCGCAGCTCGCCTGGGAGGCGCCGATGGCGTGCGGATACGGAGCCTGCTACGGGTGCGCGGTCGAGATCGACGGCGAGCTCAAACGGCTCTGCGTGGAGGGGCCCGTGCTCGCCGCGGAGGCGGTCGCCGCGTGAGGCTGCTCAATGCCAGCGGCTGCCTCGACGCGCTCGCTGCGCCCGACGTCGCGCGTTCCCTGGACGTGTTCGTGACGAAGACCGTCACGCCGCTTCCGCGCGAGGGCAACGCGCCCGTGCGGATCGCCGAGGTCGATCACGGCATGCTGAATTCGATCGGCCTCGCGAACCCGGGGATCGACAACTTCCTCTCGCACTCCCTGCCGCGGCTGGGGGAGCTCGGTGTGCCGATCTGGGTCTCCGTGGGTGGGTTCGCTGCGAGCGACTACGCCGATCTTTGCGACCGCCTCGACGATTGCCAGGAGGTCGCGGCGATCGAGCTGAACGTCTCGTGTCCCAACGTGGATGACGTTCCCGCGAGCGTGGGAGGGATCGTCGGGGCGGCGAGAGCGGCGACGAGGAAGCCGATCTACACCAAGCTCTCGCCCGCGACCGCCGACGTCGCCGCAGCGGCGCGCGCGGCTCGAGATGCCGGCACCGACGGGCTCTCGCTGGTGAACACGATCCTGGGCCTGGCCCTCGACGAGCGGACGCTCAGACCAACGCTCTCACGCGGCCGCGGCGGGCTCTCCGGGCCCGCGCTCAAGCCGATCGCACTGGCGGCGGTCTACGCGTGCTACGAGGCGACCGGGCTGCCGATCGTCGGGATGGGCGGGATCACGAGCGGCCGGGATGCGCTCGAGTTCGTCGCCGCGGGCGCAAGCGACGTCGCGCTGGGGACGATTCTGTTCTCCGACCCCGGCGCGTCAACCCGGATCAGTCGGGAATTGCAGGCAGAATTGGCCGCGGTTCCTGTTGACTCACCGGACAACGCAATCGGCCTCGCACACGCCGCGCCCACGTTCGCCGAAGGCGTGGCGAGGCGGGATACATCGTTGCCCGTTTAGAAAATACCCTGCAAATCGGCGCGTTTCCTGGGGTTTGACGGCCTCTCTCGACTTGTTAGTATGCGGCGTCCGTGCCAGCGCTCAAGACTCAGGCCCAGGCACCCCTCCGCTCGCTTGATCAGCGCATGGAAGCGCTCAAGCGCGCGAATGACATTCGAGTCCGCCGCGCGCAGCTCAAGAAGGACCTCAAGACCGGGTCAGCCAACATCGACGACATCCTGCGCAACCCGCCCGAGTACGTCTCGACGGCCAAGGTCTTCGACATCCTCATGGCCGTGCCGAAGTTCGGCCGCGTCAAGGCCGCGCGCTTCCTGAATCAGTGCCGGATCAGCCAGTCGAAGACCGTTGGAGGCCTGTCTGAGCGCCAGCGCACCGAGCTCATCGGGCTCTTCAACCGGTAGGCGCCCCCCGGTCTTCGTCGTCACCGGGACGTCCGGCGAGGGGAAGAGCACCCTCGCGCGGCGACTGCTCGAACGCGTCCCGGATCTCGCGCTGGCGATCTCGGCGACGACGCGTGAGCGACGGCCCGGCGAGGAGGACGGACGCGAGTACTACTTCATCTCCGACGAGGAGTTCGACCGAAGGCTCGCCGCAGACGACTTCCTCGAGTACGTGCGCCTTCCGTGGGGCGAAGGGCGCCGCTCCGGGACGTTGTGGTCGGAGCTGGAGCGGATCACCGGCGAAGGCCGCCCCGTCCTGCTCGAGCTCGAGACGGGCGGCGCACTCGCCGTTCGCGACCGGATTCCCGGCAGCGTGACCATCTTCATCACCGCGCCGAACGAGGAGGAGCTCGAGCGCCGGCTGCGGGCCCGCGGGACCGAGAGCGAGGACGAGATCGAGGAGCGGGTCGCGAAGGCGCTCGACCAGCGAAAGCTCGCCGGCGAGTTCACCTACACGATCGTCAACGACGACCTCGAGACCGCCGTGGGCGAGCTCGAGGCCGTGGTCCGAAGGGAGATCGCGGCCGCAGGTAGCATTCCCGGACCGTGATCCATCCTCGAATAGACGAACTGCTCGACAACGTCGACTCCCGCTACGCGCTGGTGATCGTCGCGGCGAAACGCGCCCGGCAGATCAACAACTACCACCACCAGCTCGGTGAAGGAACGTTCGACCAGTTCCTGCCACCGCTGATCGAGTCGCGCTCGAAGAACTACCTGACGATGGCGCTCGAAGAGACGGCGGACGGCAAGATCAAGTACGCCTACAAGAAGTAGCGCCGCTCCACCCCCGCTTTTGCGCTGAGGGCACAATGTGCCGATGGCGCGCGTGCTTCAAGGCGTGACCGGCGGAATCGCGGCCTACAAGGCCGCAGAGTTGACGCGCCTGCTCGTCAAGGGAGGGCACGAGGTGACGCCGATCCTCACGGAAGAGGCCGAGTCGTTCGTGACCGCCAAGACGTTCGAGGCCCTGGCCCGCCGCGAGGCGCCCCGCGAGCTCTATCCGCATCTCGCTGAGGCCGACCTGCTCGTGATCGCGCCGCTCTCGGCAAACACCCTGGCGAAGCTGGCGCACGGTCTCGCGGACAATGTCCTCACGCAGACCGCGCTCGCCTTCGACGGCCCCGTGCTCGCAGCGCCGGCGATGAACCCGCGGATGTGGACGCATCGCGCGACGGTCGCCAACGTCGCGATGCTCCGCGAGCGCGGCGTCGTCCTGATCGGCCCCGACGAGGGCGAGCTCGCGGAAGGCGAGGTCGGCATCGGGCGAATGAGCGAGCCGGAGCAGGTGAGCGACCGCGTCGAGGCGGTGCTGGCACGCCGCGGCCAGCTGGCGGGCAAGCGGGTCGTGGTCAGCGCGGGAGGGACGCGGGAGCCACTCGACGCGGTGCGCTTCCTCGGGAACCGGTCGTCCGGGCGAATGGGCGTCGCGCTCGCCGAAGAGGCGCGCCTGCGCGGCGCCGATGTGACGCTCGTCGCCGCGAATCTCGCGGTCGCGCCGCCGGGGAAGGTCGAGCTCGTCGCAGCGCCCACGGCAGCGGAGCTCGAGCGCGAAGTGCTCGCCCGCGCGGACGCGGATGTGGTCGTGATGGCTGCCGCGGTCGCCGATTACCGGCCCGCGAGCCCGAGCGCAGCGAAGCACCGAAAGGACGGCGATCGCTGGACGGTGGAGCTCGAGCCGACGCGGGACGTCCTGCTGGAGCTGGGCGCACGTCGCCGTCCCGGCCAGATTCTGATCGGCTTCGCGGCCGATCGGGGGAAGACCGGCCTCGAGCGGGCGCGGGAGAAGCTGGCGGCGAAGCGCTCCGACCTGATCGTCTTCAACGACGTGGGGCGGGACGACATCGGCTTCGACGCGGCCGCGAACGAGGTCGTGCTCGTCTCCGAAACCGGAGAGCGGACGGTTCCGAAGAACGCCAAGGAGCAAATCGCCTGCGAGATCATGGACGAGGTCGTGAGCATGGTGGACGAGCGCTGATGGACGATCCTGTCCGGGCAGCCACCCGCGCGGAGCCCGCCGACGCCGTGCGGCGCGTCGTCGAGAACCTCGGCCATGTCGTCCACGCGCCGTCGGAGACGCTCGAGCTGACGGTCCTCTGCCTCCTCGCCGAAGGCCATCTGATCGTCGAGGATCTGCCCGGCGTCGGCAAGACCACGCTCGCAAAGGCGCTTGCGCGCTCGGTCGACTGCTCTTTCTCGCGGCTGCAGTTCACGCCGGACCTGCTGCCCTCGGACGTCACCGGCGTCAGCGTCTTCGATCAGCGCTCGAACGAGTTCGAGTTCAGGCCTGGGCCGGTGTTCGCGAATCTCCTGCTCGTCGACGAGATCAACCGCGCTTCGCCGAAGACCCAGGCTGCGCTGCTCGAGTGCATGCAGGAGAACCAGGTCACCGTCGACGGCAGCACTTACGAGCTCGGCCGCCCGTTCATGGTGATGGCCACGCAGAATCCGGTCGAGTACGAAGGGACCTACCCGCTCCCCGAGGCGCAGCTCGACCGGTTCACGATGCGCCTCGCGATCGGGTACCCGCCCCTCGCGGAAGAGGCCCGCATGCTGACCGAGCAGACGGTCGACCCACCGCTTGAGACGCTGGAGCCCGTGACGACGGGCGCCGACGTGGTCGCGCTCGTCGACCAGGCGCGAGAGATCTTCGTCGAGGAAAGCGTCAACCGGTACGTCGTCGCCCTGCTGCGGGCGACCCGCGGCGACGAGCGGCTCTACGTGGGAGCGAGCCCACGTTCCGGGATCGCGCTGCTGCGCGTCGCCAAGGCGCGTGCGCTCGCCGCAGGTCGCGAGTTCGTGGAGCCCGACGACGTCAAGGCCGTTGCCGAGCCCGTGCTGGCCCACCGGCTCGTGCTCGCGCCAGAGGCCCGCGCCGGCGGCCTGACGCCCGTTGAGCTCGTGCGCGACGCGCTCGAACGGACACCCGTCCCGGTATGACCCACCGCGGCCGCGCGCTGCTCGGTCTCGGTCTCCTGACCTACGTCGTGGCGCGGGCCTTCGGGGCGAAGCCGCTGTACCCGGCCGCGATCGGGTTGCTGTTCGTCGTCGCCCTCGGCTGGCTCTGGGTTCGGCTCGCGCGCGGGCCGATGCGCCTTCGCCGTGAGATCGCGAGTGAGAACCGCGTCGAGGGAGAAGACGTTCAGGTCTCGCTGGAGCTGGAGCACGCGGCGACGGTGCCGCCTGCGTCCCTGGTCGTCGTGGAGCACGTCAGCGGCCTCGGCGAGCGCCGGACGCCGCTCGAGGCCAGACACGGCCAGTACACCCTGAAGGCGCTCCGGCGGGGACGCTACGCCTTTGCGGAGGTGCGGGCCGTGATCGAGGACGCCTTCGGGCTGCAGCGGACCGAGGTCCCTCTGGGGTCGGCGTCGACGTTGCTCGTCTACCCGCGCCTGGTGGAGCTCGAGCGGCTGTTCTCGGAAGGCGGGACGTTCGCCCAGGACGGCCGCCTGCTTTTGCGCCGCCCGAGCGGCTTCGACCTCCACAGCGTGCGCGAGTACGAGCAGGGGGAGTCGCTGCGCAAGGTGCACTGGCGGTCGACCGCCAAGCGCGGCGAGCTGATGGTCAAGGAACTCGAGGATGCGCCGCGCGACGAGGTCGCCGTGCTGCTCGATGCGGAGGGCGGTCACGCGGGGCCGGAGGCGTTCGACGTGCAGGTGCGCGCGGCGGGCTCGCTTCTGCTCGCGCAGGTCAGGCGCGGCCGGCGCGCGGTTCTCCTCGTCAACGGCGCGCGGCGCACGACTCAGCGGGTGCACTCGTTCGAGACGGACTGGCAGCCTGCCTACGACCTGCTCGCCGCCGCCGAGCCGGACGGTCGGACGCCGGTCGCGTCGCTGCTCGGCGACGACGAGAGCGCGGCTTCGAGGGCCCGTGAGCTGACCGTGGTCACCGCGACGCTCACGCACCAGCTGGTCGAGCGCCTGCTTCAGCGGATGCTCGGTCAGCGCCAGGCGGCGCTGGTATTCGTCGATCCGGTGACCTTCGCGCCGAACGGTGTCGAGGCGCCTCGCCGCCCCGAGCTGCTGCGCCTCCAGGCCGCGGGTGTCCCGGTCGCGATCGTGCGCAAGGGAGACGAGCTGCAGACGAAGCTCGAGGCGGCGTCGCTCGGCAGGGTGGCCGGTGGCTAGGACGGCCGCACTCTGCGCCGGGGCTGCCGTGCTGCTGGCCTGGTGCTGGCTGCGCCTGGAGCATCCCCACGCCGGGGGTTGGACGGCGCTCTGGTTGATCGTCCTCGCGGTCGCGCCGGCGCTGCTGCCGCGGCTGCGGTGGCGTCTTGCCGCGCTGGCCGGGGCCGCGGTGCTCGCCGGGCACGCCGCGTTCGACGTCTGGATCACGCACCCGCTCCGGCTCGGCTCACGGTTTTGGGGCGGCTTTCTCGAGTTCTACGACGTCAGACTGCCCTTCGCAGCGGCGAATCACGCGCGAATGGAGGGGGTCCTCCTGGTTGCGCTCTTCGTTTCCTGCGCGGCCCTCGCCCTCGCCGTCGCTGCGCGGAGGCCGGTGACGTCGGCCGCCGTCCTGCTCGTCGGCGCCGGCTGGCCCGCCACGCTCTTGACCGGCCCCGACGACCTGTGGCGCGGGGTCGCGCTGCTCGCGCTGCTGCTGTTGCTCGTCGTCGGGCTCGGAGGCCGGCTGCACCCGCGCAGGTTGGGCGTCGGGGTCGGCGTCGGCATTGCCGTGGTCCTCGCTTCCTTCGGCGTGGCGCACTCGTCGGCCGTCGCAAGCGGCCAGGTCCTGCACTGGGAGGGCTGGGACTTCTACACGAAGCCCCAGAAACCGGTCGGCGTCGAGTACGTCTGGAATTCGGACTACACAGGGCTCAAGTTCCCGAAGAAGATCACGACCGTGCTGCGGATCAAGGCGCCGCCCCGGCGGACGTACTGGCGGGCGACCACGTTGGACGAGTTCGACAACGGCAACTGGTACGAGGACGCGGTCGAGACGTTTCCCACGCGCGTCGGCGACCGCTACGAGCTGCGCGAGGACGTCGAGCTGCCCCCCGCGGCGCTGAAGCGGTCGCGCTGGGTGCGTCAGGAGGTGACCGTCGGGGCGCTGCGCGACCGGCACCTGATCGGGGCGAGCGTCCCCGTCGCCTACCAGTCAGCGGGGCACTTCGCCGAGTACGCGGCGGGCGGGGTCGCGTTCCTCCAGGGCGATCCACTCTCGCCCGGCGACGAGTACACGGTCTGGAGCTATCAGCCTCAGCCGACCCCACGGCAGCTCGCGCGGCTGCAGGCGCGCTACCCGGCCCTGGTGAAGACGATCGACCTGAGAGTGGCGCCGCACGTGACCGCGCCGGTGTTCGGCAGGCCCGGACGCGAGGAGCAGGTCGCCGAGATCTTCCGGAACTCCTACGTGGCGCGCCAATACGAGGGCGTCTACGCCAGAGCAAGGCGGGTGATCGGCGAGCCGCGGACGCCGTACGGCGCCGCCCTCGAGCTCGAGGCCTGGTTCAGGGCCGGCGGTTTCCGCTACGACGAGAACCCCCCGCAGGTCGCCGGCGTCGCCCCGCTCGTGGCCTTCGTGCTCCAGACGCATCGGGGCTACTGTCAGCACTTCGCGGGCGCGATGGCGCTGATGCTGCGGTATCTCGGGATCCCGGCGCGCGTCGCCGCGGGATTCACGAGTGGGACGTACGACGAGAAGAAGGGCGAGTGGACGGTGACCGACCACGACGCACACACGTGGGTCGAGGCCTGGTTCCCGCGCTACGGCTGGCTGCCTTTCGATCCGACACCGGGTCGAGGCGAGCTCGAGGGGCCTTACACGGCCTCGTCGCCGCGCTTCGACCTCACCGACGGCCTCTACGCCGTGGCCTCCCAGCTCAAGAAGCGAAAGGGCTCGTTCGACCCGTTCGACCTCCGCAAGCTCGGCAACGGCCGCAAGGCGCAGGTCGGCGCAGCCGCCAAGGAGAACAGGGGCAGAATGCGTGGAGGCTCAGACGGGTCGGGCATCGGCGCGCTGCTCAAGCTGTTGACGCTCGTGGCCGCCGGGCTCGTGCTCGCCGTCGCCCTCGTCAAATCGCTCCTGCGGAAGCGCCGCTACCTGACGCGCGACCCGCGCCGGCTCGCGGGCGCGTGCGTGCAGGAGCTGACCGACTACCTCGCCGACCAGGGGGCGAACGCGCCTCCCGGGACGACCTTGCGTGACCTCGGGCGCCTGGTCGAGACCGAGATCGGGGTCTCGGCCGCGGCGTTCGTCGAATCAGCCGCGACCGCACGTTTCGGCCCCGCCGAAGGGGCAGTCGCGGCCGCTCGCGAGACGCGGCGCGAGCTGCGCGCGCTGCGCCGCCGGCTTCGAGCGGCACTCTCGAAATCCGAGCGGGCGCTCGGGCTCGTGTCGCTTCGCTCACTGGGCCTCACCGGCTGATCCTCCGAGTTGGAGGCGATCGTCATGGCGGCCGGAGAGGGTCGGCGCCTGCGACCGCTCACCGATCGCTGGCCGAAGCCGCTGCTGCCGATCGACGGACGGCCGGTGATCGCGACGCTGCTGCGCGAGCTCGGGCGAGCCCGTTGCGAGACCGTCACGGTCGTGACCGGACATCTGGCCGATCACGTCGAGCGGTTGCTCGGGGACGGTAGCGGCTTCGGCGTCCGGCTCCGCTATGCGCGCCAACCCGAGCCGAACGGCTCGGCCGACGCGGTCGTGCGCGGCCTCGCCGCCGGTGCGCGACCGCCGGTGCTCGTGGCGGCGGCCGACACGGTCTTCGCGCAGGGCGACATCGCGGAATTCGCGGCGCAGGCCGAGCGCGGGGGGAGCCGCGCCGCGGTCGCCGTCCGCCGCGACCCGCCGCCGGGCCCGCGCCGGGCGGGAGTCGAGGTGGCCGACGGGCGGGCCGTGCGCATCGTCGCAGGGGCGGAGACGCCGTTCGCGCATGCCTCGCTGTGGGCCCTGACGGATCAGCTCGTGCCGTATCTCGAAGGGCTCGGTGGCCCGCCCTTCGAGCTGGCCGAGGCGTACCAGCGCGCGATCGACGGCGGCCTGGAGGTTTCAGCGTTCGAAGTGAGGCGAACCCGGGATTTGACGGACCCGCTTGACTTGGTGAAGGAGAACTTTCCGTACCTGGGACCGGCATGAGCGAGACGTACAACCTCTTCCAGCAGGGACGCGCCCGCCTTCGAGAAGGCATGGCGGCCCAGGCGACCGTTCCGCTCGAGAGGGCGAAGCGCCTGGAGCCCGACAAGGCGTCGATCCGCGAGGCGCTCGGGATCGCCTACTTCCGGATCCACCGTTACGAGGAGGCCGAGTCGGAGTTCCGCGCGATGCTCG
Organism: Gaiellaceae bacterium; assembly: GCA_035554095.1. Lineage (GTDB taxonomy): Bacteria > Actinomycetota > Thermoleophilia > Gaiellales > Gaiellaceae > 13-2-20CM-68-14. The sequence goes on along the minus strand of DATMIX010000043.1, from coordinate 44,450 downwards.
AGCTCGCCCCGACGGACGATTACGCCCACTACGCGCTCGGCCGCTCGCTCGAGAAGCTCGGCAAGGAAACCGAGGCACAGGGCCACTACAAGCTGGCCAGCTCGCTCAGGCCGGCGAGCAAGCACTACTCGTCCAGGATACGAGAGCTCGACGCCGGCTAGCCTGCGTCGCACGGGCCGGGTTTAGACGGGCGCGCCGGCGGAGCCGTCGCACCCTCCATGGCGGCATCGCAAGCGATGCCTCGGCGAATACGGGAGCTGGCGAATACGGGAGCTGGACGGCGGTTAGACCAAGCGGTCGCCCGTGACCCGCCGGATCTCCTCGAGCGAGGAGATGCCGGCCAGGCAGACTCGCATTCCGTCGTGGCGCAGGGTCGTCATGCCCTGTTCGACCGCCGCGGCGAAGATTTCCTCGGTCGATTCCGCGATCTTGCGCCGCACCTCGCCGGTCACCGGCATCACCTCGTAAAGGGCGACGCGCCCGCGATAGCCGGTGCCGCCGCAGCGGACGCAGCCGACGGGCCTGTAGAGCGTGAGCGGCTCCGTCGGGTCGGTTCCCAGCTCTGCCAGCTCCCCCGGAGTCGGCGAGTAGGCCTCACGGCAATCGACGCAGAGCCGTCGCGCGAGGCGCTGCGCGACGATGCAGTTGATCGAGGTTGCGAGCAGGCCCGTATCGATGCCCATGTCGCACAGGCGGGCGATCGAGCTCGCCGCGTTGTGGGCGTGCAATGTCGTCAGCACGAGGTGGCCCGTCATCGCCGCCTGCATCGCGATCGCGGCCGTCTCCTCGTCGCGGACCTCCCCGACGAGCAGGACGTCAGGGTCGCTGCGGAGGATCGTCCGAAGCCCTCGGGCGAACGTCAGGCCGCTGCGCGGATTGACCTCGATCTGGTTCACCCCGGGGATCTGCCACTCGACGGGGTCCTCGATCGTCGTCACCACGCGGCTGTCCTGGTTGAGCACGTCGAGCGCCGCGTAGAGGGTGGTCGTCTTGCCGCTGCCGGTCGGCCCGACCGCGATCACGGCGCCGTAGGGCTGGGCGATCGCGCGCCCGAAGTCCTGCTCAGCCTCGGCGTTCATGCCCAGGTCGGCGAGCACCAGGCGGCCCTTGCCGCGGTGCAGGATCCTGAGGACGGCCTGCTCTCCGTGGGTTGTCGGCAGGACGGCGATGCGGAGGTCCATGGGCTTCCCGCCGAACCGGATCGAGACGCGGCCGTCCTGCGGGGCGCGCTTCTCGGCGATGTCGAGCTCCGCCATGATCTTGAGCCGGCTCATCGCGGCCGCCTGCATCGAAGGCGGGATGTCCGCGAGCTTCCTCATCACGCCGTCGATCCGTGCCCGAACGAGCATGCCGCGCGCCTGCGGCGCGAAATGGATGTCGGAAGCCCCGTCGTCGATCGCGCGGCTGATGATCGAGTTGACGAGCTCGACCGCCGGCGCACCGGACTCGGTGCTCTCGAGAATGTCCTCGACGAGCTCAGGCGCCTCCTCGGGCTCGTCCGTGACCTCGACTTCTTTGCGATGGAGCCGGGCGATCGTCTGCTGCAGGTCGTTCGAGTCGACGACCGCGAGGCGGACGTTCAGGCCGAGGGCGATGCGAAGGTCGTCCGACGTGCGCACGTCCGTGGGATCGGCCACGGCGACGAGAACGGTGGCGCTGTCGACGAACGAGACGGGGAGCGCGTTGTAGCGGCGCGCGAGCTTCTCCGGAAGGAGCTCCGCGGCCGAGGGATCGACCTCGGCCTGCCCGAGGTCGACGAAGTCGAGCCCGTGCTGGAGCGCGAGAGCACCCGCGAGGTCGCGGCCCGAGATCCAGCCGTGGCGAACGACGATCTCGCCGAGCCGCTCGCCGGTCTCCTCCTTCTCCGCGAGCGCGCGCTCGAGCTGGGTCTGCGTCAGGAGGCCGTTTTGCGCCAGGACGGCGCCGAGCGGCAGGCTGCGCGCGTCGCCGAACGCGAGCGTGCCGGAGTCGCCTGGGAGCTCCGCAGCCTCCATGGAGGCCATATCGGTGATAGTCGCCTGCGGCATGAGGGTTGTCTTGCAACGCGTCTCGCGCGCCCGCGTCCTGAGCGGCGGCGAGACCGTCGGCCAGATCGGCCCCGGGCTCGTGCTCCTGCTCGGGGTCGCACGTGGAGACGACATCGCTGCCGCCGAGCGGCTCGCCCGCAGGATCGTGCGGCTTCGCGTCTTCGAAGGCGACGACGGGCGTTTCGACCGCAGCCTGCTCGACACCGGCGGCGAGGCTCTGGTCGTCAGCCAGTTCACGCTGCTTGCCGATAGCAGACGCCAGAAGGGAACTCGGCCCGACTTCTCCCACGCGGCGCCGGGCGAGCAGGCCGAGCCGCTCTACGAGCAGTTCTGCCAGGCGCTGCGCGCCCTCGGCGTGGCCGTCGAAACAGGCACGTTCGGTGCTCGTATGGACGTCGAGCTCGTCAACGACGGGCCGGTCACGCTCGTTCTCGATCTCTAGGCCGTGCGGCCGCCGGTACCCCTGCGGTTTGCGAAGCCGTGAGCCGGCGGGAAGCGTGATAGCTTGCGTAGTGCCTTCTGGCCCAGATTCCTCGCCCGCCAGGCGACGCGGTGAGACGTGTTCGGTTGTAGGTCGGCTCGGTCAGGAGCATCCACACGAAGGAGGCCATGAATGGCCACCAGTCCTATGTCCGCGACACCGACCATGGGTGCACCCAAAAAGACGGGGATGCTCGTCCGATTCACAGCCGCGCCCGAGGTGACTACCGAGCAATACGACGAGACCATCCGCCGTCTGGAGAAGTCGGGCGACTGGCTGCCCGAGGGACTCGAGTACCACGTCGCGTTCAAATCGAACGGTAACTTCCGAGTCAGCGAGATCTGGGACTCGCGAGAGCAGTTCGATGCTTTCGGTGAGCGCCTCATGCCGGTGCTGAAGGACGTTGGGATCGAGCTTTCGGGCGAGCCCGAGATGCTCGAGATCCACAACATCATCAAGCGCTAAGACGAGCGCGTACCGCGCAAGGGCCGGACTGGCCGAGTGAAACCGAGGCAGCGCATCGTCGCGGTTTGCTCGGAACAGTTCGGACCTTGAGCTGCCAACCCGTGACGCTCGTCCTCCGGGCCTTGCTATCCTCGATCGACCACATTTCACCGGCTTGGCGAAATGGGCGCGCGGCGCCCATTTTTTGTGAGGGAGGACGATGCGAGACGTGCGAACCAAGGAGCGGCAGCTGCAGGAGCAGCTGTCCGGACGAATCGAGGAGCGGGTGCCCGGCACCGAGGTGCTGGCCGTCGAGCTGCTCTCGCCCGAGCGCTTCTGCGTCTACATCGACCACCCCGAGGGCGTCGATCACGCGCTCTGCGAGCGCGTGACGCGGGAGCTCGACGAGTACCGGCGGGACTACACGATCGACGTCTCGTCCCCGGGTCTCGAACGCCCCCTGCGCAAGCCGGAGCATTTCGAGCGGTTCGTCGGCCGTCGGATCTCCCTGCGGACCGCAGACGAGATCGGCGGGCGCCGGCGCTTCAAGGGCGAGCTGATCGGCGCCGACGAGCGCGAGGTTCACCTGGCGACGGAGCCACGGCCGGTTGACATCCCGTACGAGCAGATCGTCCGGGGCAATCTGATCGACGAGGGATAACCATGAGCAGAGAGATCATCGAGTTCGTCCAGGAGCTGGAGGTCGACAAGGGAATCGAGGCGGAGACGCTGATCGAGGCGCTCGAGGACGCGTTGCTCGCCGCGTACAAGAAGACGCCGGGCGCGTCGCGCCACGCCGTGGTCGAGCTCGACCGCGAGTCGGGCGACTTTCGCGTCTACTCGATCGAGCTGCCCGCAGACATCGAGGAACGGCTCCTCGAGGAGGCCCGCGAGCGCGTGCTGACCGAGCTCGAACAGACCGAGGAGGAAACGGGCGAGCGCTCGCACGTGCTCGTCACCGACGACGATCTCGAGATCGACTGGTCGGATGTTCCGGAGGACCAGATCAAGCGGGCGGACGTCACACCCGAGAACTTCGGGCGGATCGCCGCGCAGACCGCCAAGCAGGTGATCACCCAGCGGATCCGCGAGGCGGAGCGCCAGATGATGTACGAGGAGTACATCGACCGCGTCTCCGAGGTCGTGACGGGCATCGTCCAGCAGGCCGGCGACCGCAACAACGTCCTCGTCGACCTGGGCAAGGTCGAGGCGCTGCTGCCTCGCTCCGAGCAGGTCGACGGCGAGCGCTACGAGCAGGGCTCCCGGATCAAGGCGGTGATCACCGAGGTTCGTTCCGGGACGAAGGGGCCGCAGGTGATCGTCTCGCGCCGCGACCCGGAGCTGATCAAGACGCTCTTCGAGCTCGAGGTGCCCGAGATCGCCGACGGCCTCGTCGAGATCCGCGGTGTCGCCCGCGAGCCCGGCTACCGCTCGAAGATCGCCGTCGAGTCGCACGCCCAGGGCGTCGACCCGGTCGGGGCCTGCGTCGGCCCGCGCGGCTCTCGGGTGCGCATGGTCGTCTCGGAGCTCCGTGGCGAGAAGATCGACATCATCCCGTGGAACCCGGAGCCGGCGCGATTCGTCGCGAAGGCGCTCTCACCCGCCCGCGTCCGCGAGGTCTACCTCGACGACGACGGCAGGGAGGCGACAGTCGTGACGCCCGACGACCAGCTCGCGCTGGCGATCGGCAAGGAAGGCATGAACGCGCGCCTCGCGGCGCGGCTGACCGGCTGGAAGATCGACATCCAGTCGGACAGCGAGTTCGCCCAGGCCGAGGCGGAGGCGGCCTTCGGCGGCGCCGGCGAGGACGAGGAGTTCACGGGCCGCTGCGCCGCCATCCTCTCGAACGGGAAGCGCTGCCCGAACGCCGCGCTGCCCGGCTCGCGCTACTGCGGTGTTTCGGCGCACCAGGAGCTGGCGAACCAGCCCGAGCAACCGGTCGTCGCGGAGTCGGAGCCCGAGCTCGAGGCGCAGGCGGAGGAGCTGGCGGACGACGCGGCTCCGGTCAACCCGCCGATTCCGCAGTCCGGCGAGGAGCCGCTCGACTCCGAGGCGCCCGCGGATGTCGCCGCGACCCACGGTCCGAGCGCCGTCGCGGTCGCCGAGGCCGAAGGAGAGGTCGATCTGGACGTCTCGCGCCCGGACGAAGCGCCGCTCGAGGAACGGCCCGCCGGTATCCCGGTCGAGTCGCTCCCTCAGGACGAGACGGCCGAGGCCGCGGAGGCGGAGGAGGGCTCCAACGCTGCGTGAGCGCGCCGGTGCGCACGTGTGCGGGCTGCGGACGCAAGGCGCCGCAGGCCGAGCTCGTCCGCTTCGTCGAGGCCGGCGGGAGGCTGGTCCCCGGGACGAAGGCTCCGGGACGGGGCGCCTACACGTGCCGACGGCTCGCCTGCTTCGAGCGGGCGCTGACGGGCCGCGCCTTCAACCGAACTCTGAAGGCGAGCGTCCAGGTCGATCCCGGACTCGCGCGGCTCTACACTGACGCGAATGGCTAACGGCTCCAACAGACCAAACCGCCCGATCCGACCCCGCCAGGGGGCCGTCACCGGCCGCCGCAAGCGCCGCGTGGTGATCGACAACGCCGCCGCGAGGCCGCGCGAGTCCCCGCGCCAGGCGCGCGAGCGCCAGGAAGCCCGGCCGCCGAAGCAGCCGGTCGCGCCGCCGACCGGGCCGATCAGCGTCCCGTCGGGCGTCACCGTCAAGGATCTCTCCGCGGCGATGGGCAAGACGGTCGCCGACATCATCAAGGTGATGATGGGGCTCGGGAAGATGGTCACGATCACGCAGTCGCTCAGCGACGACGAGGTCGAGCTGATCGCGGCCGAGCTGGCGCCCGATCGCGAGCTCCAGATCAAGCACGCGGCGGAGGAGGAACTCGAGCCGGAGGAGTACGACGACGCTCCAGAGGATCTCACCGATCGGCCGCCCGTCGTGACGATCATGGGCCATGTCGACCACGGAAAGACGACCCTGCTGGACGCGATCCGCGAGTCGGCAGTGGTCGAGACCGAGGCCGGCGGGATCACGCAGCACATCGGCGCGTACCAGGTCGAGCACGCCGGACGGAAGATCACGTTCCTGGACACGCCGGGCCACGAGGCCTTCACGGCCATGCGCGCCCGCGGCGCGAAGGTGACGGACATTGCCGTGCTCGTCGTGGCCGCCGACGACGGCGTGATGCCGCAGACGCGCGAGTCGATCTCGCACGCGCGCGCAGCCGAGGTGCCGATCGTGGTCGCCGTGAACAAGATCGACCTCCCGGACGCCGACCCGAACCGGGTCCGAGGCGACCTGGCCGGTGAAGGCCTTCAGCCGGAGGAGTGGGGCGGAGAGATCCAGTTCGCCGACGTCTCCGCCAAGGCGAAGCAGAACCTCGACGACCTGCTGGAGAAGGTTCTGCTCGTCGCGGACGCCGAGCTCGAGTTGACTGCGAATGCGAAGGCCGAGGGCTCCGGCCCGATCGTGGAGTCGCGTCTGGACGTCGGCCGTGGGCCCGTCGCGACGATGCTCGTCCAGCGCGGCACCGTGCGCGTGGGCGATTCGATCGTGGCCGGCGACGCGTGGGGCAAGGTCCGGGCGCTCTACAACTACCGGGGCGAGAAGGTCGAGGACGCCGGACCGGGCACGCCCGTGGAGATCCTCGGCTTCGACAAGCCGCCGCCCGCGGGCGAACACTCGCGCGTCGTCGAGAGCGAGCGCGCGGCGCGCCAGTACGCCCAGGTGCGCGGCGAGCGGCTCCGCCGCGAGCAGCTGGCCACGCAGGCAGGCGGCGCAGTCTCCCTCGAGCGGCTGTTCGAGCAGCTGCAGGAGGGCGCGTCCCAGGATCTCAACCTCGTGCTGAAGGGCGACGTCGTCGGTTCGGTCGAGGCCGCGGTCAGCGAGCTCCAGAAGATCCAGCACCCCGAGGTGCGCGTGAACGTGATCCACCAGGGCGTCGGCGGCATCACCGAGAACGACGTCAACCTCGCCGTGGCCTCGCAGGCGATGGTGGTCGGGTTCAACGTGCGGCCGTCGGCCGAAGCGCGGGCCCTCGCCGAGCGCGAGGGCGTCGAGATTCGCACGTACCGCGTCATCTACCAGCTCACGGAGGACATCGAGCAGGCGCTCGTCGGACTCCTCCGCCCGGTCACGACCGAGGAGACGATCGGCGAGGTCGAGGTGCGGCAGCTCTTCCGCGTCTCGCGGCTCGGCACGATCGCGGGCTCGTACGTGACGCAGGGCACCGTCCGGCGCGGCGCCCAGACGCGCGTCGTCCGCGACGGCACCGTCATCCACGAGACGACGATCGCGCAGCTGAAGCGGTTCAAGGACGACGCCCGCGAAGTCGCCGAAGGCTTCGAGTGCGGGATCCTGCTCGACGGCTTCAACGACGTGAAGGAAGGCGACGTGCTCGAGGTCTACGAGACGCGCCAGGTCGAACGGACGGATCTCTCGGAGGCGCCCACGGCGCCTGCGGCAACGCCGAGCTAGTGCCTAGTAGGGCTTGGTGGAACGTGCCTCGTCGTCAGGGTGCGATGCTCGTTCCGAGGCAAGGACGCAGGGAGCGTCCATATCCGTAGATATGGGCGCGACTGAGGACGCCGCCACGGGGCGAGCAGCGCGGCCTGACGGCTCAGGCTCGCGTTTCGCCAAGCCCTCCTAGCGGACGCGGAACGTCCACAGCCCGCCGACCATGTCGCCGGCGAGCGCGTACCTGCCCGGGACATAGACGCCCCAGGTGAACGAGCAGCGGCGGCCGGGACAGAAGTCGCGCTCCGGGTCGCGGCTGCCGGGGGGCAGGAACTGGGTCACGAACCTCGGGTGGCGCGGGTTCGAGATGTCGGCCACGAGCACCCCGAGCGCGTACCAGGAGAAGTAGGCACGACGGCCGACGACCTTCGCGTCGTGCACGCCGAGCGCGAAGCCGGTTGCGCCGCCCCGCTTCTTCGCCGCTGCGATGAGCCTCCTGGGCGCGTTGAAGACGCCGATCAGCCGCGGGTGACGCGGCTTCGAGACGTCCCAGAACGACGGCCGGCCGCCCGTCGTCTCGTGGGTCTCGATCAGCACGTTGCCGTTCGCCGTCAGCGCGATCGAGTGGGCCGCGCCCTGCCTGTCGGTCGTGCGGCCGAGGTACTGCGGGTGCGTTGGCTTCGAGATGTCGAGGATGACCGTGCCGAGATCCCAGTACGAGAGGTACGCACGCGTCGCCGCGGGGTTGACGCGCACGGAATGCACGAACACGGCCCGCTTGCCGGCGCGCAGGGACTGCGGGGCGATCCAGGAGCCGACCTCGGCCGGATGCCGGGGATCGGTCACGTCGAAGATGCGGAAGCCCGAGCTGAGGGGCGTACCGCGCTCCGCGAGCGGGATCGCGGCGTAGACGTACGCGCGGCCGCCGACGGCCTGCAGCCAGAGCTCGTGCGCTCCCCCTGGCTCGGTCCGGACGAGCGAGAGGCGCTTCGGGCTGCGCGGATTGCCGACGTCGTAGAGGCCGAAGCCCCTGAACGCATTCGTGCCTGGGCAGTGCTGGAAGCTGGTCGCGGCGAGCTCGCCGGTGAAGTTCGGTGTCGCGACGTGCTGGACGATCGTCTTCTCGGTCCATGTACCGCGAACCTCGAGCTCGGAGCGGCCGTCGCCGAACGTCGCCACCCTGCGCGGCTTCGCCGGCTTCGACAGGTCGTAGACGCGGACTCCCTGCGATGGGCAGCCGATCCCGTGCCAGCTGGACAGGTACCCGAAGCTCCGGTGCGCGTAGACGTCCGCGGAGTAGCCGCCGCCCGGATACGCGTGTCCGAGCACGTGCGCCTTCGGCGCGGCCGCGGGGGAGAGGGCGAAGACGGTCGCCCCGAGCATGCCGAGCAAGATGCGCATGCCTGATTAGACGTCGAAATCGCCGCGTCGGCGGCGGGCCGGTTCAATACGGCCGTGGGCGCGGGCTACGTCGGGATCCTGACTGCGGAGCTGCACTTCCCCGAGGCCGGGTCGCTGAAGGGGAAGCGCCGGTACATCAAGTCGGCGAAGGCGCAGCTCCAGAACCGCTTCGGCGCCTCCGTCGCGGAGGTCGACCACCACGAGCTGTGGCAACGGTCACGGCTCACCCTGTCGTGCGTGGCCCGCGAGCACCGCGAGCTCGTCGAGCTCCTCGACGGGGCCGAGCGCTACCTGGCGGGGCAGGAGTGGGAACTCGGCGCCGTCGAGCGGGAGGTCGTCTCGTTCGACGATCAGGCGTAGGCCGTAACACTCCTGTCGCGACGTCGGACACCACGCGAACCGCGGCCTGAGCAGGGAATTTCGGGGCCGCCGTCACACTTCGGTAACCACGTCGGACACCGGGACTGGTCTGGATGCGGCCTGGCTGTGGCCGCGGGGGTTGAATACGACCATGGCCGACCGGATGCGACGCGTGAACGAGGCCGTTCGCCAGGTGCTGTCCGAGACGGTCGGCGAGCTCAAGGACCCGCGCATCGGGTTCGTCACGGTCACCGGGGTCGAGACCTCGCCCGACCTCCGGCACGCCCGCGTCTACGTCAGCGTCTTCGGCCCCGAAGAGAAGCAGCGCGAGAGCCTCGCAGGCCTCGAGGCGGCGCACGGGGTCCTGCAGGCCCGGATCGGGCGAGAGCTCCGGCTGAAGCGGACTCCGCAGCTCTCGTTTGAATACGATCCCACCGTCGAGCGCGGGGTCCGCATGACACAACTGATCGATGAGCTCGCCCCAGACGACGAGTGAGATAGAGGCGGTCGCGGACGCGATCCGTTCGCACGACCGTTTTCTGATCGTCACGCACGAGAACCCGGACGGCGATGCGTTGGGCTCGATTCTCGCCACGAAGCTAGCCCTCGACCAGCTGGGCAAGGACAGCGTCATGTACCTCTTCGGTGACGCGCCCCTGCCGGCCGAGTACTCCTTCATGCCGCTGGAGAAGCTCGCCCGCCGGCTACCCGACGACGCTCGCGAGCGGGTGCTCCTGGCGGTCGACTGCGCGAACGAGAGCCGGATGGGGCCCGACCCGAGCCTGCTCGAGGATGCGCCGCTCGTGGTCGACGTCGACCACCACCACGACAACACCCGCTTCGGGGCGGTCAATCTGATCGTCCCGAACGCCTCGTCGACGGGGGAGGTGCTGCGCGACGTGTTCGCGGAGCTCGACGTCGTGCTGACGCCGGAGATCGCCGAAGCGCTGTACATCGCGCTCGTCACCGACACCGGCCGCTTCCAGTACGGGAACACGACGCCGAAAGCCCTCCGGCTCGCAGCGGAGCTCGTCGAGGCGGGTGCGGACGTCCACCGGATCTTCCAATGGGTCTACGAGACCGTTCAGTTCGCCAAGCTCAAGCTGCTCGCCCGGGCCCTCGAACGGGCTCAGATCTACGACGGGGGCCGCCTGGTCGTCTCGTATCTAGTTCGAAGCGACTTCACTGACATCGGCGCCGCGGAGGCGTACTCAGAGGGGATCATCGACTACCTGCGGGCGGTGGAGGGTGCCGACATGGCCGCGCTGATTCGGGAGCCGCCGCGATCGGACGGCCCGGCGCGCCGCGTCAGCCTGCGGGCCAGCACCGATGAGCTCGACGTGTCCGCGATCGCCCGCAAGTCCGGCGGGGGAGGGCACCGCCAGGCGGCCGGCTTCTCGAGCGACGACTCCGTGGAGGAGATCACGGAGTTCATCAAGCGCGAGTTCGTCGCAAGTGCGCCCACGCGGACGTAGCCCGAGCGGGTTGATCCTCGTCGACAAGCCGGCGGGGCCGTCCTCGTTTGCGATCGTCGCCCGCATCCGGCAGCGGACAGGTGCGCGGACCGGGCATGCAGGAACGCTGGACCCCTTCGCGACCGGCCTCCTTCTCCTGTTGTCCGGTGCGGCAACTAAGCTGGCATCGTGCTTCGTCGGGCTGGACAAGCGGTACCTCACGGACGTCGATCTGCGCGCTCGGACGACCACAGGCGACCCCGAGGGGGCCGTCGTCGAGGAGCACGAGGCGCCCACGGCCGACGACCTCGAGCCCCGGCTCGAGGCCCTCCGTGGGGAGATCGAGCTGCCGATCCCCACCGCGTCCGCGGTGAAGATCGGCGGTGAGCGCGCCTACAGGCTGCACCGGCGCGGCGTCGACGTGGAGATGCCGCTGCGCCGGTCCCGCGTCGACGCGCTCGAGGTCATCGCGTATAGAGACGGCGTTGCCACGCTCGACCTGCGCGTGAGCTCCGGGACGTACGTGCGTGCGATCGCGGAGGCGCTGGGCGGACACTGCGCCACGCTTCGCAGGACGGAGGTCGGACCGTTCAGGGTCGAAGAAGCCGACCCGGAGACGATCATCGCCCCAACCGAGGCGCTCGAACGAATCGGACGCGATCCCCTCCACCCAGAGGCCGGCCCATGAAGGTCGTCCGGGACGCGGGCGAGCTCGCGCCGGGCCCGCGGGTGGTCACTCTCGGCACGTTCGACGGCGTCCATCTCGGTCACAGGCGCGTCCTCGCCGCTACCCGCGAGGCAGAGCCGGACCTCCGGTCGACCGTGGTCACCTTTGCGCCGCATCCGCGTGAGGTGCTCGGGAATCAGGTCGAGCTGCTGACCACGCTCCCCCGGCGGCTCGAGCTCCTCGAGGAGGAGGGCGTCGACGAGACGCTCGTGGTCGAGTTCACACCGGAGCTCGCTTCGACCGGGCCGGAGGCGTTCGTTGAGGGGCTGTTGCGGCCGATCGAGACGCGGCGGGTGGTCGCAGGGGCCGATTTTCGCTTCGGCCACCGGCGCAGCGGCGATCTCGACCTCCTCGAGGGGCTCGGCTTCGAGGTGACGCGCGTCGAGCTCGTCCAGGGCGTCTCGTCGAGCGTGATCCGCGAGCTTCTGCGAGGCGGCGACGTGGCGGGGGCGGCGCGGTTGCTCGGCCGGCCCGCCGAGGTCGAGGGGACGGTGGTCTCCGGCGACGCCCGCGGCGGGACGCTCGGCTTCCCGACGGCGAACCTGCGGCCGGAGCGGGACCTGCTCGTTCCGGGATACGGGATCTACGCCGGCTCGGCGTCCGGGCATCGCGCCGCGGTCTCGATCGGAACGAACCCGCACTACGGTGGTAGCGAGCGGCGCGTGGAGGCTTTCCTGCTCGATTTCGAGGGCGATCTCTACGGTCGGCGGCTCGTCGTCGAGCTCTGGCAACGGCTGCGCGACGAGCAGGCGTTCGGGAACGAGGCCGAGCTCGTCGAGCAGATCGCGCGCGATGTCGAAGCCACCCGCAGGGCCGCACCGCCGCTCTAGGAGCTAGGTCGGCGGCATTGCGGTAGAGAGGAATTTGCGCCCCGCTGCGCAATGCGCAACAACACCGCAAGTTTTCGCAAAGTGCGGAATCTTCTTCACGCAGTGGGAAAGGACGAGACCACGCAACCGCCCCCTCGACTCGAGCTCCTGCAGACCGTGCGCTGTCTCGAGTGCAGCGCGGTCTATTCGAAACCATCAGGCGGCGGCACGGCGACCGCCAACCCCGGCTGTCCCGAATGCGGCTACGTCGGCTGGGTGAAGACGACCGCGCCCATCACGGAACCATCGCTGCAGCGCCGCTCCGTCGCGGGTCCCCTGCGGCAGAGCTCGGCGTAGCAAGGCTTACCCCACCGAAGAAGTGATGCGCCGCGGGCCAGACCCGCGTCTCGAACCCGGCCCGCTCCAGCTGCAACGGCACGTCTTCGGGGAAACCCGGCTCGAGCTGGACGCGGCCGTTCGCGGCATGGAGGCGCGGGCGCCCGACGGCGTCGGCCGGGGAGAGCTGCTCGTCGAGAACGCCTGCGGCGACCTGGATCAGCGCGCTCCGCAGGCGCGTGCCGCCGGCCGCGCCGATCGCGAGCTCGAGACCCGCGTCGCCGAGCACGATCGTCGGCGCCATCATGCTGCCCATCCGCTCCCCGGGCTCGAGCGTCCCGCGGATCAGGTCCGCCTCGCCGAGCATGCTGTTCAGGTGGAGGTCGAAGCCCGGCAGGTAGTCGCCGGAGCCGAGACCCAGGCTCGTCGTCAGCACGCAGGCGTCTCCGGCCGCGTCCACGACCGTGATGTTCGTCGTGTCGCCTCCGATCTCGGGGCCTTCCTCGTCGAGCGACCACGCCAGGGCGATCGCGCGCTCGGCCTCTGACAGCCCCGTCAGCCGCGGGAGAGCCGCCAGGGTGTCGGGGACTCGCGAGAGGTCCCCGCGCGTGAGGACGCGCCCGCCCAGGTAGCGCCTCTCGACGGGATCGCTCCAGAGGGCCTCGTACGACTGGAGATCCCGCCGTGTGATGAGCCCACCCAGCTCGTCGACGAAGGTGAGAAGGGCGTCTGCGAGCGACCCCGAGTAGCAGGACCCCGGGCCTTCTTCGGCGAGGACCTCCAGCGCCTTCACGAGGCCCGGCTGGTCGAGCCGGTCGCCGGGCGCGAGAAGGTGTCCGTCGGGGGAGTAGATCCGCGCGCCGTCGTTCATCGTCATCACCGGCGCGAGCATCGCCAGGCAGGAGGCGTGCGCCGGAGGCATCTCGACACCGGCGTGCGCGAGCCGGAGCGCGGGCTCGACCAGCGCCGGCCACTCGAGCGACCCGTGTCGCTCCCAGAGCGCTCCCAGGCCGGCGGCGACGCCCGGAACACCGCACGAGGCGATCCCGACCGCGTAGTGGACGAGCTCGGCCCCGAACGGGACGTCGAGCTCGAGCAGCTCGACCTCGCGCCGCTCCGCGTCCAGTCCTGGCAACGCGACGAAGAAGTCGAGGTTCTGCGCGCGGCCGCCGTCGGCCTGGTAGTAGGCGGCGTGTCCGCCGCCGAGCAAGCCCGTCATGACGGTCTCCGCGACGCAGGACGCAAGCGACGCGGCGATCGCGGTGTCGGCGGCGTTCCCGCCCGACTGCAGGATCTCGACCCCGGCCGCGACGGTGGCGGGGTGGCCGGCGGCGATCCGTGCGGTCACTCGACGCGGACGGCGATCGAGCCCATGGTGACGACGTCGTCGCGCGGGAAGCCGAAGCGCTCACCGCGCCACTCGCCGTCGACGATCTCGAACTCGCGGTCGCCGATCGGGCGCGCGGTGACGCTCGGGTAGACCAGCCGCTCGCCCGAGAAGGGGTCGAGCTCGGTCAGCTCGACCCGAAGCCGACCGTCGCTGGGGACGAGCTCGATCTCGACGCCCTGGCCCTCGTAGCGGCCGCCGAAGGCGGCCAACTCCTCCGAGGAGAGCGGCACGTCGGGAGCCTCCACCGGCGCGAGCCCGATGTGCTCGAGGACGTCTCGGATCGCCGCCGCGCCGCGACTGGAGTTGGCGAGCGCCGCGAACGCGACGCCTGCCGAGGGGACGAGCAGGAGCAGCGACTGGTAGCCGGCGGCGGAGCCGGAGTGCTCGACGCACACCGGGCCGCGGGTATGCGTGACGAACCAGCCCAGCCCGTATTCGAAGCCCGGGCCGGCGACGAGCGGCCGCTGCATCTCGGCGATCGACTCGGGCGCGAGCGGGCCGGGGCCGCCGAGGTGATGAGCGGCGAATCGGAGCAGGTCGCCGACGGAGGACCAGAGGCCTCCGGAGGGGCGGCGGACGCGCGGGTAGATATCGTCGACCGGCACGTGCTCGTCGGCTCCGGGCGTGACCTGGTTGTGGCCGCGGGCGGCGCCGAGCCCGTCGAACGTCGTTGCCTCCAGGCCGAGCGGCTCGACCACCCGGGCCCGCATCGCCTCCTCGAAGGTCGTCCCGCACGCACGGGCGATCGCGGCGCCGACGAGCCAGAAGCCGACGTTGCCGTACGAGAACAGCTCGCCGGGCCCGACCGGCAGCCGCTCGGGGTCGCCCTCGGCGAGCCGCAGGAGGCTGTCGTCGCCGTCACCGACGCTTTCGAGCGGCTGCGGCCACTCGGACGCGAGCCCGCCTTGGTGGCTGAGGAGCTGTCGGACGGTGGCGTCGACGTTCGCTCGGGGCGGCGGCTCGTCCAGCTCCAGCAGCCCGTCTTGCACGAGCGTCAGCGCAAGGGTGGCGACGAACGGCTTCGTGATCGACGCCACGCGGAAGACCGTCTCCGCCCGAGCCTGCTCGGGGGCTCCGAGCTCGAGCACGCCGTCGGCCGCGACGACCGTCTCCTCGCCGTTCAGCAGGCCGACCGTGAGCGCAGGCACGCTCCAGCGCTCGCGCGCCTCCGCCACCCATTGGGTCAGTTCATCGGCCGAAAAGCGCTCCATCAGGCGGCTGCTACCCTACTGCGAGACCGCGGTCCCGGCCCGCTCGCGTTCCTTGGTGCGGCAGGCGGAGATCGCGGAGACGCATATTCGAGGAGGGAACAATGCCTCTGACCAAGGAAGCGAAACAGGAGATCATCGGGCAGCACGGCCGAAGCGACGCCGACACCGGCTCGCCGCAGGTGCAGATAGCGCTCCTGACACGGCGAATCAACGAGCTCACGGAGCATCTCCGGGCCCACCCCAAGGACCACTACTCGCGCCGCGGGCTGCTCAAGCTCGTGGGCCGCAGGCGGCGGCTCCTGCAGTACCTACAGAAGCGGGACCTCGAGGGCTATCGCGCGCTGATTCAGGAGCTCGGCCTCAGGAGATAATCGAGCAGCAACCGAAGGTGGAAGTTTGAGCGAGCTCACCGGCCGCGGCCCTGGTCTCGCTCAAACCTCCACCTTCAAGAAAGAGTGGAGGACAAATGAGCATTGCCACGCAGGGCCCAACCACACTGACGGTGGAGATCGCGGGCCGCGAGATCACGTTCGAAACGGGGAAGCTGGCCAAGCAGGCCGACGGCGCCGTCGTCGTCCGCGAAGGCGACACGCTGGTGCTGGCGACCGCGCAGGGCCGAACCGAGGCCCGCGAAGGCGCTGACTTCTTCCCGCTGACCGTCGACGTCGAGGAGCGCATGTACGCCGCGGGCAAGATCCCGGGCGGCTTCTTCAAGCGCGAGGGCAGGCCGACGGAGAAGGCCATCCTCACCGCGCGCATGATCGACCGCCCGATTCGGCCGCTCTGGCCGAAGGGGTTCAAGAACGAGGTACACGTGGTCGCGACGACGCTGTCGGCCGACCTCGTGAGCGCCCACGACATCCTGGCGATCAACGGCGCGTCGGCGGCGCTGATGATCTCGCCGCTGCCCTTCCTGGGCCCGGTCGGCGCCGTCCGGATGGGCCTGATCGACGGGGAGCTCGTCATCAATCCGACGCTCGCCGAGATCGAGACGGGCCAGAGCACGCTCGACCTGATCGTGGTCGGCACGAAGGACGCACTGACGATGGTCGAGGCGGGAGCACAGGAGATTCCCGAGGAGCTCCTGCTCCAGGCGCTGGAGCAGGCGCACGAGGAGATCAGGAAGCTCTGCGAGCTGCAGGAGGACCTGCAACGGCAGGTCGGCAAGGCGAAGTGGCTCGACAACGCGCTGACCGAGGAGCTGGAGCGCGAGCACGGCGACAAGATCCGCGACCGAATCCGGTCGGAGGGTCTTCGCGAGGCCGCCACCGCGGTCGCGGAGATCGTCGAGCAGGGCGGGCCCACGCTGACGATGGAGTCGTCCGAGGACGACATCATCAAGCTGATGCAGATCCGCTCGAGCCTGGCGATGATCCTCGAGCGGATCCGGCTCGAGGTCGTCGAGAAGCCGGTCCGCGAGCAGTTCGAAGACGACCTGAAGACGCTGACGGAGGCCGAGCAGGATCCGAAGGAGCTGAAGTCGGCGAAGCGCCACCTTCTGTTCGACCGGATCGAGGAGCAGGTGCAGCTGCCGTTCCCGGCCGGCCCCGCCGCCGCGGACGGCGAGGAGGCGCCGTCGAAGGACTCGATCACGCGGCAGTACGTGAAGAAAGCCGCCGAGTCGATCTACAAGGGCCTCGTCCGCCAGAAGATCGCCGTCGAGAAGCGACGACCCGACGGTCGTGATCCAGAAGAGGTCCGTCCGGTGACGTGCGAGGTCACGGTCGCGCCGCGGCCACACGGATCGGCGCTGTTCACCCGCGGCCAGACGCAGATCATGTCGCTGCTGACGCTCGGGACCGCGAAGGAGGGGCAGCGGATCGACGACCTCTCGCTCGAAGAAGAGCGGCGCTACATGCACCACTACAACTTCCCGCCCTACTCGGTCGGCGAGACCGGGTTCATGCGCGGGCCGAAGCGCCGCGACATCGGCCACGGCGCGCTTGCGCAGCGGGCGTTGGAGGCGGTGATTCCGCCGGCCGACGAATTCCCGTACACGATCCGCGTCGTCTCGGAGACGCTCGAGTCGA
Source organism: Gaiellaceae bacterium (assembly GCA_035554095.1). GTDB lineage: Bacteria > Actinomycetota > Thermoleophilia > Gaiellales > Gaiellaceae > 13-2-20CM-68-14. The sequence continues at coordinate 27,331 of DATMIX010000043.1, read as the reverse complement.
ACGGATCGTCGTCGATGGGCTCGGTCTGCGGCTCGGCGCTCGCGCTGATGGACGCGGGCGTCCCGATCAAGGCGCCCGTCTCCGGCATCGCGATGGGACTCGTCAAGGAGGGCGACGACTACGTCGTGCTCACCGACATCCAGGGTGCCGAGGATCACCTCGGCGACATGGACTTCAAGGTCGCAGGGACGCGCGATGGGATCACGGCGCTCCAGATGGACATCAAGATCACCGGCGTCACGCAGGAGATCCTCCGAAACGCGCTCGACCAGGCCAAGCGGGCGCGCGAGTTCATCCTCGAGCGGATGCTGGAGGCGATCCCGGAGCCGCGCCGCGAGCTCGCCGGCCACGCGCCGCGGATCTCGACGATCAAGATCGATCCGGAGAAGATCGGCATGGTGATCGGGAAGGGCGGCGAGACGATCCGCTCGCTCGAGTCGGACTACGAGGTCCAGATCGACATCGAAGAGGACGGGACGATCCTGATCTACGCAACCGACGGGACGAAGGCGAAGGCCGCCATCGAGGCGATTCAGTCTTTGACCAAGGAGCCCGAGGTCGGCGACCAGTACACGGGCAAGGTCGTCAAGACGACGCAGTTCGGCGCGTTCGTCGAGCTGACGAAGGGGACCGACGGCTTGCTCCACGTCTCGAACGTGGGGCCCGGGCGGGTCGGCCACATCGAGGACGTGATGACGCGCGGCGACGTCGTGGACGTGGTCGTCCAGGAGGTCGACAAGGCCCGCGGGCGCATCGGCCTCAAGCTCGTCGCGAAGCACGAGAACGGCAACATGGTTCAGCCCGAAGAGCTGATCGAGCGGGCGAAGAACGCCCCGCCGAGGCCGCCCGAGGAGGATCGCCCGCGCGGCGACCGCCGCGGCGGGCGGGGAGGCCGGGGCGGCCGCGACCGCGAGCGCCGCTAACAGGCTCGGCCCGGGGCGGCGTCACGCCTGCCCCGGGTTACGATCCGCGCCGTGCAGAAGTACGTCCTGAGCGAGCTCGACTCGGGCGAGCGGGTGATCTCGGAGCGGCTCGACCACGTCCGCTCGGTGGCGATCGGCTTCTGGATCGGCGCCGGTTCGCGCGACGAGAAGACCGACCGTGCGGGGGTCTCGCACTTCATCGAGCATCTGCTCTTCAAGGGCACCGCGTCGTACTCCGCGCAGGAGATCGCGGAAGTCTTCGACACGCTGGGAGGCGAGCTGAACGCGGCGACCTCGCGCGAGCACACGGTCGTCTACGCCCGGGTTCCCGACGAGGAGCTGCAGACGGCCCTCGACGTGATGGGCGAGATGGTGTTCGCGCCTCAGTTCCTCGAGCTCGACGCCGAGCGGGAGGTCGTGCTCGAGGAAATCGCGATGTACGAGGATCAGCCGCAGGAGCTCGTCCACGACCTGATCCAGGAGGCGACGTTCGGGTCACATCCGCTCGGACGGCCCGTGATCGGGACGCGCGACGTGATCGCCTCACTCGGCAGACGAGCGATCACGTCCTACCACCGCGCGATGTACTTCCCGGGAAACGTGGTCGTCGCCGCCGCCGGGAACGTCAAGCACGACACACTGCTGCAGCTCCTGAACCGCGCGCAGATGAAGGCACTGGAAGCACCCCAGAAGAAAGGGCCCCGCGTGCGCCGGCCGCTGGTGAAGGCTCCGGCGCCCGGCGTTCGATTCCAGCGGAAGGACACCGAGCAGTACCACGTCTGCCTGGCCGCGCCCGGCATCTCGCGCTCCGACCGGCGGCGCTTTACCGCGTCGCTGCTCGACGGGATCCTCGGCGGCTCGGCTTCCTCGCGGCTCTTCCAGGAGATTCGTGAGAAGCGCGGGATGGCCTATGCCGTCTACAGCTTCGCCTCGCAGTACACCGACACGGGCCAGGTGGGCGTCTACATCGGCACGCGCGAGGAGAACCTGCGCGAGTGTCTCGAGATCACGCGTGAGCAGATCGAGGACATCGGAGCGGGCAACCTCCGGCCCGACGAGCTCGAGCGGGCGAAGGCGAATCTCAAGGGCCGGATCATGCTCTCGATGGAGTCGACGTCGAACCGGATGAGCCGGCTCGGCAAGTCGCTGATCTCGGACACCGAGCTCGTGTCGATCGAGCGGATCATCGCCGAGATCGAGGCTGTCGAGGCCGACGAGCTCGCGGAGCTCGCGGGGGTCCTGCTTGCGCCGGAGAAGATCTCGGCGGCCGGGATCGGCCCGAGCGAGCGGCGCTTCCTGTCCGCGGTCCAGCGCGTCAATCCTGAGCTGGCCAAAGCCGCGTGATTCCTGATGAACGTCGTTCTCTTCGGGCACCGCGGCAAGGTGGGGGCCGTGGTGGCACCGGCCCTCGAGGCCGCGGGGCACCGGGTGCGGGGGATCGGGCGCGGGGAGGCGGTCGACGTAGACGGCGCCGACGCGGCCCTCGACTTCACGGAGCCCGGGGCGGCGGCCGGAAACGTCCGCACCGCGCTCGAGGCCGGTGTGCCCGCGATCGTCGGCACGTCCGGGGTCGGTGGGCGCGAGCTCGAGGAGCTCGACGGGCTCGCGCGCGATCGATCGCTGCCGCTGCTCGTCGTGCCGAACTTCGCGATCGGCGCGGTCCTGATGATGCGGTTCGCGGCCGAGGCCGCGGAGCATCTCCCACGGGGCGAGATCGTCGAGCTTCACCACGAGGGCAAGAAGGACGCGCCCTCCGGCACGGCGCGCGCGACGGCCGCCAGGATGCCCGGCGATCCGGCGATCCACTCGGTCCGGCTCCCCGGTCTCGTCGCGCACCAGGAGGTGCTCCTCGGCGGCGAGGGCCAGCTCCTGACCATCAGGCACGACACGTTGTCCCGCGAGGCGTTCGTCCCGGGCGTCCTACTCGCCGTCGAGAAGCTGGAGACGTTGCCACCCGGCCTGACCGTCGGCCTCGACCGCCTACTCGGCGAGTAAGGCCGGGTCCGTTGCCGTCGTGGCCGTTCGGAAGGCGTGCGCGCTTCGTTGCGCTCCAGTCACGGTGTCCGACACCGCTCGAGGCGCCTCGGAAGCCGCCGCCGGCCCGCGCCGGCATTGCGTTTGGGGAAGGTTCGTCACGTTCCGGTAACGGTGTCCGACGTCGGGACAGGGGGGTACCGGCCGCGTGAGGATTGGCCGCGTCGAGGAAGGTGACCTGGCGGAGCTCCTGCCGCTGATGCGCGCCTACTGCGACTTCTACGAGGTCTCGCCTTCCGACGACGCGCTACTCGCTCTCGCTCGCGCTCTGATCGCCGACCACGAGCGCGAAGGTGTGCAACTCCTCGCCCACGACGACGATGGCCGGGCGATCGGCTTCGCGACCGTCTACTGGACCTGGGCGACGACCAGCGCGGAGCGAATCGGGGTCATGAACGACCTGTTCGTGGCGCCCGAGGGACGCGGAACCGGTGTCGCCGAGGCGCTGATCGAGGCCTGTCGCAAGGAGTGCTTCACCCACGGCGCCGGCAAGCTGACCTGGCAGACGGCGCTCGACAACGTCCCCGCTCAGAAGGTCTACGAACGCGTGGGAGCGTCCAGGGAGCAGTGGCTCGACTACTCGCTGCCCGTGGAATCCAAAGCCGCTGGAGGCGCGAATTCACTGCCGTAAACCCACAAACGGCCCGGAAAGGCGTCTAACCAGATGAGCATGGGGATCGAGAGCGGCGTCTCGCCGATCACGAGCGGCCAGGAGGCCTCGCGCGAGCTGGGCCTGCAGTGGCGGCGCCTGACCCGAACGGCGACGGCGATCGCCGTCCTCACAAGCCCGGCGGCCTTCGTCTGGATGCACTACCACCTCGGCTGGGGCGTGGGCTGGTCGCTCGTCGCGACGTTCCTGCTCGTCGCCGCCTACCGCGGCCTCGTCGAGGTCGTGCTCCGCAAGATGATCCCGTGGCCGAGCCTGTTCGGCACGGACGACGCGCAGCTGCGAGCGGACGACGCCATGGCGCGCCGCCGCGCCTGGACCTGGCGTTCGCTCTACCGCAAGGTCGCCTTTTTCGGCGGCCTGCTGCTGACGATCGTCACGGCGATGTACCTCGTCCGAATCGCGAAGGGCCAGTCGCCGAGCTACTCCGACACGGCAGGCGACGCGTGGAGCGCGATCGCGAACGCGTTCTCCTCGCCGCAACTCTGGATCCAGCTGTTGCTGCTGCCGATGCTGCTGCTGATCAACTTCGCGATCCTCTTCGGTCCCTTGATGTTGATGGGGATCATGCAGATCCAGGGGTTCGAGCCGGGCGAGGCCGACTGGGGCGTGCGGCTCGACGACGTGCGCGGGCAGGCCGAGGCGAAGGAAGAGGTGCGGCGCGTGGTCTCGCTCTGGCAGTCCGGCGAGGCGTTCGAGCGCGCCGGTGGCAAGCGCGAGCGCGGGCTCCTCTTCCTGGGCGCACCGGGCACCGGGAAGACGATGCTCGCGAAGGCGATCGCGACGGGGTTCAACTCGCCCTTCGTCTCGATCCCGGGCTCGGGCTTCGCCCAGACCTTCATGGGCATGGACGCCGTGATCGTCCGCTACCTCGCCCGCAAGGCGAAGAAGCTCGCGCGGAAGTGGGGCGGCCAGTGCATCGTCTTCATCGACGAGATCGACGCCGTCGGGATGCGCCGGGCGAGCCTCGGTGGGCACGAGCCCGTCGGCGCCACGGCCCAAAGCTTTCACGACTTCTGCTTCTACGGCCCCAACGGCGCCCTGACCGCAACCGGCGACCTCGTCCTCGAGACGCGCGCCTGGCGCGAGCGGCTCTTCGCCGAGCGGGCGGCCAAGCCCGCACCCAGCTTCGTGCGCCGGTTCGGCGCGATCGTCAATCAGGCGTTCCCGGGGATGATGGGCGGGGGCGGCCAGCTGGCCCTGAACCAGCTGCTCGTGGTGATGGACGGGATCGACAACCCGCCGCTCTCTCGCCGCGTCCCGACGCGGTTGATCAACACCTTCCTCGACGCCGTCTGGGTCGTGCCGCGCCGCGTCGGCCGCGTCTCGCTGCGCCTGCCGGCGCCGCACCCGCGCGACGAGCAGATCTACTTCATCGGCGCGACGAACGTGCCGCTCGACGCCCTGGATCCGGCGCTCACCCGCCCCGGGCGCATGGGACGACACGTGTGGCTGCAGACGCCGACGAAACGAGACCGGATGGACATCTTCGACCTGTACCTGGACAAGGTCGACCACGACGAGGACCTCGACACGCCGAAGCGCCGCGACGAGATCGCCCGCATCACCAACGGCTACTCGCCGGCGATGATCGAGCAGGTCTGCTCGATGGCCCTCACCTACGCCCACCACGACGGGCGCGAGGCGTTCCAGTGGCACGACCTCGTCGAGGCGACGACGACGATCGAGTCCGGCATGGCGATCGGGATCGAGTACATCCCCGAAGAGACGCGGGCCGTCGCGATCCACGAGGCGGGCCACGCCGTGGCCGCGCACGCGTACATGAAGGAGGTCGAGTCGACGCGGCTGTCGATCCGCCGCCGCGGCGCTGCGCTCGGCCATCACCAGGCACTCGAGAAGGAGGAGCGGTTCTCGTCCTGGCGGCACGAGGAGATCGGCCGCCTCGTGTGGGCCCTCGGCGCGATGGCCGCCGAGCGCGTCTTCTACGGCGAGAACTCGACCGGCGTGGGCGGCGACGTTCAGAGCGCCACCGCCCGTGCGGCCTGGATGGTCGGCGCCTGCGCGATGGGCCCCGAGCCGATCGAGCTGGACGGACGATTCGACGACGAGAGCTTCGAGCAGACGCGCGCGAGGATCGCCAAGCGGTTCCAGGCGATCGGCGCGCAGATCATGAACCGGACCGGGGGAGGGGGGCCGTTCGCTCAGGACCCCATCACGGGTGTGCTCGGCGACAAGGAGCAGCGCGAGTTGGTGGCCGAGATCCTCGGGCAGGCGTACGTCGCGGCGCACAACCTGATCGCGCACAACCGCGCGGGCGTGGAAAAGGTGGCGGACACCCTCGTCGAGCGCCGCGAGCTGCACGGCGACGAGATCCTCGAGCTGCTCGACTCGGCGAACCTGCAGGTGCCCGAGGTGGACATGACGAAGGACGAGGCGTGGCCGAAGCTGTAAGGGCGGCGCGACGATCCGAGGCCCAGCGCCCGGCGCGGGCGATTCCGTTCGGCGGCCGGTTCGCCGCCGCGTACGCGCTGCTCGTCGTCGCCTTCGGCGGCGGCCTGCTCGTGCTCGCGCTTCTTGCGAGCGGCGGCAGCGACGACAACGGCCCGCCGTGGTCGGCGTGGAAGCCGGCCAAGACCGGGTTCGCCGCCGCCGGCGAGATCGCGACGCACGTCTCCAAGCAGTACCGCACCGCCGCCGAGGGCCAGCAGCTCGTGGCGGTTCAGGCCTACCCGCCGCAGTTCAACACGATCCCGCTGTCCGGGATCGCTACCCGCGACACGACCGACAACGGTCTCTCGACGGGCGGCCTGACGGTGCGGCCGTCGGACCGGACGCTCGTCTACGTCCTCTGCGGCGTCGCCGCCTCACGGTGCGCTTTGCCCCCGGCGGCCCAAGTCGACGACGTCGTCCTCCGGCGCGAGGCGGTGGAGCTCTCGCTGTACGCGATGAAGTACCTGAAGGGTGTGGACTCGGTGGTGACGTTCCTCCCGCCGCCGGACACCCAGACCCTGACGGCCGTCTACCTCCGCCGCAGCGACGTGAGGGCGAATTTGCAGCGCCCGCTCGCGCAAACCCTTCCGCTCGTCGCGACTCCGCCGATCGACCGGGAGGATCCCGGCGAACAAGCGGCGATCGAACGCCTCACGCGCCCGCACTGGTACACGACCTCGCTGCAGCGAGGCGCCGGCGGTACGACGCTGCTCGTCCTCAACGAGCCGGTCGGCGGCGCGTCCTCCCAGTAAGATCGAACCCGTGCTGGGCGAAGTCCTGACGGCGACCGTGACGCCGTTCGACGCCGAAGGCCGGGTGGACTGCGATCGCTATCGCGATCTCTGCTCCTACCTGGTCGACAACGGCTCCGACGGCGTCGTCGTCTCCGGGACGACGGGCGAGTCGCCGACCCTCACGGACGACGAACGCCTCGAGCTCCTGCGGGCCGCGGTCGACGCGATCGGCGACCGCGCCACCGTCATGGCCGGCACGGGCACGAACTCGACGGCTCACTCGATCCATCTGACCGAGCAGGCGCACGAGGCCGGCGCGGACGGCTTCCTCGTCGTCACGCCGTACTACAACAAGCCGCCGCCGCGTGGGATCGTCGAGCACTTCAAGGCGGTTGCGGCGGCGAGCGACCGGCCCGTGATGGTCTACAACATCCCCGGCCGAGTGGTGATCAACATCGCCCCCGAGACGATGGCCGAGCTGGCGGAGATCCCGAACGTGAGGGCCGTCAAGCAGGCCAACGACGACCTCGACCAGGCGCGGTGGATCGTCGACGAGACCGGGCTCGACCTGTACGCCGGCGACGACAACCTCGTCTACCCGTTCCTCGAGCTCGGAGGCACGGGCGGCGTCTGCGTCCACACGCATGTCGTCGGGCCCCAGGTCAAGGAACAGATTCGCCGCTTCCGCGACGGAGACCGCGATGGTGCGAAGCGGATCGACGGCGAGCTCGGGCCGGCCTACGAGCTGCTCGGGGTGACCACGGGCCCGATCCAGATCAAAGCCGCGCTGAACATGCTCGGACACGACGTCGGCGGCGTCAGGCTGCCGCTCGTCGAGGCGAGCGAGGACGAGAAGGCCGAGATCCGCGACTGCCTCGAGCGCCTCGGCGTGCTCGAGCCCGCGCGCACCTAGCCTACGGCGACGACCCCCGGCTGCTCGACCGGTTGATCCGGCCGCTCAGCGAGCGCCAGGCCGAGAGCATCGGCCGTGTCGGCGAGTGCAAGCTCCGCGTGCGCGGCGAGCCGTCGCGGGAGTGCGAGCACGATGAAGCCGACGAGTGCACTGTTCTCCCGTCGAAGCGGCAGGGCGACGACCATTCCGCTCCTCTGAAGCTCGAAACCGCTCGTCGAGAGCAGCGCGTCGCCCGCCTCGGCCTCGCGGACGAGCCAGCTCGTCAGCGCCGCCTCGGCCGGGGCCCCGGAGCCGAGCTCCCGCCGCACCGTGCCGCCGAGACCGTCTTCCCGCCAGTCGACGAGGGCGACCCAGTCGGCCTGGCAGCCCTCAGCGAGGACCGGCGCGACCGCGTCGAAGGAGCCGTCCCGCTCGATGCCGTGTCCAGCGGCCTCGAGCACGGCGTCGGCGAGCCGGCCGACACGGATCGTGCGCACGACGTAGAGCAGGAGGCCGACCGCGCCCACCGCCCCGCCGGCGATCACGAGCTCGACCTGGCCGAACGCCGCGGCGACGAGCGCGAGCGTCACGCCTCCCAGGGCGACGAGCTCCGGGCGGTCACTCAGGTCACGCGCTCCGGGGACCCCGGGCAAGCGGTAGGGGATCACGGCCTCGCGAAGCTGCTCGAGCTCCTGCGCGGTGAGCACCCGGCGCGGATCCTCGCCGCGCTGGACCGCGACGAACGCCTTCGCCACGGTCGGATGGAACTGGGTGCCGCTGTTCCGCTCGAGCTCGGTGAGCGCCTCCTCGTGCGAGAGCGCCGGGCGGAACGGCCGGTCGGTGGTCATCGCGTCGAAGCTGTCCGCGACGATCAGAAAGTGCGACGCGAGCGGCAATTCCCGACCGTCGACACCGTAGTAGCCCTGCCCGTCGTAGCGCTCGTGGTGGAACTCGACGGCCCGCGCCTGGCCGGCGGCGAACTCGAAGCGCTGCATCAGACGGGCGGAGAGCCGGGGGTGGCGGCGCATCGCCGCCCACTCCGAGCCGTCGAGGCGACCTTCCTTGCGAAGCAACGACGCGTCGACGGCGACCTTGCCCAGATCGTGGAGACGGGCCGCCCAGCGCAGGCGATCGATGTCCGAGAAGGGGAAGCCCAGGGCGCGGGCGAGTGCATCGACCGACCGGGCGACGCGGACGGAGTGCTGGTAGGTGCTCGGGTCGCGCTCGTCGACGATGTTCGCGAACGTCTCGAGCGCCTGCAGCGTCTCCCGCCTCACCCGCGCAAGCCGTGTGTGCACGACGTGGACGACCAGCGCGAGCGGCACCAGGGCGACGAGGTTCCACGGCCTGGTCGTGGCGAAAAGGGCGATCGCCGCACCCAGTGCCGCCTCGCCGGCGCCGGCCGCGAGGTCGGGCTGGAAAGCCTCGCGCGCGGAGACGACCTGCAGCAACGCAACGCGAACCGTCAGGTAGACGAGTGCGAGGCCGGCGAGAGGAACGAGGTCTCCGAGGAGCTGGAGGCTGTTTGTCTCCCCGCCGGCCCAGAGGAACGCGTAACCCCCGGCGAGCGTGGCGAGCGCCAAGGCCGCCGACTCGAAGCACACCGCCCCGAACGAGCGTCCACGCAACCGCCGTATCCCGAGCGTGCAGCCGCCGGCGAGCAGCGCGGCCGGCCAGGGCCCGAGCACGACGGCCGCGGCGATATGGAGTGCAGAGTCGACGCGGAACAGCTCGGAATCGACGGGCTCGCGCGTCCGGATCCGGTCGGCGTCCTCGATCAGCTCCGTGACGACGAGGGCGGCGGCGAAGAGCGCTAGTGCGGTCCAGTCCGCCCCTCCAAGCAGGTCGAGCGCACCGAAGACGAGCGCTGCGAGGCCGAGCGCGATCACGGCGGCGTGCGAGGACAACGCGCGCATCACGTGTGTATCGGAACGAGTCCGCCGCACCTAAACTGAAGCGATGCCAGAACCTTTGCGGATCGTCCCGCTCGGCGGCCTGGGCGAGGTCGGGAAGAACATGATGGTCTACGAGCACGGCGGCGACGCGGTCGTGGTCGACGCCGGGCTCGCGTTCCCCCGCGACGAGCACCTCGGCGTCGACCTGATCCTGCCGGACTTCACGTACCTGCGGGAACGCGAGCGTCCCGTTCGCGCCGTCATCCTCACCCACGGCCACGAGGATCACGTCGGGGCACTGCCGTACCTGCTCCGCGAGGTGCGGGTCGACGAGGTCTGGGCGACACGGCTGACCCTCGGGCTCGTCAAGTCGAAGCTCGACGAGCACGGGATGCTCCGCGCCTCGGAGCTGCGCGAGATCGCGCCGGACGAGGGAGCGCTGCAGCTCGGCGCCTTCAGGGTCGGGTTCGTCCGCGTCGCGCACTCGGTTCCCGACTCCGTCGCCGTGGTGCTCGAGACGGAGGCAGGTCGCGTCCTCCACACCGGCGACTGGAAGCTCGACCACACCCCTGTCGACGGTCTTCGCACGGATGTCGGCCGGCTCGCGGAGCTCGGCAACCGGGGCATCGACCTGCTGTTGGGCGACTCCACGAACGCCGAGCGCCCGGGTGTGACCGGCTCGGAACGACTCGTGGGAGAAGCTTTTCGCCAGATCATCCCGCAGCGGCAAGGCCGGATCCTGGTGGCGTCGTTCGCGTCGAACATCCACCGCATGCAGCAGGCCGTCGACGTCGCCCTCGACGTCGGCCGCAAGGTGTGCGTCGTCGGCCGCTCGATGCGCAAGAACCTGAACATCGCGCGCAACCTCGGGTACGTCGACATGCCCGAGGACGCGTTGATCAAGCCGGCCGAGCTCGACGACTACCAGCCCGGCCAGGTGCTGATCCTCTGCACGGGCTCCCAGGGCGAGCCCCTCTCCGCGCTCGTTCGGATCGCCTACAACGACCATCCCGCCGTCCGCGTCGACCGCGGCGACACCGTGATCATCTCCGCGCGCCCCGTGCCCGGCAACGAGCTGCGCGTCCACGACGCGATCAACGAGCTGGCCAAGGCGGGGGCGGAGGTTCTGCACCAGGAGAACGCACCTGTTCACGTCTCGGGCCACGGGCACGCCGAGGAGCTGCGGACGATGATCTCGCTCGTCAGGCCGAAGGCGATGATGCCGGTGCACGGCGAGTTCCGGATGCTCGCGGCGCACGCCCGCCTCGCGGAGGAGGGAGGAGTCCCGGCGGAGGCGATCGTCCTGGCCGAGAACGGCGCCGTGGTCGAGCTGACGCCGGAGGGCGCCCGCGTCGTCGACGACGTAGAGTCGGGCGTCACGTTCGTCGACGGTCTCGGCGTCGGCGACGTGCACGATGTCGCGCTGCGCGATCGGCGTCACCTCTCCGAGGACGGCGTCGTCATCGTCGTCGCGACGCTCGGAGGCGCAAACGGCCACGTGACCGGTCCACCCGAGCTGATCGCGCGCGGGTTCGGCGAATCGGACTCCCTCCTGCAGGAGATGCGACTCGAGGCCCAGCGCGTGCTCCACGACCTTCTCAACGAGCACACGACCGAGGTCAAGCTGATCCAGGAGCATCTGCACGACGGACTGGGCCAGCTCGTCTACGACCGCACTGGTCGACGGCCGATGATTCTCCCTGTAGTAGTAGAGATATGAGTGTTCGCGCTTACGAGCCCGGCTGGGCCGATGTCCTCGAGGACTTCGCCGCCGAGCAAACCACGGCGACGCGCCTCGTCGGGCAGCTGGCGGCCTGCGAGGCGGCCTCGCTGGCTTTCTGCCGGCTGCTCGAGCGCTGGGCGCGGGGCGAGCCCGAGCCGGCCACCCCGGGCCGGAGGCAGGCGGCGCTTCGGCACGCGGCCGACCGCGCGGAGACCGCGCTCGTCGGCCTGGAGGCGCCGCTCGGCCGGTACCTCCTGGAGCTCGAGCCCGATTGGGCCGAGGGGCGCTCCTGGTACGGCGCTCCCGGCGCCGCGGAGCTGCTCGAGTGGGCGCCGATCCTCGACCGCGCCGGCGTCCACGTCAGCCCGATCCGCGTCGCCCAGACGTACCTCGAGCTCGCAGTGTTCGTCCGGGCTCTTCAGGGGCTTTCCGATGCGGCGCGAATCCGGACGGCGCCCGACCGGGCCTCCCTCTGGGCCGGCCTGTTCGACCTGCGGGAGAACCTGCTCGGACACACGCTCGAAGACCTGCGCGCACTCGCCGCGTAGCCGCGTGGGAGCCCCTACCCGAACAAACTGAGGTAGAGGGCTGGCCGCGGCCGCGTCGAATGACGCGCGGCCGATGGCCCGCCGTCGTAAGAAGCGCTCTCCGAAGCCGCGCACGCCCGCGCGCGTCCGCAAGAAGAAGCGATCGTCCAAAGCGCGCGGGCACCAGCATCCCGAGTTGCTCGGGCTCGTGCTGGCCGCCCTCGGCGTCTTCCTCTCGACGGTGCTCTACCTCGGCTGGAGCGGCGGGTACGCAGGCGGTTTCGCAGCCGAGGGGCTCGACGCGCTGATCGGGGCGGCGAGGGTGATCTTCCCGGTCGCCTGCCTTGCGGTCGGGGGCCTGATGCTGGCCCGGAGCGACCTCGTCGACATGCGGCCCTTCCGGACGGGTCTCGTCGTCTTTGCCGCCGGCCTGATGCTCACGCTCGGCAAGGCGCACGGCGGCTACGTCGGGCTCGCGCTCGCCACCCTCCTCGGCGTCGGCCTCGGCGGCACCGGCGTGCTGATCGTGGGGGTGACGACGCTTCTTGCCGGAACGCTGCTGCTCACCGGCGCGTCTGCAGGCGCGATCATCAGACGCTCCGGCACCGCCGTCAGGCGCGCGAGCACGGCCGCGGCCGCGCGCCGCGCGCGCATCCAGCACAACGCCGAGCTCCGCCTCGTGGAGCCGCTTGACGAGTCGACGGGCTCGACCGCGCTCGCCGCGCCGCCGATCGATGCGGTCAACGAGTTTCCGGACGTCGTCTCGGAAGTCGAGCCGCCCGGCCCGGCGCCGCTGCTGCTCGAGGATCCGGACACCGACGAGCCGGACCAGGCCAGCCTGTTCGATGTCGGCGCGGCCGTTTCGAAGGACTACCGCCTGCCGGACCACTCGATCCTGCGAAGCTCGCCGAAGGGGGCAGGCGGATCGACGGATCAGAACGCGAAGGTCGCGGAAGCGCTCGTGCAGACGCTCGCGCATTTCGGCGTCGACGCCAGCGTGATCGGACAGATCTCCGGACCGCGCGTCACGCGCTACGAGCTCCAGCTTGCCCCGGGGACGAAGGTCTCGAAGGTCGCAGCCCTGAAGGACGATCTCAGCTACGCGCTCGCGACGACGGAGATCCGAATCCTCGCGCCGATCCCCGGCAAGCAGGCCGTGGGCGTCGAGCTCCCGAACGCGAGCCCGAGCTACGTCGCGCTCGGCGACATCTTCGGCGACCTCCCGCAGACCGCGAGCCCGCTCTCGGTCTGGCTCGGCAAGGACATCTCCGGCTCAGCCGTCTGGACGGACCTGGCGCGGATGCCGCACATCCTCATCGCGGGCACGACCGGCTCGGGCAAGTCGGGCTGCATCAACACGATCCTCACGTCGATCCTGCTGCGCTCGACGCCCGACGAGGTGCGGCTCATCCTGATCGACCCCAAGAAGATCGAGCTGAACTTCTACGAGGCGATCCCGCACCTCCTGACGCCCGTCGTCTCGAGCCCGAAAGAGGCATCGATCGTGCTTGCGAACGTCGTCAGCGAGATGGAGCGGCGTTACGAGCGCCTTTCCGCCGTGCGGGCGCGGAACCTGAACGAGGCTAACCGGGCCTTCCGCTCCCGCGGCGAGCCGACGCTGCCCTACCTGCTGGTCGTGATCGACGAGCTCGCCGACCTGATGATGATCGCGCCCCAGGACGTGGAGGACGCCGTCATCCGCCTTGCACAGAAGAGCCGAGCCGTCGGGATCCACCTCGTCCTCGCGACGCAGCGGCCATCGGTCGACGTGATCACGGGGATGATCAAGGCGAACGTCCCGAGCAGGGTCGCCTTCGCCGTCTCGAGCCAGACGGATTCGCGCGTCATCCTCGACCAGTCCGGCGCCGAGAGCCTCCTCGGCCAGGGCGACATGCTCTTCAAGCCCCTCGGCACGTCGCGGCTACAACGGCTCCAGGGCGCCTTCGTCACGGAGGACGAGATCGCCCTCGTCGTCGAGCAGTGCCGCGCGCAGCGCGACCAGGAGCTCGACGAGAGCCTCCTCGAGGCTCCCGAGCCGTCGCCTGAGGACCTGGACGACGCCGAAGGCGACTTCGACCCGGACGAGGACCCACTTCTCGATCGCGCTATCGAGATCGTGGTCACGGCCCAGACCGCCTCGACATCGCTGCTGCAGCGGCGCCTACGGGTCGGCTACACGCGTGCGGGCCGCCTGATCGACATGCTCGAGCGCCGCGGGATCATCTCCGGCTACGAGGGCTCGAAACCGCGTAAGGTGCTCGTCGACGAGGCCGATCTCTCCCGCGTCATCGCCAACTAAGCGGCCCCGCGAACGTCTTACATTGCGAGGACTCGCTTGGACCAGGTCAGGCGAGTTAGAGTCATCAAAACTCCCAACGGGGCAGGAGGGAAATACGTGAAGAACAAGCACTTGCTGCGCGTCGCGATGCTGTGTGCGGCTTTCGTGACACTCGCAGCGCTGCTGACGGGGACCGGTATGGCTTCCTCGTCGGCGACCATCAGAGGCGGATTGGTCAGCGACGTCGGTCGGTTCAACGACCGTTCGTTCAACCAGTCGGCCCTGGAGGGGATGAAGCGGGCCGCCCAGGTACTGAACATCAAGTACAAGGCGGTCGAGTCGAAGTCGACGAACGACTACATCCCGAACCTCGAGTCGCTCGCCCGCGCGAAGTACAACATCATCATCTCGGTTGGCTTCCTGCTGGCGGACGCAACGCACGCAACGGCCGAGAAGTATCCGACCAACAAGTTCGCGATCATCGACTACTCGATCAACGACGCGCCCTTCAAGGGTGACAAGAACGTCGCTGGACTGACGTTCAACACGAACGAGAACAGCTACCTGATCGGCTGCCTCGCCGCGTTCAAGGCGAAGGAGAAGGGCAAGAAGATCATCAGCGCGGTCGGCGGGCTCAACATCCCGACCGTCTCGATCTTCATCGCGGGCTACCGCGCCGGCGCCAAAAAGTGCGTGCGGGGCACGAAGACGCTCGTGAACTTCTCGCAGACGTTCAACGACCAGTCGAAGTGCAAGGAGCTGGCGCTGAACCAGATCGCCGCCGGCTCGCAGGTCGTCTTCCAGGTCGCGGGTGGTTGCGGCCTCGGCGCACTCTCCGCTGCCAAGAGCAAGGGCAAATGGGGGATCGGCGTCGACAAGGATCAGGGCGGCCTCGGCTCGTTCATCCTGACGAGCGCCGTCAAGCGCGTCGACAACTCGGTCTTCCTGACCGTGCAGGCCGTCAAGGCCGGCAAGTTCAAGGGCGGCCGGAATCTCGTGTTCAACCTGAAGAACAAGGGTGTCGCGCTCGGCAAGCTGAGCTCGCGCTGCAAGTGCGCGAAGTACATGAAGAAGGTCAACTCCCTCAAGGCGTTGATCATCAAGGGCAAGATCCGCCCGCCGAAGAAGCTCTAGCCATACTCGGCACGAGATCGATTCGAGGCGGGCCGCAAGGCCCGCCTCGTTTTTTCCAGCCTCTTAGAATCGCCTCGTGGCCACCGAGTCGCCGATCCTGGAACTCCGTGGGATCACCAAGGAGTTCCCCGGGATCCTCGCGAACGACCACGTCGACTTCGACCTCGCACGCGGCGAGGTTCACGCGCTGTTGGGGGAGAACGGCGCGGGCAAGTCGACCCTGATGAACGTCGTCTACGGCCTGTACACACCCGACGACGGCTCGATCCTCGTCGACGGCGAGCCGGTGAAGATCAGCTCACCGCGCGTGGCGATCGACCACGGAATCGGGATGGTTCATCAGCACTTCATGCTGATCCCGGTGATGACCGTCGCGGAGAACATCGTGCTCGGCATGGAGCCGCGGCGCGAAGCCGTTCTGCTCGACGAGGGCGCGGCCGAACGGCGCGTCAAGGAGCTCTCGGAGCAGTACGGCCTCGCCGTGAACCCGCACGCGCGGGTCGAGAACATCAGCGTCGGCCAGCAGCAGCGGGCGGAGATCCTCAAGGCGCTGTTCCGCGGCGCCGAGATCCTGATCCTCGACGAGCCCACGGCCGTCCTCACGCCGCAGGAGGCGGCCGAGCTGTTCACGATCATCCGCAGCCTCACGGAGCAGGGCAAGTCGATCATCTTCATCACGCACAAGCTGAACGAGGTGCTCGAGATCGCCGACCGCATCACAGTTCTGCGACGAGGCAAGAAGGTCGACACCGTCACCGCGCAGGGGGCCACCGAGCAGGAACTGGCGCGGATGATGGTCGGCCGCGAGGTCCTCCTGCGCGTCGAGAAGAAACCCGCGGAGCCGGGGGAGCCGCTGCTCGTCGTCGACGGTCTGAGCGTCCTCGACGACCGGGAGCTCGAGGCCGTTCGCGACGTCTCGCTGACCGTCCGCGGCGGCGAGATCGTCGGGATCGCCGGCGTGGACGGGAACGGCCAAACGGAGCTGATCGACGCGCTCAGCGGCCTGAGGCCGGTTGCGGGCGGGTCGATCGAGGTCGGCGGGCTCGACGTGACGAAGGCGAGCGCGCACGAGCGGCTCGACGAGGGGCTCGGCCACATCCCCGAGGACCGCCAGCGCCGCGGGCTCGTGCTCGACTTCACGCTGGCCGAGAACCTGGCGCTGCACGATTACGACAAGGCGCCGATCTCGCGCTGGGCGTGGCTGAGGCCGGGGCGGATGATCTCCCGCGCCAGGACGCTCCTGCGCGAGTTCGACGTACGCGGCGGCGGCCCCCGCACGCGCGCCGCCGGCCTCTCCGGCGGAAACCAGCAGAAGGTGGTCGTCGCGCGCGAGGTCTCCCGTGACCCCCGCGTGCTGATCGCCGCCCAGCCGACCCGCGGGCTGGACGTGGGCGCGATCGAGTTCGTCCACCGGCGGCTCGTCGAGGAGCGCGACGAGGGTCGCGCGATCCTGCTCGTCTCGTTCGAGCTCGACGAGATCCTCTCGCTCTCGGACCGGATTCTCGCCGTCTACGAAGGGCGAGTCGTGGGCGAGTACTCGCCGGACGTCTCCTCCGAGGAGCTCGGGCTCGCGATGACCGGCGGGGCGAGGCAGGCCGCGTGAGCGAGCAGAGCGCGGCGCCCGCGCCCGTTCCGGGCGAAGGCGGCACTCCACCGGGCCAGATCCCGAGCGTCGCGAGGCGCCTGGCCCTCTACCAGCGTGCCGGCGGGATCATCACGCCGTTTCTGACGGCAGTGGTCGCGTTCTTCGTGGGCGGCCTCGTCGTGCTCGCAACCGGCCACGATCCGCTCGACACCTACAAGGGGATCTTCAACGGCGCCGGCTTCAACTGGATCTTCCATCCGACGATCAACTCCGACTGCATCTCGACCGCCTGCAACTCGGCGTTCAACCTGCAGCAGACCCTTCTCTCGACGACTGCGCTGATCATGACCGGCCTGGCGGTCGCGTTCGCGTTCCGGTGCGGGCTCTTCAACATCGGCGGTCAGGGCCAGTACCTCGTCGGCGCCTATGTCGCCGTCGTCGTCGGCTCGTCGTGGGCGAACCTCGCGAAGCCGCTTCACATCTTCGTGGCGATCGGCCTCGCGGCGCTGGCGGGGGCTGCCTGGGCGGGAATCGCCGGCTTCCTCAAGGCGACCGTCGGTGCGCACGAGGTGATCACGACGATCATGCTGAACTGGATCGCGATCTACGTGGGGTCGTATCTGTTCGGCCAGGGCGGGCCGCTCCAGAACACCCAGAACGTCTCCAACCCGGTCTCGAACGACATCAAGCAGAGCGCGAAGCTGCCCGTCTTCTGGGGAGACCCACGTTCGCAGGGCCTGCATATCGGCATCTTCATCGCGATCGCATCGCTGGTCGCCTTCTACCTGATCCTCAACCGAACCACGCTCGGCTACCAGGTGCGCGCGGTCGGCTTCAACCCCGAGGCCGCTCGGTACGGTGGGATCAGCGTCGCGCGCAGTTACTTCCTCGCGATGGCGATCTCCGGGCTGTTCGCGGGGATCGGCGGAGCGATCGACATCCTCGGCTGGCAGTTCCGCCTCGGCTCGCTGGACGTGCTCTCGTCGCAGATCGGCTTCATCGGCATCGCCGTCGCGTTGCTGGGCCGGAACACCGCCGTCGGAACCGGCCTCGGTGCGCTCATCTTCGGCGCCCTGCTCTACGGTGCCTCGACGCGGAACCTCGATCTCGCGATCAAGCCCGAGCTCGCGGGGAACCTGACGCTGATGATCCAGGCGTTCATCCTGCTCTTCATCGGGGCGGACGTGATCATCCTCTACCTCTGGACGGCGCGGAGGAAGCTCCGGATCAGGCAAAGGCCGGCCGAAGGGGCGAAGCTCTGATGGCCACCCGCGTCGCAACGGCCGAGCGGTTCTCGCTCGAACGCGTCGACTTCGACAAGGTAATCGGAGTCGCTGCGATCTTGAGCGGTCTGTTCGCCTTTTTCGTGGCGCTGCCGCCGATAACCGCGCGGACGATCGTCTGGCCGGTGGTCGCCGGCGCGGTCGCGGTCTCACTCGGCGGCTGGGTGGTCGCCCGGGGCAGGCGCCGGCTGGGGTGGGGCGGCGTCGCGTCGGGGATTGTCGGGACCGCGCTCGGGATCCTGGCGACGCGCTCGAGCGTCGGCCACCTCGAGGAGGTCGTGGTCTGGTCGGCTTTGCTCGCCGCGATGCTGCGCTACGCGACTCCGCTGACCTTCGCGGCGATCGGCGGCATGTTCTCGGAGCGGAGCGGCGTCGTGAACATCGGCCTAGAAGGGATGATGCTGATGGGCGCCTTCTTCGGCATCTGGGGTGCGGACAAGACGAATTCCTGGGTGGGCGGCGTCCTGATCGCGATGGCGGCCGGAGGCTTGACCGCGCTGATCCACGCCTTCGTCTCGATCACGCTTCGCGCCGACCAGATCGTGAGCGGGACGGCGATCAACTTCCTCGCCCTCGGGGTCACCGGCTACTTCTTCGTCGAGATCTACGGCGACGAGGGTACGCCGCCCGAGGACAAGCTCCCGGCGATCCCGGACGTGAACCTGCACCTCGGCAGCAACTTCTTCGGCGAATGGTTCGGCGACCAGAACCTGATGATCTGGCTCTCGATTCTCGCCGTCGTCCTTTCCTGGGTCGTCATGTTCAAGACGCCTGTCGGTCTCCGCATCCGCTCGGTCGGAGAGCATCCGCGTGCGGCCGACACGGTCGGGATCTCGGTCTACCTCGTTCGCTACGCGGCAGTGATCGTGTCGGGAATTCTCGCGGCGATGGGAGGGGCCTACCTGTCGATCGGCTTCAACCACTCGTTCAGCGAAAACATGACCGCCGGCCGCGGCTTCATCGCGCTGGCCGCGCTGATCTTCGGCCGCTGGCGGCCGTTCGGCGCGCTCGCCGGCTGCCTGCTGTTCGGGTTCGCGAGCGCGCTCTCCGACCGCCTGCCGACCTACTCCCAGTCGGCAGCGATCCTGTTCAACATCCTCCCGTATGCCATCACCCTGATCGCCGTGGCAGGTGTGATCGGCCGCTCGATCCCGCCGGCAGCGATTGGCCGTCCGTACCGGAAGCAATAGTTCCACGCGCGTGCGGAACGACCGGGCCCGTTTTGCCGTGCTCTTCGCGCTGCTCTCGCTCGCGGCGGTGCCGCTCGCGTTCGTCTCAACCAGGTCGGAGCGCATCAACCTTCCCCAGGCGGTCGCGGCCGAGGCGATCGCCGGGACGCTGCTGGGCCTGATCGCGATCCTGCTGGCCCGCGGCGCCCGCGCCCGGGCCGCGCGGACGCTCGCGCGTCCAGGCGACGGAACGGCCCGAGCAGGCAAGTGGCTCGGGTTCCTCGGCCTTTGTCTAGGGCTCACTGCTGCCCTTGCGCTGGGCTTTTTCGGCCTCCTGCTCGCCTTCGAATGAATCGCCAATAGAATCGAAGCGCCGCCGTGTTCGAGATCGGAAACAGCCTGCGCGAGGCGCGTCTGCGTCAGCAGCTCGAGCTGCCTGAGATCGAGCAGCAGACCAAGATTCGCTCGAAATATCTGAAGGCGCTCGAGGACGAGAAGTTCGAGCTCCTGCCCGCGCCGACGTACGTGAAGGGCTTTCTGCGCAACTACGCAGATGCCCTCGGGCTCGAAGGGCAGCTCTACGTCGACGAGTACAACTCCCGCTTCATCACGGGTGAGGAGGACGTGCCCCTGCGGCCGCGCGACTACCAGCGCCGGCCGCCCCAGCTGGGCCACCGGTTCGAGGCGCGTGGGATCCTCGTCGCGCTTGGAGCGATCGCGATCGTCTTCGCGCTCGTGATCGCCGCGTGGAAGTTCGGCTCGACCAGCAACCCGAAGGTCCAGGGCGTCAATGCCCCCGGCGCAACGAGCGCGAAGAAGCAGCGGACGGCAGCCCGACCCCACCCGCAGATGGCCAAGCTCGTCCTGACCGCCGCGAACGGCGACTGCTGGCTGCAGGTTCGGGGGAACTCGGCCGGGGGGCGGACGCTCTACACGGGCACGCTCCAGCAGGGCCAGCAGCTTCCCTTCACCCACAAGCCGTTCCTCTACCGGCGGCTCTGGATCGCCGCGGGCAAGCCCGCCAATCTCGTCGCGAAGGTGAACGGCCGCGTCCGGTTGATTCCGGGCAACGGGAAGGCCGAGCAGTTGATCGTCACGCCGAAGGCGATCAAGAAGGCCCCGCCGCAGACTTGACCGATGGAGGGCGGCCGCGCGCGGTCGTCGTCGTCACCGGCAGCGAGCTCGTCCGCGGCGACCGGCAAGACCTGAACGGGCCCTTTCTCGCGCGGGAGCTCCTCACGCTCGGCGTCGAGCCTGCGCGAATCCTGATCGTGGGTGACTCGCCGGGAGACCTCGAGGGCGCCTTGCGCGAAGGCTTCGAGGCCGAGCTCTGCGTCGTCTCGGGCGGGCTGGGGCCGACGCACGACGATCGCACGGTCGAGACGATCGCGCGCGTTGCGGAACGTCCGCTCGCCGTCGACGCCGGCCTCGAGCGAGAGATCGAGGCCGTCTCGCGCTCGATCGCGGAGCGGTTGAACCGGCCGTATGCCGACTTCGCCCCTGGCGTTCGCAAGCAGGCGTCCCTCCCGGAGGGCGGGGTCTCTCTCGGTCTTGCCGGCACCGCGCCGGGGATCGTGCTGGAGGACGGCGACCGAGTGGTCGTCGTCCTGCCCGGGCCACCGCCCGAGCTCCGGCGTCTCTGGCGGGCGGCTCTCGACTCGGAGCCGGTCCGGCGCGTGCTCTCGCGCACGGAGCCGCCGCGGCGGCGCACGCTCCGCTTCTACGGGGCGAGCGAGTCGGAGGTCGCCCGGGCGCTGGAGGACGCCGGCGGCGACGGCGAGGGTGTCGAGGCGACCGTCTGCGCGCGTGAGTTCGAGATCCACGTCGACCTCGTGGTCGGCCCGGGAGGACACGCGCGAGCCGAGCGCATCTCAACCGCGCTGCGGGACCGGCTGGCCTCGCACCTCTTCGCGGAGGACGAGCGCCCGGTGGCCGAGATCCTGCTCGAGCTCTGTCGCGGCAGCGGCTCGACGCTGGCGACCGCCGAGTCCTGCACCGGCGGGCTCGTCGCGGCGCGGCTGACCGCCGTCCCGGGGTCGAGCGACGTCTTCCGAGGCGCCGTGGTCGCCTATGCCAACGACGTCAAGGCCGAGGAGCTCGCTGTTCCGGCCGAGGTTCTCACCCGTCACGGAGCGGTGTCCGCAGAGGCTGCCGAAGCGATGGCCGTCGGGGTGAGGGGGCGCCTGGCAGCCGATGTCGGCATCGCGGTGACAGGAATCGCCGGCCCCGGCGGCGGGACGCCCGACAAGCCGGTCGGGCTCGTCTTCGTCCATGTGTCGGGGCCGGACGGCGAGCTCGCCCGCCGCCTCGACTTGCCCGGCGACCGCGAGGCGATTCGGGCTCGCGCGACAGCTGCGGCGCTGCATCTCGCCAGGCGTCTTCTGTCGCAGACCGGTAACGGCTCCGTTTGACTCCGGCTGGTAGCGTCGGGGCCGGTGAGCACCTTCGTCTCTTCTGCGCCCTGCGCCTGCCGGACGACGCCGTCGATCGGCTCGTGTCGTGGCAGGCCGAGGCGTTCGCGAGAGCCGACGTCCGGGTGCTCGGGCCCGGGCATCTCCACGTCACCCTCGCGTTTCTGGGACGGCGGCCGGCGTCCGAGCTCGACGCGATCGGCGCTGAGCTGCGGCGGGCCGTCGCCGGCGCCGAACCTCCGGCGCTCACTCCCCGACGCTATCGCGAGACGAGGAGCGTCGGCATGCTCGTCTGCGACGACGAGGACGACCGGGCGGCCGAGCTGGCGGGCGACCTTCACGACCGGCTCGAGCGGCTCGGCGTCTACGAGCGCGAGCGCAGGCCGTGGCTGCCGCACATCACGGTCGTCCGCTTTCGCGGGCGCCCGCGCCTCCGGCCCCCGATTCCGGAGCTGGGCGCGATCGTGACGTCCGAAGCTGCTGTTTATATGTCCGTCCTGCGGCCGTCAGGGGCGCAGTACGAAGTCCTGCAATCGGTTGCGGTGGGAGGGTGATGGATGTGGATCGCGAGCAAGCACTCGACACCGCGCTCGGCCAGATCGAGCGCGCATTCGGCAAGGGCGCCGTGATGAAGATGAACGACGCCGCGGCTGTCTCCGTGGGCGCGATCTCGTCCGGCTCACTCGCCCTCGACCTGGCACTCGGGATCGGCGGCCTGCCGCGGGGCCGGATCGTCGAGATCTTCGGACCGGAATCCTCCGGAAAGACGACGCTCGTCTACCACGTGATCGCCGAGGCCCAGCGCCGCGGCGGCATCTGCGCCTTCATCGACGCCGAGCACGCGATGGATCCCACCTACGCGAAACGGATCGGCGTCAACATCGACGACCTGCTGGTCTCCCAGCCGGACACGGGCGAGCAGGCGCTCGAGATCGCCGAGCTGCTGATCCGCTCGGGAGCCCTGGACATCGTCGCGGTCGACTCGGTCGCGGCGCTGACGCCGAAGGCCGAGATCGAGGGCGAGATGGGGGACAGCCACGTCGGCCTCCAGGCGCGCCTGATGAGCCAGGCGCTCCGCAAGCTCGCCGGCACGCTCAACCGCACCGACACCATCTGCATCTTCACGAACCAGCTGCGCGAGAAGATCGGCGTCATGTTCGGGAACCCGGAGACGACGCCGGGCGGCCGGGCGCTGAAGTTCTACTCGTCGGTCCGGCTCGACATCCGCAGGATCGAGACGCTGAAGGAGGGCGTGGAGGCGATCGGCAACCGTGTGCGCGTGAAGGTCGTCAAGAACAAGGTCGCGCCGCCGTTCAAGCAGGCCGAGTTCGACATCATCTACGGCTCGGGCATCAGCTGGGAGGGCACGGTGCTCGACTCCGGCCTCGAGCGGAAGATCGTCACGAAGTCCGGCTCGTACTTCAGCTTCGGCGACGAGCGGCTCGGCCAGGGACGGCAGAACGCAACGGCGTTCCTCCGCGAGCACCCGGACGTCACCCAGCAGATCCTCGCGAAGATCCAGGCTGACGCCGGGCCCGAACAAGTCGTGTCGGCACGGCTGCTGCCGACGGCGGTCGATGCGCGGGACGAGGCGCCGACCGACGAGGAGGCTCCGGCGGATGCCGAGAGTGACCGCCCTCCGGCCCGCGCGGCCGGGGCGCGTGCGCGTTGAGCTCGACGGCTCGAGCTGGCGGACGGTTCCGCTCGACGTAGCCGCGCGCGCGGAGCTGTCGGTCGGGCTCGAGCTCGACCGCGCACGCCTGAGGCGTCTCCGCCGCGAGCTGCGGGCCTCCGCGGCTGTCGACACGGCGGCGCGCTCGCTGAGCCGCCGCGACCGCTCTGAGCTCGGCGTCCGCCGGATCCTCGAAGGGAAAGGCGTCGCCGGCCGCGAGGCGGACGACGCCGTGGGGACGTTGCGCCGGGCCGGGGCTGTCGACGACGGGCGCTTCGCGCGCGGCCGTGCCTCCGCGCTCGCCGAACGCGGCTTCGGAGACTCCGCGATCCGGTTCGAGCTGGAGCGGGAGGGACTTTCCGCGGAGCTCATCTCGGAGGCGGTCTGCCGGCTGCCGCCCGAGGACGAGCGCGCCGTGGCCCTCGCCTTACGGCGCGGGAGTGGAATCAGGACCGCGCGCTGGCTTGCCCGTCGCGGTTTTTCGCTCGACTCGATCGAGCGGGCGATGCCCGGAATTGCGGAGAGTGACGGGACGGAGTTAGGATGTTGAAAGCTCAACTCACAATTTGCCTGCATCTGACAGTTTCGAAATCGGCTCTTGAACATGACTCCGTCCCCGATCGAGCACGCATCCAGGAGGCCGCAGCAGCGCTGAGGTAGCGGCCAGAGGCCCGTGCGCGGGCCTACGAGGCACCCGATTCGAGGCATGCCTGATGTGGGCGCACTCCAGGAGCGCCCATGTTCGTCGTCATTGGAATCCTGATCGGCCTCGCCGCAGGAGCGGCGCTTGCCTTCGTTGCGCTCTACGCGCTGACGGGATCACGGCTCGCGGCCGCGCGCCGCACCCGGCAGCTTCTGCTGACCGAGGCCCACCGCGAAGCGGAGGCGATGCGGCGGGAGGCGCAGATCGAGGCGCGTGAGCAGTCCGTGAAGCTGCGCTCCGAGGTCGAGACCGAGGTGGCCGAGCGTCGTGCCGAGATCATCAAGATCGAAGAGCGCGTCCTCACCAAGGAGGACGAGATCGACCGGAAGCTGACGGAGCTGACGCGCCGCGAGCAGGGCGTGTTCGACCGCGAGACGCACTCCAAGCAGCTGCAGGAAGAGCTGAAGGGCGCCAAGGAGGCCGAGCTCAAGGAGCTCGAGCGGATCTCCGGCATGACCACCAACGAGGCCAAGGCGCACCTTCTCAGCCGCTCCGAAGAGCTGATCCGGCACGAGCTGGCGAGGCGTGTGCGGCAGATGGAGGAGGAGGCGCAGACCGAGGCCAAGCGACGGGCCAGGAACCTGGTCGCAGACGCGTTGCAGCGCGTGGCGGCGAACCACGCGTCCGAGACGACCGTCTCACTCGTCGAGCTGCCCTCCGACGACATGAAGGGCCGGATCATCGGCCGCGAGGGCCGCAACATCCGGGCACTCGAGCACCTGACGGGCGTCGACTTCATCATCGACGACACGCCGCAGGCGGTCGTGCTCTCCTCCTTCGACGGCATCCGCCGAGAGATCGCGAAGCTCACGCTCGCGAAGCTGATCGAGGACGGGCGCATCCACCCGGCTCGGATCGAAGAGATGTACTACCAGTCGAAGGCCGAGATCGAAGAGCACATCGTCCACGCCGGCGAGCAGGCCGTGTTCGAGGCGAACTGCGGCTCGTTCCACGAGGAGCTCGTCAAGATTCTCGGCCGTCTTCGCTTCCGCACCAGCTACGGCCAGAACGTCCTCAAGCACACGCTCGAGGTCGTCCACCTCGCGGGAATCATGGCTTCGGAGCTCGACGCGAGCGTCAAGACCGCGAGACGCGCGGCGCTCCTGCACGACCTCGGGAAGGCGCTCACGCACGAGATCGAAGGCTCGCATGCCGCGATCTCCGCCCAGTTCGCGCGCCGCTACGGCGAGAGCGACGCGGTCATCCACGCGATCGAGGCACACCATTACGAGGTCCAGCCGCAAACCGTCGAGGCGGTGCTCCTGATCGCGGCCGATGCCGTCTCGGCCTCCAGGCCCGGCGCACGCGGCGAGAGCCTGGAGCACTACATCAAGCGGCTCGAGGAGCTCGAGGAGCTCGCCGCGCACCACCGCGGCGTCGAGAAGGTCTACGCCCTTCAGGCCGGCCGCGAGATCCGCGTGATCGTGAAGCCGACGGAGGTCGACGACGACCAGGCCGTACTGCTCTCGCACGAGATCGCGCGCGAGATCGAGGACCAGCTCGAGTATCCGGGCCAGATCAAGGTGACCGTCATCCGGGAGAGCCGCGCCATCGAGGTCGCGCGGAACGCCACCGAGGGCAACGGCCAGGCCGTCGAGCCGGCGCCGGTCGCCGAAGCCGAGCCGGTGCAGCCGGACCGCGCCGCCTAGCCTTCAGCGCTCGAGCTCCCGCGCCGGCCGGTCGAGCAGCCTTGTCATTGGCCCGGACCGGTCGAGCCGGCCCGGACCGTCCTCGAATGGCCGACGCCTAGAGGTGTGTCGACAGCTGCTTCAAGATCGCCGCCTGCTCGGCGGTGAAGACCTTGCCTGTTTTCGCATCGACCTGCTTTCGGTAGGCAGCCAGGAGGTCTGTACGGGCGCTCGGATCGGCGGCGGCGGCCTCGAGCTTCTTGCAGAGCACCGTGGCCGTGTCCTGGTCGGTTGCGAAGGCGCGGGTCAGCTGGCACAGGCTGGTGAACGTGACGACGACGTTCACGCTCGCGTGGTACTCGCTGATGCCGCCGTCCTTGTCGCGAATCCTGCCGCCGACCTGGCGAGTGCCGACGTCGGTTGTCGGGCAGGTGCGCGTGGGCGAGGAGCCGAATGCCCCATAGCCCGAGCCGCAATCGAACGCGTAGCCGAACCCGGCCACGGTGTCGGCCTGGGAGGGATCGCTCGGGCTCGTCAGCGACAGCGCGAACGCGAATCCGGCGAAGGTCGACGCGGGTGCTGCGAACGTCGCCCTCGGGGCGACATTCGCAACCGTGATCGTCGCCGAGTCGAGCGTCGACACGCCCACATCGTCCGTGACGCGGACCTTCACGGTCCGAGTCGCCGGCCCGTCATCGCTCGCGAACGTGGCGAGCTGCCCCGCAGTCTCGAAGGTGCCGTTGTCATCGAGATCCCAGGCGTAGCTCAGGGAACCGCCTTCGGGGTCACTGCCGCTCGCGGTGAGCGTCAGCGACGAGCCCTCGTCGACGGCGTACGGGCCGCCCGCGGACACTGACGGAGCTGCGTTCAGCGTGAAGCGGACGACCTCGGGGTCGTGGTCCGACGCTTGATCGGCGAACTCCGCGTTCACGTGCACCGCGTCGTAGACGAACGGAGCGTTCTGGAAGAGGTTGTCGCTCGCGAGAATGTGATCGAGCCCCTGGGCATTCCCCTCGAACTCGTAGCTGTAGCGCTCGTTCAGGGGCAGTGACTCGACGAGGTAGTGGAGGCCGTGGGCCCGGAGCCGCGCGGCCGTCTCGGAGAACTCGAAGTCGTTCAGATCTCCGAGGACGATCACGTTCGCGCTCGGGTCTGCCGCGGTGATCTGCGAGACGAACCCGCCGACGATGTCGGCCTGCTGGTGCCGCTGAACCTCGGAGCTCCGCGTCGGCGGCTGGAAGCGGCCCATCAGCGGATCGTCGCCGCCCTTGGAGTTGAAGTGGTTGGCGATCGCGAACAGCTTGTGGCCCCGGTAGAGGAACTCGGCAGCGAGCGGCTTGCGACTCGCGTCGAACGCCGCGTTCGTCGGGGCCAGTCGACCCGGGCTGTAGACGAGCTGCGTCGACGCACCCGTTCCGGTGACGGCGTTCGCGGCCGTCGAGGTGCCGCCGGGCCGGTCGACGAAGGAGAGCCCGCGGTCGCTCCGGAACAGGAAGACCTGCCGGATGTTCCCCCCGGGCTCGCCGCCGTCGGCGTTGTTCACCGGGTCGATTTCACGCCAGTCGTACGCCGGCCCACCGGCCGCCTGGACCGCCGCGACCAGCTTGGCGAGCGTCTGGCTC